>JAADIU010000334.1:0-10020 GCA_013151185.1 Planctomycetota bacterium
CGCTGCCGTCAAGGAATCCCGACACCAGCGAATCGTAATCCGCCCAGTCCACCTGCATGTTCTGCTTCGCGTCGATCTTGGCGACGGGATAAAGTTTTGGCAGATGCGGGCTCAGCCCGTGTTCACGCAGAAGCCGCATCGTGGATGTGATTGTTTCGGCCAACTCGCGACGCTTGGGGCTGCCTTCCAACACCCTCGGCGGATGGTAAGGCCGACCATCCAGCATCACATGGTGGGCGAACAGTGCCTCGTGATCGACATCGACCACGAACTCGGGGCCCGCGTTATCCGGCAAAACAAACGGCCAAATCGTCAGCTTGATCGGCAGTTTCGAAATCGCTTTGCCACTCGCCGTGACCACCACCTTGGACTCATAATCACCGGGAGGCGTTCCCTTTGGCAGACGGACATCGATCCACAACTCAACCGGACGAGATCGGCCAACCTCCGTCGGCAATCCACCCCGCGGTGCGTGGGCAGGCACAAGCACATCGGGAACGGTCTTCGGTCGCCGTGACGGCTCCATGCGTTTGACGTACCAACCGGGAAACCGAGGGGGCTGAACGTGGTGAATTCGGAAGACGTCGACGTTGTCAGCCAGCCGATGGTTTGAATCGCTCACGAAATCCTGCACGGCTACGTTGAGGCGTCCCGATCCACCAACACGCAGATAGAATCCGAGCACTTCGTTGACGGCACCTGCGAGATGAATGGTTTGGGTTGAAGAGTCGTAGAGCGGAGTTTCGCTGATCGGGTTCGCCCCGCGCGGCGCACCGAACACATCCGCCGACGCGAACATGTCGGGCCCCGTTTTGGGCGGGCCAAGGCAGCCGGTCAACGCACAAAGAACGAACATCGAGAGTGCCCATCGATGGCCGCTACTGGATTCCCAGTTCAATCGTCTGCCTCCAGTTCTGAGTTCGGTGAATGGTGGTATCACTGGGCGCTCCCGGAAACCGTTGAGTCAGGCGTTGCACCCTTCGAGGGAAACGCTCTGGCGAAGAACGCTTTCACGTCTTCCACGATGTAGTAGAGAGCGGGAACCGCCCCCAACGTCAACATCGTTGAAAACACGATGCCCCAACACATGCTCATCGCAAAGGGCGACCAGATTTTGCTGTACCCACCCACGCCCATCGCCATCGGTGCCAACCCGACAACCGTGGTCAGGGTCGTTAAGAGGATTGCCCGCAGTCGGCGCTGACTTGCGGTGCGAATCGCTTCCACCAGGGGCGTTCCGCGTAACCTCTCCTTGTTGATGAAGTCGAGCAACACCAGCGCATCGTTTACGACCACCCCGCTAAGCCCCACCATCGCGATCGCCGTCACCACGCTGAACGGATAACCGTTGACGACCAACCCCACAACCATGCCCATCACACCGAAAATGACGGCTGTTAGAATGACGAACGGTTGAACGTAGCTGCGAAACTGCGACGCAAGAATCAAATACATCAATCCAAGGGCGATCACCGCGCTCTGGCGAAGGCTCTGAAAACTCTCCTGCGTCTCCGCAAATTGTCCACCGGTGTTGATTGTCAGCTTCTCATCCTTCTCAGCCATCGGTCCGAATTCTGCGAAGATTGTCTCGTTGACGATTTTGGCATCGGTGATTTGCGTATCGACTGCGGCGGTGATTTCGACGGCGCGCTTGCCGTCGAAGTGGTATCGATTCGTATAGGTCTGGTCGAACTCAAGATCGGCGACTTGGTGCAATTTCACGGAGCGACCGGGCTGAGCGCCATACACATCGATGTCCAACAATTGGTTGACATCCTTCACAAACGCATCGGCGTATTGCACTTTGATGTCGACGTCTTCTTCGTGAATCGTATCTTTGAACACGCCAACGCGCAGTCCATCCTTCGCGCCGCGAAGCGCCGTCGCCACGTCGAGAAACGTCACGCCAAATTCGCTTGCTCTCTCATCGGATACGCGCATGACGAGTTCGCGATTGCCCAGTTGCAGGTTGTCCGTAACATCGTGAACACCCGGCATGTCTTCCAGGCGATCGCGGATTTGTCGCACGATGCCCCGCGCGACATCGTAGTCGGGATGTTCAACCCGAATCGCCACAGGTTTGCCCACGGGCGGACCATCTCGGATGGGCCAGACCTGGAAGCTCTCCACCAGACAATCGGGGTTCTCATCCAAGAACGTCTGCAGTTCGGCGCGAATGTCATTGATGATTCCCACCGGATCGGTCGTTCCGGAGGTGTCTGTCTTCACGTCGATCCACATTTGCGCGATGTCGGTCCGCATGATTCGCTGATTGTCCTGGTTGATTTTCAATCCCACCGCAGTAATCGATCGGACAACACGGTCGGGTTTGAATTTATCGACGATAGGTGCAAGGCGATCGACTTCGCGTGCGGTGGCTTCGAGGTTGGTGCCCGGTTTCAGATCCATGTCCACAACGAACGTTGGAAAATCCGAAGGGAACATTTCGACGACGAGCGTTCGCTGTGCCTGCCAGACAAAAAGAGCGCACGCGATGATGACCACAGGGCCCAGGTACCGATAGGCAAGAATTTGACCGAGCACACGGTCGTATATTGAAACCGTGAACGTCTGCACCCTGCCCATTCGGCGCTGCGATGTGCCATGCTTCCTGGATTCCGGCGAAGTCGATTTGCGCGGACCCCAATCCAAATAATGCACGGGCAGAATCAGCAGGCATTCAAAGAGCGAAGCGAGGAGCGCCACGGTCACGGTCTTTGGCACGATTGAAAAAAACCGCCCCAATACACCGGACATCACCAACATGGGCAGGAACGCAACGATCGTGGTCATGGTTGAGGCAACCACCGGCCAGACGACTTCGTCGGTCCCGCGTATGACCGCCTCCTTCAGCGGCAGGCCCTGCTGCACATGGTGGTAGATATTTTCGAGTACGACGATGGCATCATCAACGATCATCCCGCTGACGAGCACCAACGAAAACACGCTGACTGCATTGATCGAAACGCCGATGAACCACATGAAAATGGTAGCGCACAAAAATGAAAAGGGGATACCGACCGCCGCCAATGCCGAGTTGCGAAACCCGATCGAAACCCACAGCACAAGAAAAACCAGCACCATCCCCAACGACAGGTTGTTGCGGAGCACTTCGAGCCGACTTGCGATGACCGCAGTGGTGTCGGCTTGGATTTCGATCGCGATGTCCTCGACGTCGAGGTTGGCGAGGAAGTGATCGATGCACTTGCCCACATCCTCCCGAACCGTGAGCGAGTTTGCGTCGCCTTCTTTGACGACTTGCAGCACCATCGACGGTTTGCCGTTCACGCGGGCGGTCCAGAACGCACGCTCAAACGATTCTTCAATTTGTGCAATTTCGTTGAGCAACACATGCGCACCCGATGCGCTGCGGATGACGCGGATTTTCCCGAGGTCTTCCCAGCGATCAACTTCGCCCACACTGCGTAGCGTGATCTCCGAATCACCGCTGCGAAGGTAGCCTGCCGGCAGATTCATGTTGTTGGCCCGCACGATCTGAGCCACCTGACTCAAACTAAGCCCGTGCTTTTCGAGGGCGGCTTTGTCGAATTTGATGTGAATCTCGCGGTCGCGCAGACCGATGGCGGTTACTTTGGAAATGTTCGGAATCGCACGCACTGCGTCTTTGAGGCTGAGCGTGATGCGCCGAAGCACCGTCTCATCGAATTCACCGGTCGCAGCCACGCCGATTTGCAGGAGCGGCATCACCTCGTCTGTGGTGATGCGCTGAAGTTCCGGCGGTTCGGCATCCTCGGGAAGATCGGTCACGCGATCGAGGCTTAGTCGCAAATCCTCGAAGGCGGCCTGCGTTTCTTCGGGCGAAAGATCTTCGCGAAACTTGACCGTGATAATGGATGCGTCGGCTTGCGAGACGCTGTAGATCCTGTCGTGTCCGCGAACGTCTTCGATTTCCTCCTCGATTTGCCGCGTGACAAGCCGCTCCACCTCTTCGCTGGATGCACCGGGCCAGGTCGTCACGACCGTGGCAATGTCGAGCGATGTGCTGGGGTACACATCAATCGGCAGACGATTGAGAACGATAACGCCCGCAATAATCAGAATGATGAACAGCAAGTTCATCAGCACAACTTGATGTACTGAAAACCGAGTTAGCGACATGGTTGGGATTAGATATTCCGGTTGACCGCAAGTCAAAAGTATGGAGGGGACTAAGGAAGGTCATCCCCAAGTTCATCCACTGCGGATGTCGCGTTTTGAACTCTCCCCACCTCGATCAGAGTTCCATCGCTGATCTCCCGACGGCGCGACAACAACGGACGCTCGCCCTCGACCAACCCGGACAAGATGCGAAGTTCATCGAGGCGACCGCGAATGGGCTCTACTTCGAGCTTGCGGACGCGCGCAACTGTCCGCCCATCTTCTTCGACAACAACATGGCAGTGGTCTGCACCGAAGTGCTTGAATACCGCCTCCCTGGGAATCGTCATCACGTCTTTCATCTCGCCGCAGTGAAGTCGAACCTGACCATACATACCGGACAGGAGCGACTGTTCGGAGTTGTTCACCAAAAATTCAACCTGAAACTTGCGGCTGACCGGGTCCATCTTTGGGGCGACGTGATCGAGAACGCCTACGAAAACCTGACCCCGCGCCGAATCAACGGTGACTTCTGCACGCGCGAGTTGCTTGACGAATCCGATGTCCGAACCCGACAATTCGACGAGAATCTTCATCTGATCGAGGCGCACCAGTTCTACCAATGGTGCTGAAGCCATCGCCAGTTCGCCCGGTTCGATGAAGAATCGGTTCACCCTCCCCGAGATGGGCGACCGGATCGTGCATCGCTCCAACCTAGCCACGGCATCACCCAGCGACGTTTGCGCGATCTGTATGGTTGCTTCTGCCGTCGCCAACTGACTTGCGACACGGGCCTTGCTGGCACCCGCAGCTTGGAGTTCAGCCTCTGCTGCATCGAAGGTCGATTTGAACCGATTGTATTCGACGGGAGGCGAAGCGCCCGACGCACGCATCCGCTCTCCCCGTTCGAGTTCGTCGGCTGCGTTGGCTCGACGAACCCGCGCAACATCAACTTCCGCCTCGGCTTGTTTCAACCCTGCCCGCGCTTCACCAAGCAAGCCGATGCTGCGACTCAATTCGCCTTTCGCGAGTTCGACCGCCAGTGCGTAGAACGTGTCATCCACCTCGAGCAGCAGGTCGCCCGCACGCACGTTTGCCCCGTCATCGACTGCACGGGTCACGATGCGCCCGTCCACCTCGCTATAGAGGGACAGCTCTTCGACACCTTCCAAGAAACCACGGGCTTCAATGATTCGCGGAACGTCGCGCGAGCGCACCACGAAGACTTCAACGGGAATGGCTTTCTTGATGTCGTCTGTGTTTGAAATTTGAGTCCGGGCATCCGCACGACGCATCATGTAGAAAGCGCCACCCAAAGCGGCTGCGATCACGCCTATCAGGATGAGGAGCGTTGCGGGATGTTTTTGATGATCGGAAGAACTCATGGCAGCACTGCCGCTTGGCGATCGACGGATGCGTCCGCCTGCGAGACACAAGACCAGAACCAGCCGATCATCACTGAGGGGCTGGGACCAGTTGTATTATACGTTGGTCATGGTGTCGCCGACAGTGAGACTTTCGCAGGCTTAACGTCGAATCTTCCACAGGGACGAATCGAAACGCCTATGGCGACGTGGGGGCTGGGTCAGAACCCTCGTCCTTCGCAGAATCAGCGGAATCAGCCCCGGCCTCTGCTGCGTCGGCTGCTGGTTCGGCAGGTGCAGGTGCCTCTGCCTCAGGCGTAGCTGTGTCTTGGGGTGCCGCGTCTTGGGGAACCGCGTCTTGGGGAACCGCGTCCTGTTCTGGGGCTATTGGTTCTTGGGATATCGGCGGCGTGCTTTTGTCAGAATCTTCTTCCTTCGCAGGTGCACCAATCGTCACCGAAGCGCTTGGTGTTCCAGGCTCCGGTGAGATCCCAGACTCCGGCGAAATGACTGCCTGGATCGTTGCCTCGGGCCGCTTTGCAAATGTCACCAGCGTGAAGATTTCGTCCAACTCGTTTAACTTGTCGATGGCCATGGTCTGAAATGGCGTGCCCACCAATCGCGAATCATCACGCAACTTTTGAAGATGGGCCTCTGCCGCCTCGCGGTGCGACGCATCGTTGTCGATCGCAAACGCATTGGCCTCGACCTGGAACAACCCGTACAGAGCCCGGCCATATTGGAGGGGGCGATTCTTGTGGTCGCGGACAACCGCTTCAAACGCTTTGCGCGCGACCGAAAGGAACGAATCGTCCACGCCCTCTTCCCCGGTCATAGCAAGATTCAGCGCGAGGTCAGCCTGGCGAATCAGCGCACTTACCTTAAACGCGGGGTCGGTGCTTCTGTCGCCCAAGTCTCCGATGCGATCGAGCGACCGATGCAATTCATCATCACTCTTGCGAATGCCTGCGGAGGTGATCTTCGAGTTGGCTTGGAGCTGTACATACGAGTCTGCCATCGCTGTATTGCGAGCCGACTTCATGTACGACACGATTGCAAACCCTACACCAACCACGGCGATCGCACCGATCACATACATACCCCAATCCTTGAAGGAGCGCCGTAGTTCCTCAATGGTGTGCGCCAAGTCGTTTGCGCGTAGTTCCTGTCTGCGTTTTGCTTTCATGGTTACCTGCGTCTGGAGGCTGCGGGCACAATCCGTATCAGCAACCCGATTTTGTCTCTATCCAAGTACGAACAACGTGGGTTCGGGGCATATTCCGCCACCGTACCGAGCCGCGCAGCGTACGAGAATCGCGTCCCCAAGTCAACGCAGAGCGGCACTGCTTCTGGGCGTTCAATCCGTATCGGCCACGCATGTCGCGCTCCGCCCCACCTGCAAGGATTTCAAGAGGATGATGGACCGATAGGAACGCCGCGATTCGACGGGAGAAGGGAGCGGCCTCGGAATAAACCGCCCCTTGCCGCTCTAATCGGCAAGCAGGTGATCGATATACTTGGTATCGAACTTCCCGGATTTGAAGACGTCGTCTGCCATGACTCGCTTGTACAAGTCGATCGTTGTCTTGATCGGTTCGACCTTGAGTTCCGTCAAGCATCGGTGCATGCAGGCGATCGCCTCAGCCCGTGTCGGGCGGTGGACAATCAGCTTGCCAATCATCGAATCATAGCGCGGCGAAATGCGATACCCCGCGTAGGCATGCGTATCAAGCCGCACACCCAAACCACCGACGGCAACAAAATGCTCGATCAGCCCGGGACACGGCCGGAACCCGTTGGCTGGGTCCTCCGCGTTGATCCGGCATTCGATCGACGCGCCGTTGCGTTTGAGTTCGCGCTGCGTGAACGGCAACGCCTCCCCGGAAGCAACGAGGATCATGGCTTTGATCAAATCGATCCCGGTGATCATCTCCGTCACCGGGTGTTCAACCTGGATGCGTGTGTTGACCTCGATGAAGTACGCTCTGCCCTTCGGGTCAACCACGAACTCAACAGTCGCTGCATTGTAATAACCGGCAGACTTCGCCAGTCGAACAGCCGATTTGCACATCTCATCGCGCGTTTTGTTTTCGATACCGGGTGACGGCGACTCTTCGATGAGCTTTTGATACCGACGCTGGACGGTGCAATCGCGTTCAAACAGATGCACGACATGGCCCTTCTTGTCGGCCATGATCTGTACTTCGACGTGGCGCGGGTTCTCAATGAACTTCTCGATGTAAACCCCGGCATCGCTGAAATTGGTCAGCGCTTCTTGACGCGATACCGACAGCGCGTGCTTCAAATCCCTGGCAGATTCCGCCACCCGCAGGCCGCGTCCACCACCGCCCGCAAGGGCTTTGACCATCACCGGATATCCAATTTTGTCGGCGACTTTGAGCGCTTCCTGATCGTCCTCCACCACGCCATCGCTACCGGGAACCGTCTGCACCTTCGCCTTCTTGGCCATTTGACGGGCAACGGCTTTGTCACCGAGCAGGCGTATCGATTCGGAAGACGGACCGATGAACTGAATGTTTGACTCGCGACACATGTCGGCGAATTGCGCGTTCTCGGCCAGGAATCCATAACCCGGATGAATCGCATCTGCACCAACCATCTCAGCCGCTGCGATGATTCGATCACCCTTGAGGTAGCTTTCGGCGGGAGCGGCAGGCCCGATGCACACGGAGCGTGATGCGAGATCAAGGTAACCCGCGTCCTTGTCCTCCTCCGAATAGACACACGCCGTATCGATTCCCATCTCTCGACAGGTTCGCATGATGCGGAGGGCGATTTCACCCCGGTTGGCTACGAGAATGCGTTTGAACATCGGATATGAACTCTGCAAGGTCAGTCGCGACAATCATGCGGTCTGCGCCGCGAACTGACTCTGGATTCGTTGGATCGTTTCGCCAAGGTGCGCCGGTTAGTCCGGGCGCACAACGAACATCGGTTGGCCGAACTCGACCGGATCTTCATTCTTGACCAACACTTCGGTTACGGTGCCTGCGACCTCGGCTTTGATTTCGTTGAACACCTTCATCGCCTCGATAATGCACACGACCGTAGCCGATGTCACCCGGGAACCCACCGAAACGAACGCGGGCGTTTGCGGGTCAGACGCCAAATACAGCGTGCCCACCATCGGTGATTTGATGGAAGGCAAATTCTCGGCGGGAGTCGGCGGGCTTTGTTCAACTGCTGGTGGTGCGGTCGGCTGACTGCCTGGAGCAGCCGCCGGGTGCGTCATCACCGGAGCGGGCAACGCAACATGCCCGCAAGGCCCTGTCCCAGCGACAACGCCCTCGGGCGTATGGCCCGGCCGCGTCAGTCGAATTTCTTCTTCACCGTCGCGCAGGCTGATTTCAGTCAGCTCAAACTCGGACATCATCTCAACAAGCCTGCGTATTTTTTCAGGATCTACCACGGGGAGTTTCTCCGCCTTAACCTGATTGTATCAATAACCAACATCACAAAGCCCGCAACCTTACTCGATTGCGGCACCAGTCGTTGTCATATTGACAACATGAACAACCCATCAGGTAGGGTCCGCTGTGCGGACCGTCACAGGGACAATCTTCGATGCTGAGAAATGGTCCGCACAGCGGACCCTACATCGTTGAACAATGCCCCAACGGGCTGAACCACACCGCTAACGGCGGGCCTCAATCACTGCAGTTTGAATCGACTTGCTCAATCGTGACATGATTTGGCACCCACTTGCGGTGACCAACACATCATCCTCGATACGAACACCACCGACGCCCGGAAGATAAATACCCGGTTCAACCGTGACCACCATTCCGGTGCGCAGCGGCTGATCGCTTCGCCAGCTTAAAGATGGGGACTCGTGAACATCAAGTCCCAACCCGTGACCGAGGCCGTGAGTAAATCGATCCCCAAAACCGCCTTCCGCAATGTGGCTCCGCGCAACCGCATCCACATCGCACATGCGAACGCCCGGTCGGATCGCCTTAATGGCTTTCTTTTGAGCGCTTAGGGTCAGTCCATAGACCGCCTTCAACTGCGCGGGGATGCTACCGACGAAGACAGTTCGGGTCAAGTCGCTGCGGTACCCTTCAACCGTCGCGCCCCAGTCGATAAGAACCGTACAACCGCGAGAAACCCGCCGCTTTCCGGGAACCGCATGGGGCAGCGCCGCGTTTGCGTCAATTGCCACGATCGAGCCGAACGCGGGCTCCGTCGAACCCCGTCGCTTCATCTCATATTCGAGCCGGGCGGCGAGTTCCAACTCGGTCTGCCCGATGCGAATTGATTTCAACATCGCGCGGTAAGCGCTCTCGGCCACGCTGATCGCACGCTTCATGCTGATGAGTTCTCCGGCGCTCTTGCACTCACGCATGTCAGCGATGATCGGCGGAGCAGCCACCACTTTCACACCGGAAAGTTTGCGTCGCAAAGTGTCGCGCGTTGCAACCGTGATGTGCTCCGTCTGAATCGCAACCGCCTTGCAACGCCTTCGCCGAATCACCGCAGCCACCTCCGCGTTCAACTCGCCCTTGCGAAAGTTCACCGTGGCCCAACCGGTCTCCTC
>JAADIU010000334.1:10060-13597 GCA_013151185.1 Planctomycetota bacterium
CCGATTTCGACGTCACCAACACCGCCGAATCTTCCCCGGTGAAACCAGTCAGATAGAAATAGTCGGTGGGATGCGCAACAAGCATCGCGGGGATGGATTTTTTTCGCAGCGCACTGCGCAATCGATTGAGACGGTCTGCAAAAGTCTTTGGGGTTTTGTGATGCGGCATGATCCGTTGCCCTCGTATGCAGTTGGGAAGTGTCGAAGGAAAGAATCAGGTAGGGTGCGTCCCGGACGCACCGAATCAACAACGAGAGATGATTCAATCTGCCAGAACGTTAATCAAAGATGTAGGGTCCGCTGTGCAGACCATTTTTGAATGTCGAGCATTGTCTTGGATGTCGAACATTTTGTCTCTGTGGCGGTCCGCACAGCGGACCTTACCTATCGTTTTTTCTTCTTGCTCTTTGCGGCTTTTGGCTTGGCTGCTTTTTTCGCAACCGGTTTCTTTGCGGCTGGCTTCTTGACGGCCTTCTTTGCAGCAGGCTTGGCCTTCTTCTTAGCCACCGGCTTCGACTTTGCCGCTTTCTTTGAGGCCGCAGCCTTTTTGGGGGCGGCCTTCTTCGCGGTTTTGGTGGCGACTTTCTTCTTCGCTACCGTCGCTTTCTTAGCCGTCTTCTTCGATGCTTTGCTGGCGGCTTTTGTCTTCGCGCCCTTTTTCTTGGTGCCCTTCTCTTTTGCCTCGGCTTCGTCCTGTTTGACCAACGACTTCTTACGACCGACGCGCGTCACGCCTTCGACTTCTTCAGCCGGTGATTTCTTCTTCGACTTCTTAGCCGTGCGTTCTTCTTCCTTACGTTCCTTCGCCTCGATCGCCGTACGCTTCTTTTCCGAATCCGCACGGTGCTTTTTGGCTTGCGATGGCGCGACCGGTTTCTCGTCCAACTTGAGCAGCTTCAAACCGTAATAATAACCGTCGGCGAGCAACCGTTCGAGTTGCGCTTCCGAGTCGACTTTTTCGATCGACTTGAACAGCGTGAGCGTGTAACCGTCGGCTGCGAATCCGCACACCTTCCACTCAAAAGGAATGACTTCCTTCTGACCGGGCGCTCGCCTCGGTGCCGGTTGACCGGGCTGCCCCGGTACGCCGGGCTGACCGGGCACGCCGGGTCGACCGGGTGCGCCAGGTTGGCCGGGTGCGCCGGGTTGACCGGGCGCGCCAGGCGCTGCGCCTGCGGGCGGGGTAGCCACCGCCCCTTCGGTTGCAGGTGGTTTCTTCGCCTCGGCGACGCCAACATCTCCGCCACCGGATTCTTTACCGCCAGATTCCCTGGCCTCGGTTTCTTTGCTTTTATTTTCAGCCATCAAAGTGGGTTCCGCTCTCACCTGAACAGTGGCCCCCCGCCCGATCACGAGCGGAAGCCGCACCGTCGGCGGCAAACATGCTTCATCAAGAACGCCAACTGCGCCAGGCAGGACTCGAACCTGCGACCGCCGGATTCGAAATCCGGTGCTCTATCCAACTGAGCTACTGACGCATTCTGCCTCTAGCGTGCCGAAGAATAACGATTTCAAGCCATTTGGCAACTGTGGCCGCCCCACCACGCCGACCCGCGAAACCGTGGTGGGATGGCCGAGTGGATTTGCTTCTCAACCCATCTGCATCACAATGGGCGGTGATATGGGAAGCCTCCTCGGTCTAATCGTTGTTCTGCTCGTGATCGCCGTCATCATTATCTGCGTCAAGCACAAGCCCAAGTCGTTTCGAGAATTTCTCGCAATTCTGTTCGAGAAGGAGTCGAACCAACCCCCAAAGAAAACAGACGTCCCCGTTGAACTGCCGTATCGTTCGTGCAAGTCTCTGCTGACCAAAGGCGAACTGGCATTCTATGAAGTGTTGCGAGAAGCGATCCCTGAAGATTTCCCCATCTCCATGAAGGTGCGGCTCGCAGATATTATCACTTGCTTGCCAGGCACTTGGCACAAAGGTCACGGGGCCCGCATCTCACAAAAGCACGTCGATTTCGTGGTGCTGTTTCCCGACACGCGAATTTGTACGGTCGTTGAACTAAACGACCGGACCCATCAACGCGCATCAAGAAAGAAGCGCGACAAGTTTCTAGCCGATGCCCTCGCTGTCGCAAAGATTGAACTGGTAACGATTCAAGCGGCATCGAATTACAATGTAGTCGAGGTGCGAACGGCGGTATTTGACAATTGCGTCGCTCGACGCACGGTTTGATCGATTCGCAAGAGAAGGGACGAGAGACATGAAGAACCTCATCATTTCCTGCACGATCCTCGCGGTGTTCTCAGCGACGGTCGCCGTTGCAAAGCGCTCTGCTCCCGATCGAGTCGCCCCTGTCACATCAGGCCACATTGAGTATCGGGCACCACATAGCCAAATGGGATGTGTTGAAGCATGGGACATCCGCCAAGATCAGTTGATCTGGCGCCGCCAAATCCATATTGTAAAGTACACCATCGGTCTTGAACGGGACGTTCAAGATGTCTACATCAAGACCCTCGAACTCAAGGGCGACATGTTGATAGTGAAGAACGAACGGGAATCTGAATATCAGTTGGATTTAGACAGCCTCCACATCAAGGTACTGAAAGGTTCATTGGTGGAAACCCGGAAGTAAGAACTTGCGTACGGCAAGCCAGCATGTTTGCTTCGTCGCAAACCAAAGTGCACGAATTCCGCAGCGAGGTAGCGTCCGGTTTACCGCACCTGATTTGACGATACAAGAACGTGGTGCGTCGAGACGCACCCTACAGGGCTTCAGGGCTCGGAGTCCCAGGCGTGACAATCACCGACAAATCCTCCAGAAAGAACTACAGCATCACGCCTAAGAACCTGAGGGCCTTTAGGAATTGCGGTATTCTCTGCATGCTGATGGCCACGAACGCTGTGATTTGTTCCTTGCTGGTTGGCCTGAGTTCGTCAATCGGAATGCAAACCAGTCTCCTGGGACTCGCCTATTTTTCTTGTGCTGCAGGCTTCTTCAAAAAGCGCTTCTGGATTTCAGGGATAACGAATGGGCTAGTTTTGCTGACATTTCTCGGAAGTGTAGGCGTATGGTATCAAACAGGACAAAACATGGGAGTCTTGCCGAATCTGCTGTTGCTACTCTTGCTTTGGCAAAACAATAAGATCGTGCGGTTCATTTACTAATTTACTTGTCCCGAAAAAGGTGCGTCCGGGATGCACCCTACGGGTTCATGCACCGACAGCGAACCGAGTTTCTGCGCGCTTCGCTATATATTCGCCGATACTCAACGAAGCCGTCGCGGCTGGGGATGGGGCGTTTAGGACGTGGATGAAGTTTTGGTGTTCTAGGATTCGGAAGTCGTCGGCTAGGGCTCCGGTTTTTTCGACGGCTTTGGCTCGGACTCCGGAGCCGGCTCGCTTTAGATCGCTTCCGGTGACTTGCGGGATCAGCTTTTGCAGGCCCGTGACAAACGCCCGCTTGCTTAGCGAACGGTGCCATTCGCCGAAACCCATTCGCCAGTGCTTGGCCATCATTCGCCACGATCCCGCGAACGATGCGATGCTCAAACAATCGCGCAGTGACACGTTGAACCGATCGTAGC
>JAADIU010000333.1 GCA_013151185.1 Planctomycetota bacterium
CCGGACTGTGCAGTTGTATGGTTCAGCCACAGGTACGTCCCTCGCGTCGTTCCCACATGGCAGACTGAATCCGATAATCGTGCATACGGTAGGACCAGATTCCTTCCCGGGCGATCTTCAAGACCGACTTGCAAACTTCACAACCACCCCGCCCGCGATCCTGCTCGACACGCACGACCCCGACCAACTGGGCGGGACCGGTAAGACATTCGATTGGGGATTCCTCAGGCGCAGCATGGACGAAAACGACGCCAACAGTTGGCCGCCCATGATTCTCGCAGGTGGGTTGCACCCTTCAAACGTAGAAGAAGCGATTCGCATCGCTCGCCCATGGGCTGTCGATGTTTCCTCCGGCGTAGAGAAGTCTCCCGGTGTAAAGAGCCCCGAACTCATGCGTGAATTCGTGCGTGCTGCAAAAGCGTAGGGATCGTCTCGGCGCACCGCTTGGCGTTCTCGATCGTGCGGCGCTCTCAATCGTAACCACCGCAACATCCCATAACCAAAAGCACGTATTCGTCTAACACAAACGCTTTCGTATTGCCCGACGTTCACTTCGACCAAAGCAACCGTCGAACGGGCGCAGATTTGATTCAACGAAGACGGATCGCGTTCCATCGCTGCGAACAAATTCAACCAAAGTTCGCCTGTTCACACTTCGACTTTCCAACCTTGGCGTCCGCCGAAAAACGTATCGTAACTTTCCCTCAAGTCGGCACCCGCAGCATCAGAAACCAACCGGTGCCGGCAAACAGAGCCATTGATTTCGGGGCAACAGGGGGAGAGAAACCGTGGAAGACATTGCACGACAGCTTGACGATGTTCGCGACGAAATGGTCCAACTGCTCAACGACTATCCACACGTCGAAGGCAGGGAGCGTGAGGACATTTACGAACGCTGCGAAGTACTCGGCGGAGAAATTCAGGAGTTGGTGGGCCTGCTGAAACTCGCGATTCGCAGCGCCAAATCGGAAGCCGAATCCGAACGCGATTCCGACCCGACATACTCCAATCAAATCGATCGGCTAAGCCAGGAAAGCCTAGCGGCAATCCACGAAGCCGGCGTAGAAGTGTCTGCCGTCATTTCCGTTCTACGAGAACGGCGAACCGAATTCGACGAACCGGACTATATCTGACCGATCGGCGATGACTGTGCATTCGCCACCAGAGGCGTACCCAGCCATCACCCATCCGTGATGGCCCCGCCACCCGCACAGCCAAGCCGAATTGCCGAAGCTCCGTCTTTGTGATATCGTGCGCCCCACCATTGAACCCAGCCGAGCCATCGGTCTGCGGTCGATATGCACGAAATCCGATGACCCGTGGCTTGCGTTTCAAGCCCAACAGGAGCACCCCCATGACCAATCTGCACTCAGGTATTCTCGCAATGACGGTTGTTTCGGTTCTCGGTTCGATACAAACCACCATGGCAAGCGACGTTCCCAAAGCCGCGGCTTCTGCGGTCAAGGCACAGGCAGAATTCACCGCCCTTCGCGACGCGTATCTCGCTCGCTTCAAACCGTTGTTTCTCGAATCGGCCAACGCATGGTGGGAGGCTTCAATTTCGGGCGACGACAAAGCGTTCGCCAAGAAGAAGGAAACCGACAAAGCCCTTCTCGCACTGCACGCCAATCGAGAAATGTTCGCCAGAATCAAGGCCCTTCGCGAATCCGGCGAGGTGCGTAACCCCAAAATGGCCCGCCAACTGGAGGTCATGTACTTCCAATTTCTGCCAGCCCAAGCCGACCCATCCCTGCAAGAAAAAATCATCGATATTCAAAACAGAGTCGAGCAAACCTTCAACACGCACCGCAGCGAAGTCGGCGGCAAGAAACTGACCGAGAACGATATCCGAAAAATTCTCAAGGATTCCAAAGACTCCGAAGAAGTCCGACAAGCATGGATGGGCTACACCAGCGTCAGCAAGAACACCTCTGCCGACCTAAAGCAAGCCGTCAACTACCGCAACAAAATCGCGAAAGAGTTGGGCTTCGCCAATTTCTACGACATGCGGCTTGCGGTGCAGGAGATCGACAAAAGAGCCTTCGTCACCCTCTTCGACGAACTCGACGAACTGACCCGCGCCCCGTTCGCCAAAGTGAAATCAGAAATCGACGCCAAGATGATGAGCAAGTTCGGCGTCAAGAAAGACGAACTACGACCTTGGCATTTCGGCGACTTGTTCTTCCAGGAAGCACCCGGTCTGGAGGCGGTGAACCTCGACGACCTCTTCGCCGACATCGACATGATCGCCCTCACCAACAAATACTACGCAAGCCTCAACATGCCCTGCGACGACGTCATCAAACGCAGCGACCTCTATGAACGGGAAGGCAAAAGCCCGCACGCATTCTGTACCCACATCGACCGCGAAGGCGACGTCCGCGTGCTTTGCAATCTCAAGCCCAACCTCTACTGGGCCGACACCCTCATGCACGAAATCGGACACGCCGTTTACGACAAGTACATCGATCGCGAACTGCCCTTCCTCCTTCGCGAACCGTCACACAGCATCACCACCGAAGGCATGGCCATGATGTTCGGAGCCATGGTCAAAAGCGAAGACTGGCTTGTAAACGTGCGCGGACTGCCAAAAGACCAAGCCAAAGAAGCCGTGCAAGCCGCCCAGTCATCACTCCGCATCGAAAAGCTGATCTTCTCGCGCTGGACGCAGGTGATGGTGCGATTCGAAATGGCCATGTACGAAAACCCCGACCAGGACCTCAGCAAGCTTTGGTGGGATCTCAAGAAGAAATATCAACTCATGCCCCCACCGGACGACATCGCCCTCGCAGGATACGCAGCAAAGGTCCACGTCCTGACGGTCCCCGTCTACTACCACAGCTATATGATGGGCGACCTGTTCGCGGCGCAGGTACACGCCTACGCAGCCCGAAACATCCTGGGCATCGCCGACCCCGCAAACACCTGCTTCTACAATCAACCGAAAGCCGGCAAGTTCCTCCGCGACAAAATCTTCGCACCCGGAAACATCATGAGCTGGAACGAACTCACCAAGTTCGCCACAGGCGAATACCTAACCGCAAAATATTTCGCAGAACGATTCGTGAATTGAAGACCAAAACCACCCAAACCCGCATCGAACAACACCGAGCTGCTCCGGCAGTGATTGGCCAAGTGGTGGCACGCTTGTATCAGCGGTGTCCGGGTACGGGTGCCCCATCCTTGAGCGAAAAGGAAGGGTGGGAGACCGACATGACACGAATGGTTGGGTGCCCCGCCCCTTCCAGGGGTAGGGGAACAGATTGCGGCACTGTTCAATCATTGGTGGGACCAGCGTAGACCGAAGCAGAAGAGCGGGAGGCGGTCCTGACACGAATGACACAACGCCAAACGCGCGCGCAACTGACTGGGTGTTTTGGCTACGGTCAGTTGATTGGTGACACGACGACGTCCGCAGCGCGACGGGCGGGCGGAACACTGCGCGGGTGCCCCATCCTTGAGCGAAGCGGAAGGGTGGGGGACGGACTTGACGCAAACGGCACAATGTCGGATGCGCCCGCAACAGACGGGGTACTCCGGTAGCGATCATGAGTCAGCACTGTGATCGGAACGCAACGTTTCCAACGAAGCAGCAACACGCCGCAGCTCCGCAATCGGCGGCGACCTGTGCCACAACGATGTTTCGACCGGCGAGAACAATATGAATGCCAACCGGGATTTCGTACTCATCGGAATCGGCGAACTGCTATGGGACTGCTTCACGGAAGAACGTCGACCCGGCGGTGCGCCCGCCAACGTCGCCTTCCACGCGAAACAACTTGGCATGAAATCCGTCGTAGCCTCCCGTGTCGGACGCGACAACCTCGGCGATGAACTGCGAGCGTTCCTGCACACAAGCGGTCTTGACACCAGCCACATTCAAACCGATTCCGAGCACCCCACCGGAACCGTCACCGTCAAGATGGCCCGGCCCGACCACCCCGAGTACACCATCCACGAAAACGTCGCTTGGGACCACATCGAATTCGACAAAGCCTTGGAACAGACGTGTGGCTACGCAGATGCCATTTGCTTCGGCACCCTGGCTCAGCGATCGAAGTCCACAAGGCAGACGATCCGCAAAGCAGTGGAAGCCGCTTCGGGTGCGTTGATTGTTTATGACGTCAACCTTCGCGCCCCGTTCTTCGACCGCGAAACCATCGAAACCTCACTGGAAGCGTGCCACGTCGCCAAGTTCAACGACCAAGAAGCCGCAATTCTCGCGGACCTGCTGGAACTGGCGGATGGCAACAGCAAGCCACGCACCAAGCACGCATCGGGCGATCTTCATGAATCTGGCGATGACCACGCATCTGGTGCCTTTCACGCCTCAGCCGCCCTTGAAACATTCGCCGCGACTCTCCAAGACAAGTATCACCTGGACGCCGTGTGCATCACCCGAGGAGCGGACGGCTGCCTGATCCACACGCCAACAGACTCAGCCAAGGTCGCCGCCAAACCGATCACCGTCATCGATACCGTCGGCGCAGGCGATGCCTTCACCGCCGCAATCACCTACGCATTTCTAAACCACTGGCCCGCAAAGTCAGCCGGAAACTTCGCAAACCAATTCGCCGCACAAGTCGCCGCCAACCCCGGCGCAATGCCAACCCTCGACCCAGCGGTCCTCAAAACCGTGCTCCCCTAAACGCCACCTCGCCGCCTCGCCACCTGCCCTCAATTCACAGTCCCTTCGCCAATTCCGCCGCATCGACAACCCAAAACTTGCAGGTCGGCTTCTACCCATCCCCCCTGCTCCCTGACGGTCGTACTTCAGAATGGACCTTCTCGGTACGCCCGCAAGAACAGATTTCTACACACAGTAGGCGATTCAGAGTGCTTGTTCTGCGCTCCGCCTCCACTAGCCCCCTACGCTGTTGCAGCGCACACAGTCCCAGAAAGCCGATAGCGCCCACATATCGAAATCGAACGAGACAAACTTCGATTGTCGCAGTGCGAACGAATTGCGCGAAATACCTTCCGGGCAGACAAGCCAGCACAGCGGCAAGGTTAGAGTAAGAAGTATGCAATCTCGGAGACCGCCCGAGGGAATGACTCCAACGGAAATAACAGTGGCCTCGAACCCGTCAGCAAGCAGATGTGTACCGTTACCGCCCGCGCGAAACTATCCCGCCACGCAAGTTCCGCGACCAAATGCGCAAAAACGGAGCCGATCCAAGAAAGGACCGGCTCCGTTAATAAATCTACTTCATCAGGCTTTCAGCCTGCTGACTCATCCAAGCGAAGTCGCTCAGAGAAAGCCAGAAACGTCGTGCAGCAAACTTAGCTACGACGACGCAGAACAGCAATTCCACCCAAAGCCAGCAACGCCAAAGCGGCGGGCTCAGGAGTGACTTCGATGTTCATCGCAATGGAGTTCTGGCCTTTATTGAGACCGGCAAAACCATCACCAATGCTGAACTCATTGTAGTTGTCAGGATTCGGCGATGCGCTCCAAGCGTAGAACGTGGCACCGTTATCATTTGCACCAACCGCGAACGGATTCACGCCATCGCGATTCATGTAGACGGTGTACACACCAACTGCGTTACCGGTAATCAGAAAAGAACCGAGAACCGTCTCGCCACCGGCCGTAACGCCATCAGGCGATGAGGAGCCAAGGACGATCTGCGTGCTTGGGCTGCCGATGAAGCCAGCGCCAGCAGCGCCACCCGTTGCCCAACCAGTCAAGTCACTACTGGCCAGCGAAGCGGAAAGACCCATTTCGAGAGTCAGGTTTCCCTGAAGACCGCCAGCAGCATCCTCTGGGCCACCAGACAAGTTGAATGACACCAAGCCCACACCCAAGTTCGCCCCAGCGTCAACACTCTGGTTCCACACCACTTCAACTTCAACCGTCCCACCAACACTTGGAATCAGTGCGTCGGTGTTGGTGGTGGTGTTAGCATCAGTGCCCTTGAACCGCAGCGAGATCTCCGCAGCGCTCGCACTGGTCGCAAACGATGCAAGCATCGCAACTACTAGTAATTTCTTCATGTGTTCTACTCCTCCTTATTAGATAACCAAAACTTGCAAGTTCTACTCTTACCAAAAGAACCCTGCCCCACGTGAGCAGGGATCACAACAATTACAGCTTGGATTTGCCCGGAGGGTCACCCCCGGGCAAATCCATTAAGTCATACCTATGGGCAGACCACTGCCGAGAAGTCGTTGCCCAAGTTCGTCAACGCGACGATCAACGTCAGGTCAAACGTATTAATTACACCACTGCGATCAAGATCGACGAAGTTGCCAAAGACCGTGCCTGAGTCCATGGTTTCGCCGAGGTTGTTGATGTTGGTGATGACTGTCAGGTCGAACGAGTTGATCAAACCGTTTCGATCAACGTCGGCCTCAAAGTAGCAAATGCAGAAATCGCCATCAGCACTTCCACCGATTTCATCAACCGTATTACCGCTGGTCGCCTGGGTTCCGGTAATGTCAAAGGTGACGCAAGTACCGTTGGCAGGCTTATCAAAGGTAATGTCCAAGCTGTTGACGTTGGGGGTGGCAGTAAGGCTCGTCAGAGCCGGGTTGGCCGTGACCGAACCGCTCGAAATGGCCTCAGCGAAGTCCACCCGAACTCCCAAGTTAGCAGCCGAAACCGTAAACTGACGCGGATCGATATAGTCGGCTTTGGCTGCGGCATCATCAGCATCAATTGTGACATCCAGAACACCACCAGGGAAAGTGCCACTGGCAGCGTGATTACCGACCGAAGCAACACCCGTGAAATCGAGTGGACCACCATTGGTGATCGTCAAGCTTCCACCGATGGTGACGGGGATCGAGTTGACGGGGAAAACCGGACCGGTGTTTGCGGCCAATGCGTTGGCAAAGCCGGTGTTCAGTGTGAGTACAATGTCATCGCCACCCTGAGTGGTGGTGTCGATGGTGCCCGTGGCCAAGTCAATCCAAGCAGCGCCGTTGGCGACACCCGTGATGACCGTTCCGACAGGGAATACTGTAGGGCCAGCATTACCGATGGTGTTCTGACCACCACCAACTTGAATGAGGTCGCCACCGATGGCGGTTCCACCATAGCCGGCAGGGTTGGTGAGGCCCAAGTTCTTTTTGAACTGATCGATGGTGGCGTTGGGCGAATCGAGCACAGCGCCGGTGACATCAAACGCAGCTACACCAGTGTCTGAAAGGTTTGCACCCCAAAGGGCCAATCCAAAGTCGGGAGTGCTCGGAATGCGGCCTTGAATGAACACATTCACAATGCCACCACCAGCAACCGAGGTCGCGTCAGCATCGCCAACAACGCGAAGCTCGAGGTGATCTGCGGCCATCACTGGCACAGCCAGTCCAAATGCGGCAACGGTTGCCAATACTCTTGTCATTTTCATCTGTACGTTCCTCCGTGGGAAACTGAGACAAACGGGTTTAGTTAAGTGGTTGCGCGTTGGTCTCGAGTTCTGCTTCTAAACTTACCCTCCGAGGCCGCGAACTTGGTTTTTTGCGGGTAACGGCCCACATCCCACCAATTTCGACGCCTCAAACGCCTGCCCAAATCATACGACTCAAGCAGTTTTCACGGTGAATCGCGGTTTGGAAGCTGTAGATGCCGTAGACATACGGACATGGTTCCGCTTCTTTTCCACACTCACTGCTTAGCCAGTTATACCCGCTGGCCCACATCGATTCAACTACAAAAAAGCACAAAAGACTTGTTAAATCGAGGCCTTGTAACTGCTGTGAAATTATGGGTTTATCACTTGCAACCTCCGTTCGCGGGGGTGTCTTGACACCGCTTCGGGCAAATTCTTGCGATCACGATCGTCCTGTTTGATGAGAATCTGAGGGAATTTGGGCGAATCATCGGGCAGCGGCTGACCTGATTGGCCGCACAATTGTGGTTATCGGGTTTGCCCGGTCTTGCCGCGAGGCCGCCCCGACTGCAAAGTGGACGTTGAAGCAATAATGGGGTGCCGCTGTCAATACCGACGCGCACTCGGCGAATTCTAAGCTGGCTCCGTCTATCTGTTGGACGGTGCCGCGATCCATTTCCCCCACCCCTGGAAGGGGCGGGCCACCCCCAATACTGTTCATTTCTTTGCACGAACTCGCTTGGTCGTGCAAAGTAGACCGATCACAGATTATGTAGGGACCTCGCGATGGCGAATTTTCAACTCACGACCAGCGTCCGCACGCTGAACCGATTGCAGCAGATCGCGCGCGTCCTTGCGCGACACGGGTTCGGACACATCGTTGAGCGGATCAATCTCGGACGTTACCTACCGCTCGGAAAAATCCTGCGGTCCTCCCGAAGCGAAGCACCCGAAAGCTCACCGCCATCATTGGGTAAACGGCTCGCATCCGTTTGCTGCGAACTCGGACCCACGTTCGTCAAATTCGCACAGATGCTCTCCACACGCGCCGACCTTGCCCCGGAAGAAATCCTCGTCGAGCTTCGCACGTTACAGGACCAAGTGCCACCGTTTGACAGTGAAACCGCGCACAGCCTCATCGCGAAGGAACTCGGTTCGCCGTTGTCCGATTGTTTCGCATCCATCGAGGGCTCACCGTTTGCCAGCGGCTCGATCGGGCAGGTGTATCACGCGCAGACAACCGATGGCGACGATGTTGTGGTCAAGGTCAAGCGGCCCGGGATTGAGGAGGTTGTTGCGCAAGACCTGCACATCCTCAAATGGATGGCCGGCGCTGCGGAGCAGTGGCTTCCCGAACTCGCTCGGATCAAACCGGCACATGTCGTCGAAGAATTTGAAGTGCTGTTGGCGCAGGAGATGGACTACATCGCCGAGGCCTCCGCAACCGCACGCTTTGAAGAGGCGTTTGCGGAGGACAGCCACGTCACCATCCCCCATGTGCATTGGAGCCTTACATCATCCAGCGTCATCACGGTTGGCTTGGTTAAGGGCCAGCATTTTGAAACGCTGCAAGATGGCCACGACGCCATCGATCGCAAGCTGCTCAGCCAACGCCTCGTCAACATGTATCTAAAGCAGTTTTTCGACATGCGGATGTTTCACGCAGACCCCCATCCCGGAAACCTCCTCGTAGCCCCGAGGGCGACGATCGGCTTGGTTGATTTCGGGCAGGTGGGCACGATCAGCGATGAATTGGCGGGACAGCTTGTGATCATGATCATCGCCATGATTTACCGCGAGCCGCAGATCGTCGTCGATGTGCTGTACGAACTCGGCGTCGTCGAACCGGAGACAGACACGAAAGCGCTCGTCCGACACCTGCGCAGTCTGCTCGACAAGTACCACGGGTTGCCTTTGAAACGGCTCGACCTGCTGACCATTTTCCTCGAAGTGTCTGCCGTCATCCGTCAACACAACGTGAGCCTGCCCCGCGAACTTGTCATGGTGCTCAAAACATTGATCACGATCGGCGGGGTGGCGCTTCGTCTCGACCCGGAACTCGACCTCGTTGCCGAACTAAGCCCGAAGGTTCGGAATCTGGTGATGGGTCGCTTCTCGGTGAAGAGAATCGCTCGCACAACGGGTGTCACGCTGTGGCACTTTATGAGCATGATCCGAACAGCCCCTTCGCAGTTGCGGGCCGCTCTTCGACGCGTGGGAAGCGGCAAGTGGCAGGTGAACATTCGCCACGAAAACCTCGACCGCCTGATCAACGAGTTGGACCGATCCAGCAACCGCATGTCGTTTGCCATCGTCATTGCCGCAGTCATCGTGGGCAGTTCGGTGGTGGTAAGCACCGATGTCGACTTCCCCGTGCTGGGCATCGACATCCAATGGTTCGGTGTGGCGGGCTATCTCTTTGCGGGCGTTCTGGGGCTGCGGTTGCTCTGGGCAATCTATCGAAGCGGCAGGCTTTCGTGATTCGGTCAGATAATAAACGGTGCCCAGACCGCGCAGGCTCAATGTTTTCTCTCATTTGACTTCACCCAGAGTGAAATTCTATAGTCGTGGTGAAAGCTGTCGTGTCCCCTTTCAGCGGCCTCGCCCCTTCAACCGAAGGAGCGAG
>JAADIU010000117.1 GCA_013151185.1 Planctomycetota bacterium
TAGATCGAAAGAAAGCGGAGGTTGGTTCTGCAGAAAGCTCAAACAAGGGTTGAAAGAAACTGAAACAAAGCAGCCACGTCCCCCGCTTCAATCCCCTAGATTTTCTCACCGCATTCGGGGCATCTGGGTCTGGTGATGCCACGAAGAACATGAGAGCATTTCCTGCACTTTGTTTCCAGATCAGTCTGCATTCGGCTAGAATGAATGAGTAAAACAATGACGATGATCGCCGGGAGCGTCTTTAGGCGTTGTACCAGCCAAGCAGCGGCGAGGAATGAAGCGTTGGTGAAATTTCCTGGTGGGAGCGCGCTCATCGATAGGGGCTCACCTAGCCAGGTAGTCGAGCTTATAAGCGATGCAAGTCCGCAGACCGAAGTCTCATACAGAGTAGAGAACCTGTCACTAAAAGACAATGCGTCCCAAGCGGCAAATACAACTACCCCGATCGCAACATCTGTCAGTTTTGTGCGTCTCACTTCAACTCCCTGGAAATAGGTAACTGTCCCTCATTTGTCTCATTTGTCTCGGCTGGCGACTCCACCAAACCGCGCGTGACCGGGTTCTTGTGACAGTAGTCGATCTTCTCAAGCAACGTTTTCTGTCGATCGATGTTAAAATCGTAACCGCGCGTGTTCATGATGATCTGCTTGTCAAGGTTGCCGCACGCCCAGGCGTTGAGCGGTTCGGACCAGAGCTTCCTGTCCGGCACCCATAGGTTTCGCAGGCACCGCTTGCCGTGAAACCCCACATGCTGCTTAAACGCATGCCACAGTTGCGAGATGGGAACGGGAATGTCGTCGCCCTTCGCGTGCGGATATACCACCAGGTGAACATGCTCCGGCATGACAACGTAGGCGACGAGGCAGATGCCGAAACGCTCCTGCAACATACGAAGTCCATCGACGACGACGCTCTTCATGGCGTAATGCCAGAAGAATGTAAGGCGTTAGTAGCACGAAACCGTCCAGAAATGCGTGTGCCCCGGTTCGTCTTGGCGGCGGAGTCGCGATGGCATGGTTGGATTGTATCGAAGCTAGTCGCTTGGTCCAAAATCGAGACCCCAGGTCCAGAGGACCTGGGCCACCCGGCCGTTTGCATCGTGCCCTAATTAAAGTGCGCGTCCCCCGAATAGGCCCGAATAGGCTCAACGCCGTTGCGGCCCATTCGTCGCAAACAAATCCGGGACAGTCACTCCGTCTCCGGAATTTGAAGAATGGCTTCCTTTACTAACTCACAAAAACCTGAACGCTGGCCCGAATCTCGCACCTCCTCTTTGTCGCCCGATGCTTGTAACACACTTCTGGCCGAATCAGTGCCAAGTGAAACTAAGGCATCAATTGCAGCATTCCAGACTTCTGGAGAAGGATCTTCCAATGCCTCTGAAAAAAAACCGATCGTGGGGCGATCTCGACACTGCGCAACTATGTCCACAATCGCACCGCGCACCTGCTCATCTGGTTCCTGTCGAAAGTGGGCCACTAACTGAGCCGTCGCAGCTGCCCCAAATTCAATCAACGCATGGAAAGCGTTCTCAGAATCCTTCCCGCTAAGCCTCTTGCGATAATATTCCACTTTATCAGAAAAGCTCTGCATCATTCTGTGAGAGTCCGGGGATACATACTTTATCTCTACGGTTTGTTGGCTCATCGGTCTTGCGTTTCGGCACGCGCTGGCCATGTCGCTGCTCGTTGGATTCGGTTTGGACTTGCTGTCAGAAGACATCGCCGTTTGCATCGTGCCTTCGATATGGGAAACCCGTCAACGCTTACGCCATCAGGATATACAGCACCCAGATGCCTATGCCCACTGCGTACATGCTGCCTACTATTGCGACGCATAGGACGGAAGCTGTTGCTGGGACGTCGTGGAGGTTTTCACATTTGAGCGTTTTGTAGACGATGCTGATACCTAGGCACAGCGGGACGAGCATTAGCATTCGCTGCCAACCCGTAAGGACGCCTGGGGTTGTGAGCCAGGCGACCACGCCGTTTGCCTGTGCGACTAAATCGATCATGGGGAACCTTGCAAGTCATCTTGCGATCCGGCGCCGTGCCTTGTGCCGATGCTGTGCCTTATATATTTGGGATCGGTCGAAGCCAGGGCATCGAGAATGATCAAGATGTTTAACATTCCGGCGACGCCGGTGAAAATAACTGCGATGTCTTCTTCTGCGAATCCTGCGCGTTCATTGGGATGGCTCGTCGATCGCAATCGCCCCCACCCCACGGTCGCCAACGTGTGGCTGCCCGCACAAATCTGCCCGCAAAACCAAGCTGTTCGGCGGATCGGCTGAACGCTCGACTGCACACCCGCCACCGCCACGCCACACCAAAACGTTGCCGCAACCACAACCCCCAGAATGATGCCTCGGTTTCTCTGACCGAGATAAACATGACCGAGGCCGGGAAGCAGCCACGCCAACACACCGGTGGTTGCAATCTTTGCGAAGGAAGGTTCGGATTGACGTGCTGTTGATTTTCTCATCCGGTCATTCTCATCTCAATCAGGCTCCCCCGCCCGTGCAGGGGCCAAAGTCACCGCAGCGGCCACACGTTGGGAAGTTTCCACCGGAATCGCTTCCACCGGAGGTGCCCGCCTCGCCGGCTGTGGATGAGCCGGGTGCGAATGTGCTGATCAGGCGATCGGTTTTCTGTTCCCCGCATTGCGGACACGCGGGCGCAGCGGCGGTGCGGTTTCGGACCAACTCTTCAAATGCGTTTCCGCAAGCGCTGCACTGGTATTCGTAGATTGGCACGGGCTTCCCTCGCTGTGATCGAATCGCAGAGTATAGTTTTGGCCTCACTCGGCTGCAACAATCTGCCCCGGATTCCGACATTTGTGCGATTCGTCCGGGCCCGATCCGCCTTCTGAGAACGCGAAGCGATTACGTTGACATTTTCGTGCGCCGGCGGATACTGGCGTCCATCTGGTGGTGTGGTTCAACCTGTGGGACACTATTGAACGATGCGGGTTTGCTGTGCGGGCGATGTCTTCGTACCGCACACTGTTCCTGCGACGGTCCGCACAGCGGACCCTACCGACCGTGCAATCGTCGACAACCGTGCAATCGCCGGGTGCGATCGAAATATCGTAGGGTGCGTCCCGGACGCACCGAATAAACGTGTGCAAGACGGTGCGGGTGCATCGTGCAAGTGCCACGAAAAAACCGCGTTTCCGGACATGGCGCAAGGTGGTCGAACATGTACAAAACAATGCGACTTGCGATGGCGATATGCTGCATGGGATTGCTCACCGGTTGCAGCATCAAAGGGAATTGGAAGACCGTTCGCATTGACCCTCCCGACATGGCGGAGTCGTTCGCATTTTCTTCCGTCAACTTTGGCAACGATGGGACCTATTCCGCAACAGTGAAGTATGGCGGAAAATCGCGGAGCCTCACCGGTAAGTACGAGTGGAGCGGCTTTACGCTTAAGATCATCCCGCGAAACGGCGAACGGCGTGAGTATCGCGGTGAAATGTGGTGGGGCAAGACGCTCCATCTGCACCACAAGTCCGACGGAAAACCGGTGACCGGTGTGCTCGAACGGCACGCCGAATAGTCGATCGCACCGATGCCCACCCCGGTCATTGACGGTTTTGTGAATCTCAACAAACCTGCGGGAATCACCTCGGCGAAGGCGCTCTACAAGGTCCGCTCTGCCAGCGGGATGCGCAAGAGCGGGCACAGTGGAACGCTCGATCCGCAGGCCACCGGCGTCCTTGTGATCTGCGTCGGGAAAGCCACGAAAATGGTCGAGTGTTTGATGGACCACCCGAAGGTCTACCGTGCGACCGCGCGCCTCGATGTCACCAGCGTAAGCCTCGACAGCGACTCGACCTTGCAACCTGTGGATGTGCAGCGAATTCCAGAACACCCCGAGATCGAAGCCGCCCTTGCAGAATTTGAAGGCGAGCAGGAACAACTCCCCCCCGCTGTCAGCGCTTTGAAAATTGGTGGTGTCCCTGCATACAAACTCGTTCGCGATGGCGTCGCGCCGAAACTGAAACCGCGAAACGTCACGATCTACTGGACAACCCTGCTCGACTACGAATGGCCAGTCGTTTCGTTTGAGATGGCCTGCGGAAGAGGGACTTATGTGCGATCCGTGATCCGCGACCTGGGTGAAAAATTCGGGTGTGGCGGCTGCCTGACGGATTTGGTGCGTGTGCAGGTGGGCCCGTTTCATGTTGACGACGCATGGACGCTGGACCGCTTGCAGACAGCATCCGCGCAGGACTATATACTGCCCCTCGCGCGGATGGACGAGGCCCTGCGACGAACGCCGGTGGCGATCCCGCCGCGCCCAACGTAGCGAAATCGCTATGGGTTTGAGATCGAAATGAGCAGCGAGTTGGTCGCCTCCACTGCCAATCTTCCGGGTCAGCACCACATGCCGCTTGCGGATCGGTTTCGTCTTGCCTTCGCCAAATCGCACGCACGGCGAATGCTGTCGCGCATGTTTCGGGCGACCGACAACCTTCGCGAAAAACAAACCGCCACCCTGCTCAAGAAAATACGCCGCAACGCATCCAGCGAATACGGGCGAGATCACGGTTTTGCCGACATCAAGTCCGATGCCGACTTTCGCCGTCGCGTACCCATCACGTCGTACGAAGATCTCGAACCGTACATCGAAAAAGTAAAAGCCGGCGATCTGCGGGCCATGTTCGGACCCGGCCAAACGGTTCACATGTTTGCCAAAACCAGCGGGACATGTGATCGACCGAAGTACATCCCTGTCACCGATCACTTCCTAGCCGAGTATCGCCGCGGATGGAACGCCTTTGGCGTCAAGGTGTTGATGGATCACCCCGGGTCTTTTCTGCGGCCCATTGTGCAAGTTGCAAGCCGCATGGATGAAGAGCATACCGTGGCTGGCTTTCCCTGCGGTGCAATCTCGGGCTTGATGGCCGCCACGCAAAAACGTTTGGTTCGCAGGTATTATGTGGTCCCGCGCGACATTGCCTATATCGACGACGCTGCCGCACGGTATTACTGCGTGCTGCGCTTTTCGATCGCCACGAATGCCGCGTTCCTCGTTACCGCAAGCCCCGCGACACAGCTCAAACTCGCACGCATCGGCGACAAGCACGCCGAACGCCTCATCCGCGATGTACGCGACGGAACGATCGCAAGAGAATTCGAGATTCCCAGCGATGTCCGGTTGCGCCTGGAGAGGCGCATCTCCCCCGACACAGATTCGGCGCAACGGTTAAACAACATCGCCAACGAAACAGGCCGGCTACTGCCTCGCGACTATTGGAATCTTGGTTTCCTCGCCAACTGGACCGGTGGAACGATGGGATTGTACCTGCGCGACTTCCAGGAATTTTTCGGAAACACTCCCGTTCGCGACATCGGTTTGCTCGCCAGCGAAGGGCGCATGTCGATTCCGATTGAGGACGGTTCGGCTTCGGGAATTCTCGATGTCGCAGACAACTACTTCGAGTTCATCGCGGCGGACGAATACGGAATCGACAATCCAACCGTACTCGGCGCGTGCGATGTGGAAGTCGACAAGGAATACTACATTTTGCTGACGACCTCGGCTGGTTTCTATCGCTATGACATTGGCGACCGGGTCCGTGTGACCGGTTTCTATGGCGATGCCCCGCTCATCGAGTTTTTGCACAAGGGGCAGCACACCTCGTCTTTGGCAGGCGAAAAGCTCAATGAAAAACAGGTGGTGACCGCGTTTGAAAAGATCGCAGATCGTTTCGGGTACGACGGCTGCAACTTTGTGGTTGCGCCAAAGTGGGATACAACACCTTATTATCTGCTGCACCTCGAATCCGGATCGGGCATCGACGAGGCAAAGGCTCAGGCGCTCGCCAAGGCGTTCGACCATCGCCTGTGTTCGATCAACATCGAGTACGATTCGAAACGGGCGTCGTCTCGGCTTGGTCCGGTGCAGGTGAATCTGTTGCCCGCCAACTGGCTGACGGAGTTCGACCGCGTATTATCCCAACGCAATCGGCCTGCAAATGAACAGTTCAAGCATCGGTTTCTTCTGAGCGAGCCCGACGCAGACCGCGACTATCCACGAGATTCCGCGCAGCGTGCGCCAATTCATTATCCGGATCGGCGATGCACCACTTGAAATCAACCGGCACCCCTCGTTAAGATGCCGACGAACATACGGTCGGACACGACACTTCCAATCGTCACGAAAAGGAGACCCCCATGAAGCGCCCGAAAATATCAGTCATTGGTGCTGGAAACGTCGGTGCCAGTTGTGCATTTTGGATTGCGGTCAAAGAACTCGGCGACGTGGTTCTGATCGACATCCCAGAAGCCGCTGACAAAACCAAAGGCAAAGCGCTCGATCTTGCGCAGTGCGGACCCGTGCAGCGGTTCGATTGCAGGATCACCGGCGGAAGTGACTACGACGCTGCCGCTGGTAGCGACGTGGTCATCATCACCGCAGGCATCCCCAGAAAACCGGGCATGAGCCGCGACGACCTCATCGCGACGAATGTGAAAATCGTCGGAAGCGTGAGCAAGAAAGTGGCTGAGGTCGCACCCGATTCGGTTCTGATCGTCGTCTCCAATCCGCTCGATGCGATGGTCTACACAGCCTGGAAGGAAAGCGGATTTCCAACGAACCGCGTCGTCGGACAAGCCGGCTGCCTTGATATTGCGAGGTATCGAACGTTCATCGCGATGGAACTCGATTGCAGCGTCGAAGATATCTCCGCACTGCTCATGGGTGGCCACGGTGACGACATGGTTCCGCTGCCCCGATACACATCGGTCGCGGGAATTCCCGTATCGCAATTGATCGGCGAAGACCGCCTCAACGAAATCATCCAACGGGCGAAAGTCGGTGGGGGTGAGTTGGTCAAGCTGATGGGCACCAGCGCATACTACGCGCCAGCCGCCGGTTCGGTCGACATGGCTGAAGCCATCGTTCGCGATAAGCGTCGCATTCTTCCGTGCGCGGCATACTGCGATAAGGAATACGGCGTCGGCGGTTGTTTCGTTGGCGTACCGTGCATGTTGGGCGCGAACGGTGTTGAGAAAGTGATCGAAGTCGAACTGGACGCGAACGAAAGAAAACTCTTCGACTCCAGCGTGTCCCACGTTAAGGAATTGGTGGAGCTGGCCAAGAAGAACCTGGGTTGATCATCGCGACACAACCCGCGCCGATTCCACGAAGGCCAATAAACATTTTCGCGACGTCCGGGGTAGGGTGGGCCATGCCCACCTCAGGCATAAAGCAACGCGAGATGGTGGGCGTGGCCCACCCTACAGATGCCCAGCTTTCGCCATTGTCGCGTGGCATGGGGGCATCACAGAAATTCAAGCCTTTCGTTTCGGCTGGCGTTGTGACGTGTTCCGGCTAGACTGGAGCCCACTGTCCGGGTTTCATTTTGCTCAACGCTCCGTTGTGCATCGCAACCGTGCAAATACTCTGGAGGCCCCGCGTGACTCAAATCGACAAACAACTTGACCATATTTATCACCGCTCGCGGATCGACGCGCAGATCGCGGGCATGATCATGCTGGTGGCCATCATGGCTATCCTGGGATTGACGATCGGAAACAAATTCGCGCCGTTTCGACTCGGTGCTCGAATGCTCGAACCCGTTCGATACGTATGGGTGGAGCAGGAGTACGACTGGGTGACGGAACACACGCTGGTTCGATCGGGCACCTTCCCGCCTGTCGACAACAAGGGCAATATCGAAATCCGCGAGATCTACCCGCAGGTGGTTTCCATCGTATTGTGTCTCTCGGTACTGACGATCGCAGGGTTCATTTACACATGTGCAAGACGCCAGACGCACCTGATGAACCAGATTTACGCAGACGATCCCGACCGACCTTACTATCGGCCTTGGTCTGAAATTCGAGTCACGTTCTGGGCGCTGGATGCGGCATTGTTGTTTGTCCTGCTGCTCTTGTTCTTCTCGTAACGTGGCAGACGGAGGCTATCCGCCACGGCGGGCTTGACGCAACCGCTTAATCCAACAAAATGCTGATCCCAAGTTCAATGGCCTCGTACGATCTTGTTTTCGTACGAGGCTTTGCTTATGCGTGAAAAGGACTTTGCAATGCTCAGCAGAACGTTTCTGGTCGCCATGTTGATCGGGTTCATCGATGTTCCGTCGGCGGTCCATGCTGCCGATCCTGTTCCATCAGCGGAACAAGCCCGCTTGTTGTCGAACGTTCGCCAAGTCACCTTTGAAGGCCGGCGCAGTGGTGAGGGTTACTTCAGCGCCGACGGATCGAAAATGATCTTTCAAAGCGAACGCGATCCGAAGAATCCGTTCTACCAAATCTTCGTGCTCGACCTAAACACCGGAAACACAAAGCGGGTTTCAACGGGGACCGGCAAGACGACGTGCCCCTGGCTTCATCCGGACGGAAAACTTGCGCTCTTCGCTTCGACCCATGACGATCCCGACTCGCTCGCCAAGCAACAAGTCGAAATTGACCGCCGCGCTTCCGGAAAAACCAAACGCTACGAATGGGACTACGATGAGCACTATGAAATCTATTCGACGAAGCTCGGATCGGGGAAGTACGAAAATCTAACACGCACACGCGGGTATGATGCGGAAGGGTCTTTTTCTCCGGATGGAAAGTGGATCGCCTTCGCATCCAACCGACACGCCTACACCGATACCCTTTCCGAAGACGACCGACATCTTCTTGAAATCGACGCCAAGGTGTTCCTTGAAATTTATATCATGCGTGCCGACGGCAGCGAGGTGAAGCGGCTAACCGACGTGATGGGATATGATGGCGGGCCGTTCTTCAGCCCGGATGGCAAACGCATCTGCTGGCGCCGCTTCACACCCGACGGAAACACCGCCGAAATCTGGACGATGAACATCGATGGCACCGACCCGCGCCAGATCACACGCCTTGGCAACATGTCGTGGGCACCCTTTTATCATCCCTCGGGTGAGTACCTCATCTTCACCACCGACATCAATGGCCGCAGCAATTTTGAACTCTACATCGTCGATGTGGATGGCAAGAAAGACCCCGTTCGAGCGTCAAACCTCCCCGCGTTCGATGGACTCCCCGTGTTCTTTCCCGATGGCAAGCGATTGGCATGGACATCAAATCGCACGCCCAACAAGAAGGGCCAGTTATTCTTCGCCGATTTCAACGATGCCAAAGCCCGCGAACTTCTTTCACTTGCAGCGGATCGAAAGGTGACCACCACCGATTCGTCGAAGAAGTCCGCAAGAAAAGCGGAGACTTCGCGGACGGTAACGGCGCAAGATGCAGCTTTTCATCGTGAGCGCATCTCCGCGGTGGTCGAAGAACACAACAACGCAGGTGCCGGAATCGGTTACGTCCTGGAAACCCTGGCATCATTCGGCTTCGTTGATCCTGACATCACCAAGGACGAGAAAGGGAACATCGCTTTCGGACTCAGCCTGCGTCCCCCCGAACCAACGGGCCGTGAACCTCTCTATGTATACCTGACGCTCGACAAACCAACTTCGCAAGAAGAGCGGAAGGAGTTCGCTTCCCAGTTGGCGTGCTTTATCGAAATTGGAGAATACCTGGCATTTGAGGCTAGAAACAACGCGGGTGGCCTCGCGCGAACGTTGACACTCCTCGTGGTGTTCAAGACCGATCGATCCGACGATGGAACTTGGTTCACCCAGGCTTCGGAAGGGTTCGGCGAAGGTTACGCTGCCGCGATCGAGATCAGAGGATTGACCCATCGCAGCGGTAAGTATGTCATCGACGGTGTCGGTACAAGCCCGCGATGGTCGCGATTGCTGGAACGATTGAACGTATCGATTGGCTTGCC
>JAADIU010000174.1 GCA_013151185.1 Planctomycetota bacterium
AAGTGGGATGGCGAGCCATTAGGAAACAAGGGACAGGAAATAAGGAAATAAAGGAAATATGGGAAATATGGGACAGTTACCTATTTCCGTCACCTGGGGAAATATGGGGAAATATGGGGAAATATGGGACAGTTACCTATTTCCGTCACCTGCGGGGAAATATTGGACAGTTACCTATTTCCGTCACCTGCGGGCTGGCACACCACGGCATGAAGAATCAAGGGGGCAGGGGGCAGATCGAAAATAGATGAATGCCACAAATGATCTCAGTGAAAGCACAATTGCGGGGTCTGTTTCGCCGCATTCCTCGTCCCAGATTCGATTCGCGTGAATTCGCAGGTGTATCGTGGCGTTGACGGCGGGAGCCGTCAACATACAAGGCGCCTCGGCGGCTGGGAACCTCTCTTGACAGCATTTCACGCTGAAATCGGCACTTGGCTGGGCTTTCTTGGATCGGGGCCTTGACGTTCTTTTGGCGAGACGTTAATGTTCGGGTTCGGTTAGGGTTTGTTCTTGGTGGCTATTTCGGTGCGAGGCGTTGTTTTTCCCGTGGATACGCAGGTTTGTCGAGTTCGGTTTGCCCCTTCTCCCACCGGGTATCTGCACATTGGTGGGGCGCGGACGGCTCTTTTCAATTGGCTGCTTGCCCGCAAGATGGGTGGAGTGTTTGTCCTGCGGATTGAGGATACCGATCGGTCGCGGCATGTGGCTGACTCGCTGGCAAAAATCCTAGCCGACATGCGATGGCTTGGGCTTGATTGGGATGAAGGACCGGAGGCCGGGGCGGCTGGCGGGACTGGCGGTTCGTTTGGTCCTTATGCTCAAAGTGAGCGGTTGGCGATTTATCAGGAGCATGTTGCGCGGCTGATCGAGGCGGGACATGCTTACCATGCGTTGGAGACGCCGGAAGAGCTGACCGCGATGCGTGATGCTGCTCGGCAGCAGAAAATCGATTTCAGATATCCGCGTCCTGACCCACTGCCGACAACCGCCGAAGTGCAAGCTGCTCGCGACGCGGGCCGATCGGCTGTCGTGCGGTTCAAGATGCCGGGTGAAGACATCACGGTTGTGGACGACATCCTCGGTGAGGTGACGTTGGCTGCAGACCAGTTGGAAGACTTCGTCATTCAAAAGGGTGACGGTTGGCCGACCTATCACCTGGCCTGCGTGGCGGACGATGCGTTGATGGAAATCACCCATGTGCTTCGCGGCCAAGAGCACCTGATGAACACACCCAAGCACATCGCGCTCCAGCGGGCGCTTGGTTTTGACACTCCGCACTACGCCCATCTGCCCATCATCTTCAATATGAACGGCTCGAAGATGAGCAAACGCGACAAAGAAAAAGCGCTGAAGCGCGGTGAGGTTCCACCGGAAATTGACGTGCATGATTTTCGTGCAGCCGGCTATCTGCCCGAAGCGTTGTTGAATTTCATTTCGCTTCTGGGCTGGTCTACCGGTGACGATGAGGAACAGATCACGTTGCAAGAAACCGCCGACCGGTTTGCGTTGAAGGCGATTGGCAAGGGCAACGCGAAGTTCGATCGCGACAAGCTGATTTCGTTCAACACAGATTGGTCAGCCCGCGTGGAGCCGGTTCGCTTGCTTGCGGGCTTTGTTGATTACCTGCGCGTGAACGATTTGCCGATGGCGTCGTTGGCGGAGCCAATGTTGCAGCGGGTTTTACAGCTATGTCAGGGCTTTCGCACATTTGCCGACGTGGTGGCGAAGGTGGGATTTGCCTTCGCAGATGATGCGGACATTGTGTATCAGGAAAAAGCTGTGCGCAAGGTCTTGGAAAAAAACGATGGCGCGGGGTATGGCGTCTTGCGGGCGTTGTTGCCACGCCTCGAATCAATAGAGTCGTGGACGGCTGACGCGATTGAGTCGGAGTTGAAGGCTTTTTGTGATGCGGGCGGGCTGAAGTTGGGCAATGTCGCCCAACCGCTGCGGGTCGCGCTGAGTGGAGGCACGGTGAGTCCGGCGATTTACGACACGCTGGACCTTGTTGGCCGCGAGCGCACCCTGAGTCGAATCAAACAAACCATGATGCAAGGAAGCGAGCAATAGGTTATGTCACTTTTGGTCACCGGTAGCTTGGGAATTGATACGGTTGAAACCCCGCATGGAACTGCCCCCGATGTTCTGGGAGGCTCGGCTGTGTACTTTGCGGTGGCGGCTTCCCATTTTACAGACGTGCGGTTGGTGGGTGTGGTGGGTGAGGATTTTCCCGATTCGTTTCGCAGTCTGATGGAGGCGTCGCGTATCGATCTTGCCGGCCTTGAGGTTCGCAAAGGGAGCAAAACATTTCGTTGGAGTGGGAAATACTCGGACGACATGAACGACCGCGACACACTCGATGTTCAATTGAACGTGCTCGAAGAAAAGGGGCCAACCGTCCCGACTGCCTTCGCGGACAGCGATATGCTGTTTTTGGCAAATACGCATCCTGCGCTTCAACGTGAGATGCGGAGTCAAGTGAAGAATCCGCGGCTTACGGTGTGCGATACGATGGATCTCTGGATCGACAGCGCTCGCGACGAGTTGTTGGCGACGTTGAAGGTCGTGGATGGGTTGATCATCAACGATGGCGAAGCCCGCGAGTTGACGGGTGAAGGCAACAACATTTCTGCGGCGAAGGCGCTGCTCCATATGGGGCCCAAGTTTGCAGTCGTCAAAAAAGGAGAGCATGGTGCCATCCTCGTGACGGAGCATGGCATTTCGGTGATTCCTGCGTTTCCGACGATGGAGGTGGTTGACCCGACGGGTGCGGGCGACAGCTTTGCGGGCGGGATGCTTGGCTATCTTTGCACGCAATCGGAGATTGACGACGCTACGCTGAAGCGCGCGTTGATTCGCGGGACGGTGACAGCATCGATCACGATTGAGGATTTTTCGCTGACACGCATCAAGGATACGTCACGCGACGAAATCGAAAAGCGGGTGCAGGCGTTCTCGCAAATGCTTCGCATTGATTAGGTATGACGTGATTAGGTATACGAGATTAGATAGAACGGTGATGGGAATTACCACGGGCATCGAGTTTGTACGGGCGGCTGAATTGATTCATTAGCAGGAGATTGCCATGAACGCGGAACAGGAAACGAAACGCCAGCAATCGTTGGAGCGAACCCTTCAGCAGATCGAGAAGTCTTACGGCAAGGGCGCGATCATGCACCTCGACCGGATGCCCCCTGTTCTGGATGGCATATCAACCGGCTCGCTGGCTCTGGATTTTGCTTTGGGCGGAACGGGTTTACCCAGAGGCCGCATCATTGAAATGTACGGACCGGAATCTTCGGGCAAAACCACGTTGGCTTTGCATGTTATTGCGAGCGCGCAAAAGCTGGGTGGTGTGTGTGCGGTGGTGGATGCGGAACATGCCCTGGATTCGACTTGGGTCAAAAAGTGTGGAATCAGCCTCGAAAACTTACTCGTCAGCCAGCCGGATTCCGGGGAGGAAGCCCTCGAGATTACTGAAATGCTGATCCGAAGTGCGTCTGTGGATGTCATTGTCATCGATTCCGTCGCTGCCCTGATTCCCAAAGCCGAAATCGAAGGCTCGATGGGTGACACGCATGTGGCACTGCAAGCCCGACTGATGAGCCAAGCCCTGCGAAAGCTGACGGCGGCGATCAGTAAGACGAGCACCATTTTGATTTTCATCAATCAGATTCGCATGAAGATCGGGGTGATGTTTGGTAGTCCGGAGACCACGCCGGGTGGGCGGGCATTAAAATTCTATAGCTCCGTTCGACTCGACATTCGCCGGATCGGCAGCATCAAGGATGGCGATGTCTTTACGGGAAACCACGTCCGAGTGAAGGTCGTGAAGAACAAAGTGGCAGCACCGTTTCGCGAAGCTGAGTTTGACATTATGTTCTCCGGCGGGATCAGCAAAGAAGGCGATCTGCTGGACCTCGCGATCAAGGATGAGGTGATCGACAAGAGTGGCGCGTGGTTCAGTTATAAGGATGTGCGATTGGGGCAGGGGCGCGAGAATGTCAAAACGTTCCTTCGGGACAACAACGATTTGTTTGAAGAAATTCGCGCCGCGGTGGTCGCGCTGCGGGTGAGCAAGGAAGAAGAAACCTCTGCCAAGAACGAATCGATACAGGATCCAGCCGCCGCATCACCAACAGCCAAAAAACAAGCAGCACGCAAGCCCTCAAGTACTTCCTTGAAGGGTTCCAATACCGATTCAAGGCGTGTCGCCACGGCCAAGGGTGGCAAGGGAACCGCGAAACTCAAGGCGTCATAAGTGGCCCGATGAGTCATAAGTGGCCCGATGACTCGTCGTCATGCCTCGACAGTCGGTACTGTATCCGGTGCGGCTTCTACTTGCTGCATCTCGATAGGGATCGCGCCGTTGGTCCCGTGAGTTATGCCTCGATATCGGTGGCGGTGATTTTTTCGACGCGGTAGTCTCCGGGCGGATCAAAGAACTCGACGGGGGCAGTGTCGCCCTCGCGGGAACCGAGGATTGCCTGGGCGACAGGGGTTTTGTAATTGTAGATTTTTCTGGAGGGGTCCGCTTCCCACTGGCTGAGGATGGTGACCTCTTGTTTGGTGCCTGACTCCTCGTGTACGAGAACCACGCTGGATCCGATCCCGATGTGGTCAGTGGGTACGCTTTCCTGGCTCATGACGGTCGCGATGGCCATCTCACTTTGCATTTGTGCCAGCCGGGCTCGCAGTAAGTCTCGTTCTTCCAGAGCGAACTTGTACTCGGAGTTTTCGGACAGATCGCCGTGGGCGGCGGCAGACCCGATGGCCTCTGCGTTTTGTTTCATCTTGACGTTGAGCAGTTCGTCGATTTCCGATTGTTTGTGGCGGTATCCTTTTGCTGTCACATACATGATGTCATCGCGTTCCCAGTTGGCCAGGGTCGGTGTTGACTTGACCAATTGCGGGAATTGTTTGCGGATCATGTTGAGCATGTCGTCGCCGGCGCGTCCGAGGTTGTCGAGGCGTTCGATTTGCGTTCGCAGCGCGGCAGCGACACCGGGCTGGACCTCCTCGAGCATCTGTTTGAAGCGGTCGAATTTCTTGGCCCGCAACACGTCGCGTGTGTTTTGAACGATTTGTCGGCTCAGTTCTTTGGAGATGCTGTCACCACGCTGAATGGAAGCGAGCGCTTGGAACATTTTCGTCGCAACAGTCATCAGCGGGATATCAAGCTGCGCTGCTTCGATTGCTGAACCCTTCCAAATCCAGAGAAGCCCCGCGTTCATCTGCACCGGTTCGCGCAGGATTGAATCGGAAAGTTTCGCAAAGTGTGCCTGCGTGTGGCCGTGTTCAACGAGGTGGCGGGCCAGGGTCTCGGCGACATCAAGCGGGGCGTGGGGCAGAAGCCTCTCGAGCGCCGCCGTCAGGTCTTGCGGGTGACTTTCTTCCAGGGCAACACATGCCGCTGGCCAAAGCGATGGAATTTCGACCTTTAAGATGGACTCCACCGGGTCGTCCAGCTTCGCCATGAGTTCGACAAGCCGCTTGTTGGCTTCTTCGTCGCCAAGAATGCCCTCGATTTTGTGGCTGGCGAGGTATGGAAGCAGTTCGAGTTTGCCGGAATGCTCCATTTGGCGTGTGGCTCTGTCGAGGATGCGCTCGCGGATTAATTGGAGCAGTTCGGGGTCAAGCGTTTCCTTCTGCTGGGCGGTGGCTTTGACATATGCTTCGGCGATTTTCAGATCCTGCAAAGGTTCATGCGAGGATGAAAGCTGCTCGCGAACCTCCTCTGCGAGCGTGGTGCCTGCAGCGTCATAGGTCAGAAAATATGGCGAGCGTCCCTCGATGGTGACGTGCGGTGAGTGGCGAAGTCCCTGCCGCGCCTTGGTCCACCATTTCGTCCACGACGACGCGGCAATGTGCTTGGGTGCCAGCGTGCGTTTCAACTCGTCGCTATCAGTTGTCTTGCCGTTGCTGCGCAAGATGCTGATGACCACTGCCGACGGATCGTTCTTCAACGCCAACTCAAGGCGATCGGTATCAAACAGGGCCATGACAAAAAAGTCATCATCCTCGGCGCACATATAGTTGTCTGCGAGTTCGACAGCACCGAGTGTCTCCGGGCCGTCCTCCGTGGTGAAGTCAATTTCCCAATCGCTGCGGTCGATGCTTTCTACGCGCGCCGCGCCATCTTCATGTCGCCGCGCCAGGAACGTGCCTTCGTTCAGCTTGAGGCAAACATCCAGCGTGCGAATTGCGCGGCGCACAGGACGCCCGCCTTCGATGCCGGACTCCGTCATCAGCGCTTCCAAACCTTCGATGTCGCCATAGACTTTGCGGTAGAGATCGGCAACGGTCTTGCGCAGTGGGTCGCTTTTTTTGATCTTCAAGAGCAACTGACTTGCGGTGGCGAGAACGTCGCTCGGTTCGACCGAACTGGTCAGCGCTTCGATGGCCATCGTCGCCATCGATTCCGCTTCAGCAGCGTGGCCGGTCTTGGTGAGTTTTTCGAGAACGTCCGCGTGTTGTTGCCATTGGGCGGGATTGACTTCAGAATCGACCAGTGTCAGCCAGGCTTCTTCAACACCACGAATATTTCCTGTGGACGCGAGCTTCACCAAGGTTTCGGTATCCATACGACCCTCTCTGATTCAAAGAGAAACATGCAACACAAAATCGTGTCGTGAATTATCCATTGTTACAAATGAATGCTGTTCTGTCGAGATCGATGAACGGATTGGCCCCGTAGATTTTGGAGAGCAGCCGGGCGATTCTGCATCCGGGCCCCATGCGACGGGGATTTGGGTGATGGGGATTTGAAGCGGCGAATCGGGCCCTGCGATGGATGACGCCGCCCAGGTCAGGCATCGACCGCAACAGTTGCGGCATCGGTGATGTTGGTGGCTGGCGGGTCTTGATTGAGCAGATTTTCGTAAAGTTGGCGATGCTGGTCGACGGTCCGGCGGAGGCTGAAGACTTCGTACGCCTGCCCCCGTGCGACCTCGCGTATCTTGGAGGCATCTTTTGCGGAATCGAGTTTGGCACAGATCTGCCTGCCCCTTCGCGTCCAATAATCCTCTGCTTTGAACAAAATCGCGTTGAGGTCGTTGGCCAGCATTTCGGCAACGCAGTAGGTCGCCGGCGAAACAATCGTGACGGATGAAGCCATCGCCCACGCAATTGCGGTCGTCGAAACATCCTCGATGGCCGCGTAAATCAATACGTCGGTTGCGGGCAGCAACTCTTCAAAGCGACGCCCCTCGCACGCAAAAATGACTGCTGGCGGATTCTCGGAACATGCGGCGAAGCGCCTCAGATCGGCGGTTGTGGAAGAACGACCGGGGACAATCAACCGTGTGTCGCCACCGAGGTGCGTGCGCATCAGCACTGACCAGAGGGCGGTGCGGTGGCAGCCGCGCTGCGATGGTGGATCGGGCGTGATCGCCACGAGGCTGTCGTGGGGGATGCCAAGTTCTGCGCGCACTTTGTTTCGATCAACCGCGCCGATCGTCTTGAAATTGACACCGGGCCTGATCACTGCGCAGGCGTCAAAATCGATTCCCTGTTCGACCATCCTGCGCCGAACCCGTTCCGTTGAGCAAGCCACCGCGAGGTTTCCCGATTGCTGTGCTGCCAAGAGCATCCGCACAAACGGTTGCGCAAGGCCCGGATCGAAAACGGTTGTGACGATCGGCGCCGAATCCGGTAGCGCAGCGCGTGAAGCAGTGGCGGCTGGCGCGCCCCACGCATGGATGATGTCGCAACTGTTTTGCAGGCAAAGAGATCGAATCGCCGGAGCCGCCAATGTTGGCAGTGAAAGTCGACGCGGGCAGGGAAACACTTCGATCCCTTCCAGCAGTCGGCTGGTGTGTTTCGGGTCGATGCTGGCGACGGAGGTTTCGACAATTTTGGGATCGAGTCGATCGAGCAGTTGCGTGAGTGCGAGGCGTTGTTCCCACCCGCAAGTGGAATCAAAAACGTGCAGGACGTGCATTACACCTCGTCGTCCTCAAGGTCGCCCCATGTGTGTTCGTAGAACAATCGACCCACGAGGACGGAGGCTCGGCGGGCCAGTTCCTTGGCGACCGCATTCTTGCCTTTCCTTTTGTTGACACCGATTGCGTTGAGGGATGACTCGATGATTTCGCCGGGACCGAGCCTCGGCCAGAGACGTACCCGGTTTGGGCTGACTTCTTCCTCGGTGGTGAGGATTTTGATGGAGAGGGTGATTTTCGCGGCGCTGGAAACGTCTTCGATTTCGACAGGGGCGACAAAGTCGCGAACCTCGATCCACATCACCGTTTTGGCACCGAGTTTTCGCCCGATTTGGTCGGCAGCGTATCGTTCAAATTCCGGATCCGTTTGACGGAATTTTGCAAGCGAACGCGGGCTGATGATTGCTTTGACGGCATCGTTCGCGAGGAGTTCTTCACCGATGTAGCGGCCCAGCAGTGTTCGGGCTCGGGGCCAGGTCACTCGCTCTTTGGGGTCATCGATCAGAATCAGCAGCTTGCCTTGGGGCAGTTCATACTGCGAGGGAATTTTCCTACCGCGTCCAGCCCCCAGGGTGTACATGAGCGCACCCCAGCGGCCACACCCGGACAGCGGTATGCAGAAAACAACCGCAAGAGAAAGAATCATCCATCGACGTGAAAGCGTCAGGGTTCGCATGGTGTTGAAGGTCCGGTGCAAGCAGTTTTTTGCGGTACGGTTTGGGGCAGCGGGTTTCACATCTCTTGTTCGTACTTGTGGAACTTTCGGGCGACCGTTTCGGCAAATTTTTCGTAGGTTTCCTTCCGCACGATGATGGCGTTGGTATCGTTGAAGAGCATCATCTGCCTTTCGGGGTAGATCGTTTCCACATCGTCGAGTTCGTATCGACGGGCTTCGTCGGGGTCTGCATTGAGGTCGTACACGGACACGGCTGCGTCAATTCTTCCGCGCACAAAGTCGGGCGCTTCCCGGTCGCGAATCTGAAAATCCAGCAGTTCAACATAGACCACCATGTCGCAATCGAATTCCCGACCGACATCTGCCGGATCGATGGTCGTATCGACGTTCTTCTGGATGTAGTCTTCGATTCGCCTGCTGTCGACGAGCTGCACGTTTTTCATCGCCGACCACATTTTGTCGCTGATGTGCATCGACAATTCCATGCGCACATGCGGATAGTCGAACAGGGTTTCCTGATCCGCCCAGACAACGACGGCGGTCTTCTGGCCGTTGAGCTTGTCGAATTCTGCCGGCACCTTTTCCTTGTGCTCACCAATGAAGATGAGCGGTACCAACCAACTGCAACCGCCCACCGCTGTAACGAGTGGCATGATGAGAAGTGCTGTCGTTCGGATTCGTGGACGTTGTGTCATCGGTTGATCATCCTGGCAGGGATTTATTCGCCTGCTGCTTTGAAGGTCAGGCGTCGTTTGGAATGCCGTGGGGACAAAGCATCGTCTTCACCCGGTGTTCGCGCCGGCAGCCCGCGTTTGTTCTACCCCATCTGGCCGCGTGTTGCCAGAATCTTGTATGCCCAGGCGGCTCCGAACAGCAGGAGTACGCCTATGATGAGCCATCGGGGCTGGAGGCGGTAGAAGTTAATTCGCCAACTCCGCCCCGTCACAAGCATGTAAATCGCATGGATCGCCGCCAAGCATGTCGCAAGAGCCAAAAGAGCGCCGAGCGGCTGAGCCACGAACCCCGATAGCATTCTGCCGCGAACCACATACGCGAACGCGGTGGTCATTCCACAAGTTGGACAGGGAATCGCATATTGTCGGGGCCAAC
>JAADIU010000053.1 GCA_013151185.1 Planctomycetota bacterium
CCCAAACGGCAATCCGAAGCCCGAAGAACAGCGCAAGATGATCGCAAGCTGCTGACCAAAACGAATGATGCCGAACAATTCCAAAAAGGTCAGCCCAACCTGCAAACAGAAAGTGCATCAAGACCAATAAATTCTCAAACTCACAGCGGACCCTACTAATTGCTTGGGTCGTCGGAGTCGTCGAATATTAGTTCGACGTTGTTGTAGCGGAGCAGTGTGCCCTTTGCGCGCTCGAGATCGATGATGCCGATTCCGTAATCGATCATCGCGTTGAGGAGGTCGCTGCGGGCGGCGGCTAGGCCCTGTCGCGTGTTTAGCTCATTGTTCAACGTGAGGAAATCCTGCTTCTCGGCGCGCTCGACGATGGACTCGACTTGATCTTCGCGGGCGTCGGCTGCTATCAGGCTGGGCTCGATTTGACCGGACTGCGCGGCGACGTTTCGGACTGCGACGTTGGTTTCGAGAATGATCTGCTCGAAGGTTTGTTCCAAATTCGCGATGGCCTGCGCCTGGAGTAACTGTTCGCGTTTGAGGGCGGCTCGTCGGGCCCGGTTTCCGATCGGTAACTCGAAATCAATCCCGACGAAGTACTCGACGAAGTTGCTCTTGCTCAGTTGACTAAGTGAGTCGTAACCGCTGGGACCGAGGCCATCGACGGTGTATCGAAACGTGACATCAAGTTGGGGCAGGGCTTGGTTCTTCGCGACTCCGGTGCGAATGTTCGCCGACCGGATACCCAGCTTCGCTTCGATCAACTCAGACCGATTGTCCAGCGCTGTGCCTACTTCAGTGATACGATCGACCGTGATGGGCAGATAGTTTGGCACGCTGCTCGGGACGATTTCGATATCGTCGGCTAGATCGACTTCCGGATCGTTCATCAAGGCGATCAGTTGATCCTCTGCATTGTGAACGTTTGCGACCAATTGGATGTAGTCTGCCTTCGACGACTCCAACCGCGCTCGCGTGTCGGCAAGTTGAATCGTGTAAACGTCAAACTCGCTGCGTGCGGCGAGCTTGTTATAAATCTGTTCAAAACTTGCGAGCAATCGCGCAGACACAACGAGCGCGCGGCGAGATTGCACCAATCGCCAGTATGCCTCTTCTGCGTTGCGAACAACCTCGCGAATTTGCCGACGGTATTGCTGGGTGGCGACCCGCCGGCCAATCTTGGTCAGGCGAATCTGCGATCGGTTGGCATCCAAGCCGAACCCACGCAGCATCGGTTGGCGCATGTCGACAATAAATTTCGACGTCCATTGCGGATTCAACGATTGGAACTGGAAGTTGTTGCTCGATCGTTGAATCGAATAGAACGACTGCACCTGCATCCCGCTGGGCAGCAATTTTCGGACACCTGACTGCAAGTCGAATAGCTGAATCTGCGAACCAAGCAAGGCGTTGGCAGTGGGCTGATCGATTTTATTGTTCGTCATGTTGACGAAGAACGCGGCATCGAACGCGCCTTCGGCTTCGACCACGCGGGTCTGCTCGATGGCGGGGCTGTAGCTCGACACGCGCAAAGCGTAACTGTGCGCCAGGGTGCGTTCGATGGCCTCTTCGAGGCTCAGCACCATTTTGTTCGGTCGGCTGATCTCGTCAATTCGGGAAACGAGTCGTTCCAGCGGGCCCCTCATCAGGGGAAGCGTCTCGCCCCGAAGCTGAGCGGCTGCATTTCTTCTGGCATCGATTGGATCGGGCAGATGATGCAACACATGTGCAACGAAGTCGGCCTGATTGATCGCCATGTCATTGCCGACGGCATCGGTTCCGTGGATGACTTCATGGGCACGCGGGTCGCTGACAATGCTGTCGCTGGATTCAGAAAATTGTGGTGCGGTCTGTTCCGCGCCGTCGTGTGGGTCCGACGAACGCGCGGTGGCCGGCGCGTGTCGTTTAACCCCATCGGTTTCGACGGGGTGCATTGGCGTAGGGTCCGTGGGCCCGGCTAGGACCGACGTTAGAATACAGGCTACCTTTAGCAGAACTGGAGCATCCATGACAAGTCTGCGCTCTTCTTGCGGGGTCAGGTTCAAGTTGTCGAGGGACTGCAAGCCACCCGTCCGCCGCGCGCGGATGTGTGGATTTGCCAAGTCGGGTGGGATGTTAGCAGCCGCTCGCTGGTCGCGTCAACACATTCGGAGCGATAGAGAATCGCCATCCTGGACCATCTCGCAGGTCCGTCGGTGATTTGCTCGGATTCTTCAAGTCACGTCGCGGGTAGTGGGTTGGGCGAAGATTTGCTAACATCTGCCCGCGCCTGCATCAAAACGGTCGACGATGCAGGCATCCTGGAGTGGGTGCCCATGCAACCCGTTGAAGACTATTACCGGTTTTGTCCGAACCAACCGAAAATTGTAATTTCCGATGCGATCTGCATCGGGCGTCGCAAAGCCAGTTACCCGTTCTGTCGGGGTTGCCAATTCAACGACGACGAAAAGGGCGGTCCGCAGCGGTCGTTTTCGCCCTCCGGTTCAAGCATCGCAGAGGAAAGATCGTTGATGATCGAAAAAGTATTCAAGGCATACGACGTTCGGGCAACCTACCCCGACATGCTCAACGAAGATGTGGCGTGGCGGATCGGATTTGCGACGGCGTCTTTTTTGAACACCGGCATCCGCGGGATGGATCGGGCCATCAAGGGTGCGACGACCATCGTGGTGGGGCGAGACATGCGAAAGTCGAGCCCAAGCTTGTGCGAAGCGTTTATCGATGGCGTACGATCGACGGGCTCTCCGGTGATCGACATCGGCATGATCGATACGTCGCAGATTTACTTTGCAATCAACCACCTCAAGGCGTGCGGCGGTATCCAGACCACCGCCAGTCACAACCCCGCACAGTACAACGGGTTCAAGATTTCGGGCGTAAAGGGCATTCCCGTCGGCGCTGAGACCGGGCTTGCCGACATTTGCAGGATCGCGCAAAACACCGTGAAGCATCAAAGTGCAGACATGGGCGATCTGTTCGAGCGCGACCTCGGCGACGACTACAAGGCATTTATCCGAGGCTTTCTCGATCCGCCTCGCAAAATGCGAATTTGCGTCGATGCGTCCAGCGGGATGGCCGGCAAATGGGTCCCGATTATTTTTGGCGACGTGAAAGAACTTGATCTCCACTGCATCAACATGGAGCACAATGGCGAGTTCGTTCACGATCCGAATCCGCTCGTTGATGAAAACCTCGCCCAGTTGCGCAAAGCGGTGAGCCATCGCCATGCAGATTTTGGCGTGTGCTTCGATGGCGATGCGGATCGTTTGATTGTGGTTGACGAGAACGCAGACATTATCCGCTGCGATTTGCTGACGGCGCTGTTGGCTCGGCGGTTCCTCGCGCAGGAACCGGGGTCGACCGTCGTGTTTGATCTGCGGAGTAGCCGCGTCGTCGCCGAAGAAATCAAAGCCGCCGGTGGTGTGCCGCGACGGGAGCGTGTCGGCCACGCTTATATGAAAAAATCGTTGAGCGATACAAAAGGCGTCTTTGGCGGTGAGTTGTCCGGGCACTTTTACTTCAAGGACAACTATTACTGCGATTCCGGCATGCTTGCGTTCGCACATGTGATCAACGCGCTGACAAGTTCCGGTTCCACTTTGAGCGAGTTGATCGATCCGCTGCGGAAATACTGCGGTAGCGGGGAACGAAATTTTCTCAACGAGGAGAAAGATGCGGCGATCACGGCGCTTGCGGAACGCTATTCTGACGGGCGCGTGGATTTCCTCGATGGGGTGACGGTTCAGTACTCCAACTGGTGGTTCAACGTGCGAAAATCGAACACCGAACCCTTGCTGCGTCTCAACGTGGAGGCGCGGTGGGCTGCATTGCTGGAAGAAAAGTTAGAAGAGTTGGCCCCGATGCTGGGCGATCCGGTTGATCACTGATAAACCGGCAGTTTTCTGAATCCCGACCACTACTGGGTCCTGACCCCCAATGCTTTTTTTGCCGATGGAGTGCTATGGCTGATCCTGTTCATTTTCATCTCGACTGCGGTGTTGAAGTCGCGGTTTTAGAATTGCCGCACCGTCGGGCCATTGCCTCAGAAATTCGGATGCTTACCGGCGTCGTCGACGAGCCAGCCGACAAACTTGGCCTGGCGCACCTTGTCGAACAAACGCTCGACAAGGGCACCGACAAATTCGACGGGCGCCAACTTCAAGACGCGTTCGATGAAATCGGAACCGGTGCGCACACATGGTGCGGCAAGCAAGCGTGCGGGTTTACTTCGCTGTGCCTGCCCGAGTACTACGATCGCAGTATGGAATTGCACGCGGCATTTCTGCGCACGCCCACGTTTCCACAAGAATCATGCGATGTCGCGGTGGAACTCGCACGTCAGGAATTGTTGACGCTCGAAGACGATGCGCAGGGCTTGGCTGACAAGTTCATGGGCAAGCAGTCGATGGGACCACTCCTTGGGCGACATTCCGCAGGTGAAGTCGAAACGCTTTCGGGCACCACGCGCAACGACTTTGTTGAGTTTTGGCGAAGCAATTATGGCGCGGGGCGGATGCAAATCTGCGTCGCTGGACCGGTGACTGCGGATCAGGTTAAAAGCGCGGTCGAGCGCCATTTTGCCGGATTTGGTGAATCATCGCAGACGCATCGCGAACCCCTGCCCGTCGAGTTCTCACCAGTCACCACACACCACGAGAAAGAAACCGAGCAGGAGCACATCATCATTGCGCTGCGAAGCGTTCCCAAGACCGACAACGACTACGCAGCCGCTCGGTTGCTGTTGGGCGTTTTGTCGGGCGGAATGAGCGCCAGGCTGTTCACCGAAATTCGCGAAAAGCAGGGTTTGGTTTACTGGGTCGGCGGGTGGCAGGAATGTCCGCGCGGTGCGGGGTTGATGTACTTTGGCGCATCGACCACACCAGAGCGGTGCCAAAAGACATACGACACGCTTTTGTCGGAGTTGGATCGCGTGCAAAAAGATGTCACCGAAGAAGAAATCGAGCGGGCTCGAACCGGGATCGAAGTTCGGACGGACATCCGTGGCGACGTCACGCGCGCTTTGTGCGGCGAGTTGGCCGACGACCTGACGCACTACGGCAAACCCGTTCCCCTCAAAGACAAACTGGCCAAGCTTCGGGCGATCAAGGTCGCAGACATCCAGCGGTTTTGCGAGCAGTATGTGCATCAGGCACCGCGTAGCGTGGTCACATTGGGCCCCGCAGCACTCTCATCGTGATGGACTCCTTGAAACTTCAAACCATACTGGCGAATCGAGCGCGACCATGACGGACCAATTTACATGCCACAAACTTTCAAACGGGTTGGACGTGACCGTTGAGTATATGCCCGGCGTCAAGTCGGTGGCTGCTGGTTTTCTTGTGCAGACAGGTGCGCGGGATGAAACGCCGGATCTTGCGGGCGTGTCGCATTTTCTCGAGCACATGTGTTTCAAGGGCACACCAAATCGAAATGCCGCGCAAATCAACATCGACTTTGATCGCATCGGGGGCAATCCGAATGCATTCACATCGCACGACCGCACGTTCTATCATGGCGTGACGCGGGCGGCAGACCTGGCTGGGCAGCTCGACATCCTCGCGGACATGATGCGTTCCATCATTCCGCCCGATGAATTCGACATGGAGAAGAACGTCGTCCTCGAAGAGATTGCGATGTCGAACGATCGCATCGAGCATGTCGCGTTCGATCTGATCATCGAGGAAGTTTTTAAGAACCACAGTCTCGGTTGGCCGGTGCTTGGCTACGATAGAACGGTCAAGGCGCTCACCCGCGATCAAATGCACAACTACTTCCAATCGCGGTATAACCCGCAGAATATGCGGCTTGTGGTTGCGGGCTCGGTCGATCCGGCGGTGGTGTTTGAAGAAGCGGAGCGCGTGTGTGGCAAATGGTCGGCGGGCGAAAAGCGTCCCGACCGGGTCAAACCGAAGTTGCAAACAGGCGTGGCTACGAAAACGATGGACCGGTTCAATCAGCAAGTGGTGGCCATCACGTTTGAAGGACCGGCAGCCAGCGATCCTTTGCACGATACAGCCGAGGCAGCAGCGTCCATTTTGGGCGGGGCAAACTCGCGATTCTATTGGAATATCGAGCAGGCGGGCTTGGCTCCGTATGCGGGTGCGTATCGGCTCGATTTCGGTGACTGTGGGCTGTTCATTTTGATGGCGCAGTGTGACCCGCAGAATACCGATCGCGTGATCGACGCCTTGCGAACAGAAGCCACCCAGTTTGCAGCGGGTCCGATTTCTGAGAAAGAGATTCAACGGGTAAAGAACAAACGTCGAACTTCGCTCGCGGTCGAGGGCGAATCACCGTACCACCGATTGACGCAGGTGATGGACGACGTGGACTACCGGGGCCAGCCGCGAACGGTCGAGGACCGCATCGACGCAGTAAATCGAATTGACGCAGCTTCGATCAAGACACTTTTTGAGTCATTCCCTGTTGAGGGCGAAGGCTTGCTCGTCAGCGTCGGACCGCTCGAAGCCAGCGCTGCGTAGTTCTCTCCTGCTTTCGCCGAAGCGTGTTTTGTCTCCCACATGAATCAAGGTTTTACACGATGACTTCCGCACAAATCCGTCAGCAGTTTTTAGATTTCTTCGTTGGCAAAGGGCACACGGTTGTCGGCTCTGCGCCGGTTGTTCCGCATGATGATCCCACGCTCTTGTTTACGAACGCGGGCATGAACCAATTCAAAGATGTGTTTTTGGGTAGCGGGTCGCGGACCTACTCGCGGGCAGCCGACACACAAAAATGTATTCGCGCCGGTGGAAAGCACAACGATCTCGACGATGTTGGCAAGGATACCTATCACCACACGTTCTTTGAAATGCTGGGCAATTGGTCGTTCGGTGACTACTTCAAAGAGGAAGCGATTCGGTGGGCTTGGGAACTTCTCACCGGCGTTTGGGGGATCGACAAATCGCGCCTCTATGCGACCTACTTCGAGGGCGATGCGGCGATCGGGCTCGAACCCGACCTGGAGGCGGCAGACCTTTGGAAGAGTGTGACCGACATCGATCCGTCGCACATTATTCCGGGCGACCGTAAGGACAATTTCTGGGAAATGGGCGACACCGGGCCGTGCGGTCCTTGCAGCGAAATCCACATCGACCTGACTGCGGACAAGAGCGGTGGTTCGCGCGTCAACGCAGATGATCCCAGCGTGATCGAAATCTGGAACCTTGTGTTCATTCAATTCAACCGGGTTTCCGCAGAAGCGCTGCATCCGCTGCCGGCAAAGCATGTCGACACGGGCATGGGGTTCGAGCGGATTTGCACGGTCTTGCAGGGGAAGCTGAGCAACTACGACACCGACGTGTTCACACCGCTATTTGAAGCCATCCAAAAGCGCACCGGTGCGCCGGTATACGGTGGACTCTTGGAGTCGGATTCGCAGGGGGCTGGGGACGATCACGACGCCCTGATGCGGGACGTGTCCTATCGCATCATCGCCGATCATCTACGCTGCCTGACGTTCGCTTTGACTGATGGCGCGGTGCCCAGCAACGAAGGGCGCGGGTATGTCTTGCGGAGAATTCTTCGTCGCGCCGTTCGCTATGGTCGACAGTATTTCAAAATGACCGAGCCATTTCTGTGTGATCTCGTCGAGCCCTTGGCGATGCAATTGGGCGACGTATTTCCCGAACTGCGACAGGCGAACCAGGGTAAGAACGTTGAACACGTCGTCGAACTCATTCGCGACGAAGAAGTTTCCTTTGGCCGCACCCTCGACCGTGGCATCAAACTCTTCGAGCTTGCAGCCGAGCGCGCGGTGGATTCCCGCATCCTTGGCGAAGACGCATTCAGCCTTCACGATACATTTGGTTTCCCTGTCGACCTGACGGAACTGATGGCCCGCGAACGTGGCTTGTCGGTGGACATTGCGAAATACGAAGCGCTCATGGACGAAGCCCGTCGGCGGGCTCAGGCAACCGGTGGAACCAGCGATGCGTTCAACCTGAACATCGTCGACACGCTACCGCCCACCGATGACTCATCGAAGTACGTTGAAACGAGCATTCCGGCGCGGCTTATGGGTTACGTTCACGCAGGTCATTTTTGCGAAGAGGGCGACGTTCCCCTGGGCGAAACGGTTGCGTTGGTGACGGATGCGACGTGTTTCTACGGCGAGCAGGGCGGGCAGGTGGGCGATACGGGCACGATCGAAGCGCGCGGTGAATCGCCCGGTGCGTTCGATGTTCCGGGCTTTCGGGTTTCAGATACGAAGCGTTTCGGCGAAACGGTCCTGCACATTGGCGAACTGGTTTCAAGTGAATTTTCGCTGGTCGTAGGGGCGGAAGTGCAACTGACGGTCGATGCCCCGCAGCGCGAGCAGATCACGCAGAATCACACCGCAACGCATCTCTTGAACTGGGCGCTCCGCGAAGTGTTGGGTCCAGCCGTCGATCAGAAAGGTTCACTGGTTGACCCCGAGAAAACACGGTTCGATTTTTCGCACAAAAAGCCCATTGCAACAGACGAGTTGGAAAGCATCGGGCAGTGGGTTGAGCGAAAAATCGCGGACAACCTGCCGGTCCACACGAAAGAAGTTACCGAACAGGCATCACGCGAGATCACAACACTCCGCGCCGTCTTCGGCGAAAAGTACCCCGACCGCGTGCGGGTCGTTTCAATCGGCGCAGACATCGACAAGATGATGAACACGCCCAAGGATGCGAACTGGATGGCGTACTCGGTGGAGTATTGCGGCGGAATTCATGTGCAATCAACCGGGGAGATCGGGCGTTTTGTACTGACGGGGGAAGAGGGCGTCGCGAAAGGCATTCGTCGGTTGGTCGGTTTGACTGGTGAACGGGCTTCCGATGCGGTCCGGGCGGGTGCAACACTGACACAGGAAATAGATGCCCTAGCTGGTCGCATCAAAAAAGGCGAACGCGACGCGCTCGGTCCGGTGCAACAGAGGTTGGCAGATTCGGTCATCCCGATTTCCGTACGACACCGTCTGCGCGAACAGTTGGCCGACCTCCAGAAGCAGCTCAAAAAATCAGAGAAGGCGTCATCTAGTTCGTTCGCACAGGAAACCAGCGACCGGCTCGATGCGTTGATGAGCGATGCACCCACCGTCGGGGGCATCACCATCGTTGTGGGCGAGTTGCCCGACGCACACGGTGATGCACTTCGCACTGCCGTCGACCGCATTCGCCAAAAAACCGAAGCGTCTGCCGTGCTTCTGGCGACTTGCAATGGCGGGCGGGTCACGCTCGTCGCGGGGATGAGCAAAGCCGCGGTCGATCGCGGTTTGCGTGCGGGCGACCTGATACGCGAGATCGCCCCGCTCGTGGGCGGCAAAGGCGGCGGACGACCCGACATGGCCCAGGGCGGGGGCGACGATGCCTCCGGTATTCCAGAGGCCGTCGCCGCGTCGAACGCCTGGCTGCAAGGCAAACTTACCGCGTAAAAATGGCATCCGCGTCCTCACCCAAGGGCGTTCCAAAGCCAGATACCATCAAAATCTGCAAAAAAACACGCACTTCAACGTGAAGGGTTGGTTCATCGATGGACGATATCCACGATGGACGACAACGCCTTTCTTGTGGCTTCTCTTGTGAACGTGCAGATCGAAATGGCAGACGCCGAATTTTTGCAAACCAAACGCAGTCCCGCCGATCACCATCGCCGCACCAAGGTGCTGGTGGTTGGACCGATGACCGCGGTG
>JAADIU010000221.1 GCA_013151185.1 Planctomycetota bacterium
AAGACCATTGTGATCCCCATCACCGGGAACCCCGCGACGGTCAGCAAGAATCTGGACGCCCTGCTCGAGCAGACCAACGTCTGGATGCGTGGCACCGCAAACCGTGGAGAAACGACCGATTCCGGTTTCGCGCCACGTCTTGAAAAGCTGGAGGACGGTGTGTGGTGTCTGTCCGTTGGATTTGCGGGACCTTCGCTCGCAATTGCCGGAAGATACATCGTCGTCGGCTACTCGCCGAAGGCCTGTCGACTGAATCGTGAACACATCCTCGCCAACACGAAAACGCACGGGGAGTGAACGTGCCGAACTCCCCAATCGAACCGCCCGAGCAGCTATACGCGCGACCGTTCTATTCCCTGTTTGTTGCTTTGCTGTGCTTCATGGGCGGTGTCAGTTTGCTGGTCCACTTGCGTAAATACATCGCCTTGGGGACCGATGATGTTGGTGCAGCCAGCTCGGTGTTTGACGTCGGATTGGTCGGTAGCATCGGGATGATTGGCAGCCTCGCGACGCGGCCTTTCGTGGGTACGTCGATTGATCGGGTCGGTTGCCGACGTATCCTGTGGTTGGCTTCGGTGCTTGGTGCAATCACGCTGCTGGGCTTTTTGATTTCCACCGAGTTGTGGCTGATCAGTGCGCTGCGCGTCGTTCTTCAATTATCGCAGGCCACGTTCCTCGCCGCGATCGCAGTCGCAGCCGCCCGAATCGCCCCACCCAACCGCTCGGCTGAAAGCTTGGCGATGATCGGGATGGGCGGACTGTTGGGGTTGATGCTTGGACCGATGCTGGGCGATCTGATCTTCGCGGTGTTCGCTCAAAACCAAACGGGCTTTTCGGTGTTCTTCGTGACTGCCGCTTCCCTCATGCTCGCCAGTTTGGTTTTCATTCGATGGGCAGAAATTCCTCTCCACACGCAATTGAGGGCAGATCACGAAAGTTTTTTTGTACTCGTCGCACGACACAAACCCGGCGCGGTTGTGATTGTAGCGTTGTGCCTCGCGATGGTGCAGACGGTGCCGATCATGTTCATCGAAGCATTCGTAGAAGCGCGACAACTCGCCGGCGTGACCTTGTTCTTTCTGGCATACTCACCCACAGCAATCATTCTTCGCATTGTTCTGCGGCGCCTGCCCGAACGATTGGGCCGCAGAAGAACACTCATCATGGGCATGATCGCATATCCCATCGGGTTGGTTCTGCTAACGCGCGTACACACGACTGCCGGCTTGATCCTACCTGCGATTGTCATGGGTACGGGACACTGTTTTACCTATCCGTTCCTCGTTGATCTCGCAGCAGATTCGATGCCACCGCAACATCGCGGTGCCGCAACGGCGATGATTCTGGGCGTCCTCGATCTGGGTTTCCTCGCGGGTTTTCTGATTGTCGGAACCTTGATTCACTGCTACGGTTTTGACATTTCGCTGTATGCCCTGGCTACGATCACCGCTCTTGGTGTCGTTGCATACTCGTGGAGCCAACGCGGTTCGTTCGTGCCCATTAAAGCCGATATTTAGGGACGATCGGTCCATACGCCTCCAGCACCCACTCGCCCGCGACCACATTTGAACACGCAGTCGTCGTAGGGTGCGTCCCGGACGCACCGAATTAAGGGCGAAAACGGTGCGGCAGGGCCACACCCTACAGGTGTTGCGCCGAATGCAGCAATAGGAAAGTGTTCCAGAGGTAGCCCGAGATCAGGCCTGGAGGCTGCTCATCATTTCGTTGAGCTTGCGGAGTGCGCCGGCTTCGATTTGTCGAACGCGCTCGCGGGTGAGTCCGACGCGGACACCGATATCTTTGAGGGTCATGGCTTCTTCGTCGCCGAGACCGAAGCGCAAGCGAAGGATTTTCGCTTCGCGCTCGTCAATTTGCGACAGAAGTTCGCGGATCATCGACGCTTCCGATTCGTCGAACATCGCTTTTTCCGGTTGCGGTGTGCGCTCGTCGGCGAGGATGTCGCCCAATCCCATTGCATCGTCACCGCTGGAAGACTGCGGGCGCGCGGTAAACGCCTTGACCGCCCTTCGGACGATCTTGGCCTTTTTGAGTGGGATCTCCATCAACTCGGCCAACTGTTCGAGCGACGGCTGACAGCCTTCTCTTTCGACGAAGCGATCGACAGTCTGACGCCAACGCGCGATCATCTCGACCATGTATGCCGGAATGTGAACCGGCTGCACGCCGTTGATGAGTGCCCGCTTAATCGACTGCTTAATCCACCATGATGCGTAGGTGCTGAAGCGCGTGTTCTGCTTGGGGTCGAATCCCTCGACGGCTCGAATCAACCCGAGGTTGCCCTCTTCGATCAAATCGTTGAGCAACATTCCCCGATGGCTGTACTTCTTTGCGATGTTGACCACGAGGCGCAGATTCGATTTGACCATGCGATCGCGCGCGTGTTGGCCTTCGGACTCGGCCTCTTCTTTTTGGGCAAGGGTGATTTCCCGATTCGCAAACTGCTCAGCCACCGCCTGAACGGCTTGGATCTTCGCGCCGAGTTCCTTCTCTTCGTCGGCGGTCAACAGCGGTGCTTTGTTGATCTGCTTCAAATAAAATTGTAGGTCGGAGTCGATTGCGATCGCGGTTACTCCATAAACAAAGAACAAATGATCAACGCCACAAGTCAGGCCCAAGCCGGGGGCGTCCAGCCGAATGCCAAGCACCTATACCCGGATGCCGAATACGCACGCGGATGGTAGAACAAAGGCGGCCCCATGGTCTACACCCGACTACGGGACCGCCTTAATCGTTATATCGTACACAAAGGCACCATCGAACAACCAGCACAAAACTGCCAGCCGGTACCGAATCCATCGCTACTCAGACGCATCACCTTCCGGCGACTTGGCTTGCTCATCACCTGCTCCTGCGTCGGTTGCTTCGTCACCGGTTGCTTCTTCACTGGTCGCTTCTTCACTGATCGCCTTGGCATCAACCTTCGTGTCCTGGTCAACCGCCATGTCCTGCTCAACCGCCTCGGTTGCCCCTTCTGCATCGGGAACCGGGGTCACCGGTTGCGGAACGAAGTCCGTGATCAGATCGGTCGTCTGCTCGCCTGCACCATGCAAGCCGCCCCTGCGGGCTTTCTCAATCTTCGGTGCTTCGCCCTCTTCCTGATGTTCCGTCGACCACTCAGCCCGCTTCTTGGACAAGCCAATCTTACGGTCCTGTGCATCGACCCGGAGAATCTTCACCTGAAGCTTTTGCCCGATGGTGACCTCGTCGTGCGGATCCTCCACCTTATGATCGGCCAATTCGCTGACGTGCAACAGCCCCTCGAGGTCGTTTTCCAACTCGATAAACACACCGAAATTGGTGATTTTTGTGACTGTTCCCTCGACGATCTGCCCAGGGATATAGTTATCGGGCACAGCCCGCAGCCACGGATCTTCGTGCAGTTGCTTGAGGCCCAAGGCGATGCGCTGCTTGCTCTCCTCGACCTTGAGGACGACACATTCCAACTCGTCGCCCTTCTTGATCATCTCCGAAGGATGCGAAATCTTCTTGGTCCAACTCATATCCGACACATGCAGCAAGCCGTCAATGCCTTCTTCAATTTCGATGAACGCACCGTAGTTCGTCAGATTTCGCACCTGCCCAGTGATCCGCGTATTTGGCGGATACTTCTCAGCCACCTTGGTCCACGGATTGATTTCGGTTTGCTTGATGCCCAGCGAAATCTCCTGCTTGTCCTTGTTGATGTCGAGAACCACAACTTCGATTTCGTCGGCAACGTTGAGAATTTCCGAGGGGTGGTTGATACGGCGGGTCCAACTCATCTCGGAAATATGCACCAGTCCCTCGATGCCCGGACGCAGCTTGATGAACGCACCGTAGTTCATGATGTTCACAACTTCACCGGTCACCTTGTTGCCAATCGGGAAGTTCTCTTCGATGCCTTCCCACGGACTCGGCGTGAGCTGCTTGAGTCCCAAGGCAATTTTTTCCTTCTCCAGATCGATGTTCAGAATCTTGATTTCGATTTCCTGATCGATCTTCACGACCTGCGACGGGTGCGCGACGCGTTCCCAACTCATGTCAGTGATGTGCAGCAAACCGTCGATACCGCCAAGGTCAACAAACGCACCAAAGTCGGCGATGTTCTTGACGACGCCCTTTCGGGTCTGCCCGATTTCGATCTCGGCCATCAGTTTTTCTTTGGCCGCACCGCGCGTTTCTTCAATCAGCTTTCGCCGCGAGATGACGATGTTGCGACGCTCGGTATCAATCTTGAGAATTTTTGCTTCGACGTCTTTACCGATGAACTCGCCGATGTCACCGGGCCGACGAATGTCGACCTGCGATGCCGGCAGGAATACGGGGACGCCAATGTCCACCAATAGCCCGCCTTTGATCTTGCGCATCACGCGGCCTGAGACGAGGTCGTCTTCTTTTTTTGTTTCAACAATATGATTCCAATTGATGATGCGATCGGCTTTGCGTTTGGATAGCTCGATGACACCACTTTCAGATTCGAGATTTTCGAGGAACACATCGATCGAATCGCCAATATCGATGGCGCTGCGATCGTCCCACTCCTGAATTGGAATGACGCCTTCGCTCTTGAGGCCGACATCGATAACGACATCGTCACCCGCACGCCCGACGATCTTGCCCTTGAGTACCCGACCCGGTGCAAGCTCCTGCGTTTGTGCTCCATCGACCAACGTACCAATCGCGCCATCATCAAAACCGGCATCGAAAAGAGCGTTGAGTTCGGAATCCAATTCTGAACTGGAACCATCCAGACTGCTGATAAGATTGAAGTCGACCATAAGACCAAAGTTCCCACTTCACCGCGTTGAAAGGATACGAACGATTCCACGCGCGGCGTCTGCATGACGAGCAGACTTACGACAATGTCCATGCCACCAGCCCGCGCCACGCGGCGCGCGAAAAGCCAAGCGAACGTGAACCACGCAGCTTATCACGAATCCCGAAAAACACCACACCACGCGGGGCTGGGCGGACCGCCACATGCCACCAAAAAAGAACGCCCCGAGGGACCCATCCCCCGGGGCGAAAACTGCTCTATCGTCCACCGTAGCACGCCAAATTCGGCGGGCCTAGTCCTCCAAGGTCAATCCACTCGGCACCGAAGCGGGCCTGTCCACGTCCGGGAGACCCGGAATCGCCGGGGAGCTGAGCGACTGCAGAAACGCGACCAGATCAGCCACCTCCGCATCGGTCAAGACCACCGGGGTGGTTTCATCCGCATCGACGGCTGCGAGGATGTCGGCTGATTGGTCGCTGCGAACCAAGTCGGCGAACGGGGCAGCCAACTGGGTCGGATCATAGTCCCCCATTCTCGCGACGGGGTCCAAGCAATGCCTAGCCGCCGCTTCCAATGTGGTATACGCACCGTCGTGCATCCAGGGTCCGGTATCGGCAACGTTGCGCAGCGGTGGTGTTCGGAAACGATACTTGTCCGCTTCCGCGTTGGTCTCGCGCATCCTTCCGAAGTCAGACAAACCGTCATCACCATCGCCCTTGCCCGGACCGAGTTGCGGAACAGCGCGATTGTGGAACTCCTCGTCCGTCATCAAGGTTCCCGCGTGGCAGGAAGAGCAGTTGGCGTTGCCGTAGAATAAAACCGCCCCACGCTTTTCCTGCTCCGACATGGCGTCGTTGTCACCGGCGAGATACAAGTCGAACGGTGCATCGGTCAAAGTCCAGTGCTCGATCTCGAACGAGGCAATTGCGTTTGCAGCGTGCGCAAACGTAAACGAGTTCGTATCCACGTTCGGGAAAGCGGTAGAGAACATTTGTTCATATTCTGTGATGCCCATCAACCGATCCATCAATGCCGCCCAAATCCCGGTGAGGTCATCATCATCGAGGTCGCCGATCGCATTCTCTCCGGTAAAGCCGCGCATCTCCGCGTCGGACGTCACGGGGAACATCGCCTGCGCCGCGAGTACGCTATCCAGACCAGCCAGAAGTTGATCGCCTGCGGGAGTCGTGAACCCACCGTTCCCGTCTGCAGCGACGCGTGCGTCCCAGAACATGGTCTTGAAGTCGGCTCGATTGAACACCTCGGGTGCGTTTCGAGGGATAATAATGTCATCGCCATTGTCATCCGTGGGCGGCACGCGATTGGCCGCGCGACCCAGGCCACCTTGACCGAACGGTAGCGACAGCGCGTCGCCAGAGGCAGCATCGGGCAGGTGACAGGTGGAGCAGGAAATGTTCGAGTTGCCACTGAGAATTTTGTCGAAGAAAAGCGCTTGCCCCAAATCGACTTTTGCCTGATCGATTGAAGGCTTGACGATGGCACTGACTTCTGCGGCCGTCAGTAAGCCACGCAACTGCTGATCAAGATCGGCACCATTTCCTGGCGGGACGGGATCCTGGCACCCCGCGACAAATGTAAACAAAACTAGAATGGACGTGCTTGCCCGGCTCATCGTGGTTCCTCCAAAGAGTTAAATTGTCTTGTAGATTTCCTTGAAATCCACATCGTCATTCATGGTAGCAGGCCTTGACCCCGGCAACCAGAATTGATGCGGCTGTTCAATATTTCTTGATTTCTTGATTTTGTTGTCAGCCAAATGACGCACCCCACCGTCATAATGACCGGAGAACGCCAACAATAACCCACAGTCACACCTTCGGGAGACCACGATGATGAAATCCGGATCGACAACGTTTCGACTCTGCTTCCTTCTGCCGCTTGTCGCCATGACGACAGGAGGATGTGTCAAACGAATGGAAGTGATCGCCGTACTCCCCGATGGTCGGGTCGAACTGCTCACGATGTTCAGCGGTGATGCGGAGGATATCACAGCCAGCCCTGGCGAATCCGGGAAGAATGGCTCCCCTTCTCCAAGCGCGCAGAGCGGCTGGAACGTCAGCACCAAAACGGACAAAGCGGAGACTGACGCCGCAGAAAGGAAAATCACAGTCGTGGCGACGATGTCGCTCAAACCGGGTGCCGCCCTCCCCGCAACATACGCCAAACCAAACTCGCCGCTCACCGCTTCCGCGATCCGTTTTCCAACGAGTATCAGAATCGAGAAAACACCCGAAGGAACCTACTACCACTTCAAGCGCACTTATGCGCGCCGACTCTGGGCCCCTTTTGAATACCATCGTCAGCGTCTTCTGGAGACCGACGAAATCAAAAAGATCATGGAGAAGAAGCCGCAAGCATTGACCCAGGAAAATCGCGAACTGCTCGCGAGAACGCTTATCGCCGTCGAAAGAGAGCAGCAGGTCGAACTACTCCACCAATCGTTTGGCAACACTGGAGATCGCATCCCTCAGCGCGTGCAACTTGCGTCTTTGCGGCGGGTTCGTGAAATCTTCAACGACAAAAAGTACAGTGACCAGGCGATGCTGCTTTTGCTCAACACCAATGGCGCGCAGGACACCACCGCCATTGAGGATTCTCTGGCGGCCCGCATCATCGATACTCTCGAACAAACCTTAGCGAACGGCGGTGTGGACAAAACCATGACGAAGAGTGCGATCACGGAGTATCAAAACGCGCGACGTGATCGATTGATATCGCAGGATCTCGAGGATGAAAGCTGGGGTGTCGAACTGCTCCTGCCGGGTAAGATCGTTGCCCACGACGGCCAGGATGAGCCTGAGCCTCTTGACCCGTCCGATCTCGAAATTGGGAGCGATGAGGACAGCAGCGACCCAATGGATGATGCAGCGAGAATGATCTCTGCCAAGCTCAAGGCGTTCGTCGACAACCCGGGATTCGAAACGTACTCCTGGTCGTTCGACGCAAAAGCCCTGCATGATCGTGACGTCGTGTTGATGGCTACGTCGTTTGTCCCGAACAAGAAGTAGAATGGTTTTTTGCTTCTCGCATTTGCGTGGAGGCGATTGAAACCGCATGGCAATTTGCGATGAGCGGGAATGGATAGCCACGAATTTGAATCAGACGCATGGGCTACAGTGTATCGCTGGGCGTATCGATTCCTGCGTGACCACCACAGCGCGCTGGACGCGACGCAAGAAGTGATGCTGCGTTGGGTTCGCCTTCGACCATCCGATGTCGATCAGGCCGATGTCAGTCAGGCCGATGTCGATCAGGATGTTGCCTGGCTTCGGCGCGTCACGGTGAACCATTGCATTGATTCCATTCGCAAGAAGAAGCCCGTTTCGACGGATGCGCTTGAACCGGTCGATCCAAATCGCTCACCGTTATCAGAGGCTATTTCGTCGGAAACGCAACGGGTGGTGACGCTGGCGTTGGAGCAACTCACCGACAGGCAACGGGCGGTGCTTCTGGCGAAAATCTACGAGGGCGACACCTTCGCAGAAATCGCACAGTCGATGCAACTCGCGCTGGGCACCGTCAAGACGCATTACCTGCGTGCGCTTCGCACACTTCGAGACGCGCTTCGCTCGATGGAGAAAACCCCATGATGGATTGCAAGCAAATCGAAACCGTGTTGGCCGACTACCTGGGTGGCGAGCTATCGGATCAATCGCGCCGCGACGTGGAGGCGCATCTGCTTTCATGCGATCGATGTGCGCGCGAGATCGATGGCCTTCAACACACACTGCAAACGCTCGAACAATTCGACACCGTGACGCCCGCCGAGGCGCGCCGACGGACGAGCGATTTGTACGTCGCCCAGCGCGTTGCATATTCAAAGAGAATCGTCTTCGCCTTACTGCGCACGGCAGCGGTCTTGCTTGTCGGAGTTTTTCTCGGGCGAATGTCTCTCAGCCGAGGGGACCACGCCACCGTTGATCCGACAGCGCCGAAACCGATCGCTGTTCAAACGGACCGGGCTTCGATTCACCCCGCGTGGGTCGCACTGGCCCGAAAACAACGTCACAACGCGTCCGGATTGACGAATGCCCTCCGCACCCTCGCCGAAGGGCACTACTGAAAGGTGGCAAGCATTCGCCATTCCCACGAATTCCTACCGAGGCCCCCTGGGCCAGTCGCCCAGGTTTTCTGGCTTTTTGACCGCTTTAGGGACAAAATGGCGGCACGTCGGTACTGGACCACGACTCAATCCAGCGATGGCGCGAAGACTTCCATCGGTCACACATCGGGAACCCTGAATTGCCCCCTGACGAACCCATCGCAAAACCCGACGCAAGCCGGATCGATTCGCCCGCCTCGGACGTGGACCAGCCCGCTGACATGCCGTGGATACTCGCGGCGATTCTTTGTCTGATTCCGGGATTACTGCTCGCCGATTTCTTGCGCCCCGCCCTGTTTCATCAGGGATTGCTCGATGCAGTCAACGAAGCCAGTTCGCGCAACGAACCCATGCTCGACAAGCTCGATTATCTCGCCATCGGATTGCTGGTCGCGGCGATCGGCTTTGTTCTCGGTGCGATGGTTTTGCGCAAACGCGGGTTGCTATTTCGGCTTGTGGCAGTGACGTACTGTGTCACTCTTCCGCTCGCGCTCGCGGAACTATTCCTTCGCGTCACCACACAACCGCGACTCTATCAACCCAACATGACACAGATCGAGCATCCCCGCCCCGAAGTCATGCCCGGTATCACCGGTGAGAGCCGCTTCACCATGAACGCACTCGGTTTGCGCGGACCGGAGTGGCAGGAAGACGCATACAAAATTCTTTGCATCGGTGGCAGCACGACGATCTGCACCTACCTCGATGATGACGAAACCTGGCCGGCTCTCCTCATGGCTCG
>JAADIU010000273.1 GCA_013151185.1 Planctomycetota bacterium
AGACGTACAGCACGAACAGAACGAGCCCGCCCGTCGCGATTAAAATCTTGTAACGCATGATGAATCCACTCCGTCTGTGTCGGTGTCCAAGTCCTGCAAGTTGGAGAATCTCGCGTCACCAGCGCTGGCGCAACCGGAATCGAAAGATAAAACCCACTCCACATTTTTGCCGCTGGGACTATATGCCGCAACAATCGTTTGGTCCCCTTCGTCCGTGCTCCCCCCGCGCGATGCTTGAAACACAACCGTGACCGAAACCAACCGCCAGCGCCGTTCGTATGTTTGGTAAGGGCTGGCTTTTGTGCGTGGCCCTGTAACGCGGCGGTTTCACGATGTCTGAAATTGCTGAAATGTGGTGGTTCGACTTGAAAGATCACTGATTTGGTGATATATCATTATCGGTAGCTGGCAATCCTGATGCTTCAACAAGAGTCAAGCGTCGGGGCATGAACGCAAGGGTGGTGTAAGTCATGGTTGCGACAAGAGTTAAGAACAGAACGCAGGCTACGGGCAAGAGTTCAACAGACGCACGGCAGGGGATTGATCCGAACCAGATGCGGTTTGTGCCTGATCGACGGCTTGGATTGCCCCGGTCGGTGGACAAGACGCTCGCAGTGGTGGATTGGATCACCGGAAGCCGCACCGATGGCGACGCGCCCGGGGAGACATGCCTCTTCATCTCGATGCATGTGTGTGCGTATCAGGCAACGCGCCGCTCGAAGAAGGCCAAGAGCGAACGCAAAGCCAGAAGCGAACGTCAAGATTGGGTCCGAAGGTGGGACATCATCCGCAGCTACATCGTGGAGCAGAACATCGGTCTGACCTACACGATGATGAGCCAGTTTCGCGCCACGCAGGTCGAGTGGGACGAGCAGCGCAGCGAAGCGTTGTACGCATTGCTCCGCGCGGTCGACGGGTTCAACCCATGGAAAGGTTTTCGGTTCAGCACCTATGCGTGCAACGCGATCACCCGCGCATTGATTCACCTGTGGAAAAAAACAAGCCGACAGCAATCGCGGTTTCCGGTCGAGCACGAAGCGTGGATGGAGAAGTTCGAGAGCGAAGACAAGTGGACATCGCTCTATGCCGACCGTTTGCACAAAGCGTTGGATCAAAACCTCGGCGAATTGACGCCACGCGAGTCGATGATCCTCTGGTGGCGCTTCCCGCTTGACGGCCAAAAGGGATTGACGCTTGGGCAAATTGGCGAAGCCATCGGTTTGAGCAAAGAACGAGCGCGGCAAATCCAGGAAATCGCCCTGGAAAAACTGCGCGGTGTTTTGAAATCCGACCCTGCGTTGCAGTAAGCCGAAGCGTGCCAGTGGGTGCGCCGGGTTCGCTGCCGGAATCATTTACGGTGAGCCATTGTGCTGTCGCTTAGTCGAAAATCTGATTACGCCTTGCTCGCCTTGGCGGAGATGGCACGACACAAGGAGTGCTCGCTTAGCGTGCGCAAGTTGGCCGACCGCTTTGGCATGCCTCCGCGCATGATGACCAACATTTTGAACCGCCTGACGCACCGTGGGCTGGTGAACTCTTGTCGCGGTTCGCAGGGCGGATACAGTCTCGCCAAACCGCCGCAGGAAATTACGATCATGGCGCTGCTTGAAGCAATCGAAGGGCCCACTCAACTGACGTTGTGCTGTGCGGCAGAACCTTTGCCACTCGACCAGCAATGTCAAATCGGTGACGCCTGCACAATCCGCGCACCGGTTCAACGGTTGCACAAGGCGATATGCGAACTGCTGGAGCAGGTCACGATTTACGACATTGCATTTGACGAAGTTAGGCTGGACGTGGGCACCGCAATCGGCGGGCTCTAAACGAGACACGCACGATTCACGCTATGCCAGGATTCATTACCCAGGATTCACAACCCAGGATTCACACTGATGGCCGACGCATCCAAAACACTCGAGCAGTGGGAAAATCAGGAATACAAGTACGGCTTTGTGACCGACATCCAAGCCGACTCCGCCCCTCCCGGTCTGAACGAAGATACCGTTCGGTTCATATCTGCCAAAAAGAAAGAACCACCGTTCATGCTGGAGTGGCGCTTGCGGGCGTTTCGCCACTGGAAGACAATGACGGAACCCACTTGGGCGAATATCAACTATCCCCCCATCAACTACCAGGACATTATCTACTACTCGTCGCCCATCAAGGACGAAGACCGCCCCAAGAGTCTGGACGACGTCGATCCCAAACTACTGGAAACATACGAAAAACTGGGCATCCCTCTGCACGAACGGGCAGCGCTCGCGGGCGTGGCTGTCGATGCCGTGTTTGACAGTGTCTCGGTCGCAACGACGTACAAAGACAAACTCGGAGAAATGGGCATTATTTTCTGCCCGTTTTCGGAAGCGGTTCACGAGCACCCCGAACTGATTCAAAAGTATCTGGGATCGATCGTACCTTACACGGACAATTTCTTTGCAACGCTGAACTCAGCCGTATTCAGCGACGGCTCATTTGTCTATATACCCAAGGGCGTGCGATGTCCGATGGAACTTTCCACATACTTCAGGATCAACGCACAATCCACCGGTCAGTTCGAGCGGACGCTGATCATCGCCGACGAAGGTGCCCATGTGAGCTACCTGGAGGGATGCACGGCTCCCATGCGGGATGAGAATCAACTTCACGCTGCCGTGGTTGAGTTGGTCGCCCACAAGGATGCCACGATCAAATATTCAACAATCCAAAACTGGTATCCGGGTGATGAGAATGGTGTCGGGGGAATCTACAACTTCGTCACCAAACGCGGGAAGTGTCACGAAAACGCCCGCATCTCGTGGACGCAGGTTGAAACGGGTTCGTCCATCACCTGGAAGTATCCCAGTGTCATTTTGCAGGGCGACAACTCGGTCGGTGAATTTTATTCCGTCGCGTTGACCAACCGATGTCAGCAAGCCGACACCGGAACGAAGATGATTCACATTGGTAAGAACACCAAGAGTACGATCATCTCCAAGGGAATCTCCGCAGGACGCGGCCAGAATACATATCGCGGCGGCGTGCGGATCAACAAGGGGGCTGCAAACGCCAGAAACTACACACAATGTGATTCAATGCTCATCGGTGAAGATTGCGGTGCTCACACGTTCCCCTATATCGAAGTCAAGAATTCCACCGCACACATGGAGCACGAAGCCTCGACATCGAAGATTGGCGAGGACCAATTGTTCTACTGCAACCAGCGCGGAATCAATCTCGAAGACGCGGTCTCCATGATCGTCAACGGCTTTTGTAAGGAAGTATTTCGCGAGTTGCCCATGGAGTTCGCGGTGGAAGCACAAAAATTGCTCGAGGTCAGCCTCGAAGGCAGTGTGGGTTAGTCTTGCCGGGGTGAATCGGCCGGGCTCGTAGTCCGGTTGATAGTACTCAGGTAGGGTGGGCCGTGCCCACCATGTTGGATTGCGTTGGGTTGGATCTTATTTGGCCTGCGGTGGGCGAGGCCCACGCTACCACTGATTCGTAGTTTCGTTAATCGTATGGGAGTCATTTGAAGATGGCGATGTTAGAAATTCGTAACCTACATGCCCGCGTTGAAGACACCGAAATCCTCCGTGGGATCAACCTGACGGTGAATGCCGGCGAGGTCCATTCCATCATGGGGCCCAACGGTTCGGGAAAAAGTACGCTGGCACAGGTGTTGGCTGGCAAAGATACATACGAAGTCACCGAAGGGGAGGTCCTGTACAACGGGAAGGACTTGCTCGACATGGAGCCCAACGAGCGCGCCTGCGAAGGTGTGTTCCTCGCATTCCAGTATCCCGTCGAGATCCCCGGTGTCAGCACAAACTACTTCCTGAAAGCGGCAGTCAATGCCAAGCGGAAGCACCACGGGCAGGAAGAACTCGACGCGGTCGATTTTCTGGAGCTCGTCAAAGAGAAAGCCGCCCTCGTCGAACTCGATAGCAAGCTACTAAGTCGATCCGTCAATGAGGGTTTCTCAGGCGGCGAAAAGAAGCGCAACGAAATATTCCAAATGTGCGTGTTGGATCCGACGCTGGCTATCCTTGATGAGACCGATTCCGGGCTCGACATCGACGCGCTAAAGACAGTAGCACATGGTGTCAATTGTATGCGTAGCCCCGAACGCGCGATGGTGGTTGTGACACACTACCAGCGATTGCTCGACTACATCGTTCCCGACTTTGTCCATGTGCTGCGCGAAGGCCGCATCGTCAAATCCGGTGGCAAGGAGCTTGCCCTGGAGTTGGAGGCGAAAGGTTACGCTTGGGTCGAAGAAGGCAATGCAACTCCGGTGGCAACCTCCTAAAGGGGAGCGGCTCCTAAAGGGGAGCGGGATCTGATGACGACTACCATGACAGCCAACAACAACGTCGAATCGTTCGCCGCGCATTTTCAGCGCCTCGAGAAGAACGACGCATTCGCACGATCCTGGTTTCATCCCGTCCGCAAAGCGGCATTGGCGCGATTCGTCGAATCGGGATTTCCGACCACCAAGGATGAGGACTGGCGGTTCACGAATATCAAGGCCATCAAGTCAGTCGACTGGAAGTCGGCTGATGGGGTTTCGGATGGCTGTTCGGCAAAGATAATCGATCCACAGCTTCTCGAGCAATTCGGTATCGGTACGACAACCGCGACGCTTGTATTCGTCGATGGTTGCCTTGCGCCTGCACTATCTTCAACGGATCGCCTACCGAAGGGCGTTCGCGTTGAACGACTGAGCGATGCCATCAAGAATGAAAACAAACTACTGGCGTCGCACCTGGGCCAGGTCGCGACGCAGAAAGACAACGCGTTTGCACTACTAAACACGGCGCTCGTGGACAACGGTGCGTTCATACATCTCGCCGCCAACGCAGTGGCTGAGAAGCCGATCCACCTCGTCTTTGTCTCCACCGGTGATCAAGCCACCGCGTCCCATCCGCGCACGATGATCATTGCAGAAGACAACAGCCAAGCAACGATCGTGGAAAGCTACATTGGTCTTGACGGCATTGGTCTTGACGGTGTTGGTCTTGAACCCGCAACCTACCTGACCAACGCAGTGACGGAGGTCGTCGCGGGCGCGGGTGCGAACATCCGACATCATAAAATCGTGCAGGAATCAGACGATGCGTTCCACTTCGGTACCTTGGGCGTTTCCCTCCAGCGCGATAGCCGCTTCACCTCCACGAATATCTGCACAGATGGCAGGCTAACCCGCAACAACGTGGAAGCCCGACTCTTGGGTGAAGGCGGACAGTGTACGTTCAACGGATTGTCCATGCTGGGTGGCGAACAACTTGTCGACAACCACCTGTACATCGAACATGCTGCCGCCCACTGTGAAAGCTGGCAATATTACAAAGGCATTTATAACGACGCTTCGCACGGAGTTTTCTCCGGGCGGATTTTCGTCCGCGACGGAGCGCAAAAAACGGACGCCAAACAGACCAACATGACTCTGCTTCTTTCCGATCGCGCGCAGATCGATAGCAAACCGCAGCTCGAAATTTTTGCCGATGATGTCAAGTGTACGCACGGTGCAACGATCGGTCAGATTGATGAAGAAGCGATTTTCTACCTACGGGCTCGTGGGCTGACGGACGCGGGTGCCCGAAGTATGATGATCCATGCGTTCGCCTCGCAAACGCTCAACGAAATCACTGTCGAACCGCTCCGCGAACGGCTGGAAGCATTGGTTCAAGAGCGGCTACCGAAGGGCTGATCACGGCAAGATGCAATCAAAGGCAGAACAAGTGAACGACGGCCAAGCCACCAGACCAATCGAAGCCGCTTCATTCGATGTTGAGCGCATCCGCAAGGACTTTCCAATCCTTTCGCGAACGGTCAACGGGAAGCCATTGGTATACCTCGACAACGCAGCCACGACCCAAAAACCCAGCGTGGTGACGGCTTCCATCTGCCATCTTCATGAATCAACGAACGCAAACATCCATCGCGGGGTGCATCGCCTCAGCATCGAGACGACGCAGGCGTACGAAAAAGCCCGCCTCCGGGTTGCACGTTTCATTGGTGCCGCAAGCGAGACGGAAATCATATTTGTGCGAGGCGCCACCGAAGCGATCAACCTCGTCGCCCAATCGTTTGGCCGACCCAACTTAATCGAAGGCGACGAAATCATCGTCTCGAATCTCGAACACCACGCCAACATCGTTCCGTGGCAGATTCTTTGTGAGCAAACCGGTGCCCGCCTGCGGGTTGTACCGGTGGACGACGATGGCAACTTCCTGCTCGACGAGTATCAACACCTGCTCACACAGAAAACAAAAATCGTCGCGATCTTGCAGGGGTCCAACGCTTTGGGCACAGTCGTACCCGTGCATGCCGTCACACGCATGGCCCACGAATATGGTGCGAAGGTGCTCATCGACGGTGCCCAAGCCGTGCAGCATCACGAAGTGGACGTGCGATCAATCGATTGCGATTTCTATGTGTTCAGCGGGCACAAAATGTACGCGCCGTCAGGGATCGGCATCCTCTATGCAAAGGAAGAACTGCTCGACGCGATGCCGCCCTACCAGGGCGGTGGCGAAATGATCAAGTCGGTAACGTTCGAGCAGACCATCTACAACGACCTGCCCCACAAATTTGAAGCCGGGACGCCCAACATCGAAGGGGCGATCGGTTTGGGTGCTGCGATCGAGTACCTCGAAAACGTCGGCCTTTCGAATATTGCCGCGTACGAAGATAAGCTCCTCGACTACGCAACCACACGCTTGGCAGAAATCCCCGAGGTTCGCCTCATCGGGACAGCCAAAGAAAAGGTCAGCGTTGTTTCGTTTGTGGTTGAAGGCATTCACCCGCACGACATTGGCACGGTGCTCGATCAGGAAGGCGTGGCTATTCGCACGGGTCACCACTGCGCTCAGCCCATCATGCAACGGTTTGGCGTACCGGCGACGGCTCGGGCTTCGATGAGTTTCTACAATACGCACGACGAAATTGACCGCTTGATTGACGCGATTCATACTGCCATCGGCGTATTCGCATGACGCATCGGACGGAACCATGTCAGAACTGACCGACCTCTATCAAGAACTCATCCTCGATCACAACCGCAGCCCGCGCAACAGAGGCCGCCTCGAAAATCCCGACGGATTGGCTCAGGGTTACAACCCGCTTTGCGGCGATCAAATTTCGGTTTCTGTCAAATTGGATGGCGACCGCATCGAGTCGATCAAGTTTGAAGGGTCCGGGTGCGCCATCTCGACGGCTTCGGCATCGCTGATGACACAGTCGCTCAAGGGAAAAACGCTCGAAGAAGCCGGCGAGCTCTTCAACAGATTTCACAAACTCTTAACCGAAGAAGGCAACGCAGAAGAACTGGGCCAAGGCATGGGCAAACTCAAAGTGTTCTCGGGCGTCTGCCAATATCCCGCCCGAGTCAAGTGCGCAACATTGGCATGGCACACAGTAAAAGCCGCCCTCAACAACAAAGAAGGAAACATCACCACCGAATAGCGGAGTAGCAAACTCTGGTGGTGGTAGCGCGGGTGCCCCATCCTTGAGCGAAGCGGAAGGGTGGGGGACGGACAAGATACGAACGGGTTGACACTGCCCATAAGAACCCACGGCCAAGCACGTTTCAGGAAAACCATTCAATGACCGAATCATCCACCAACGCCCAACAAGATCACCCGCTGTACAAACCAGTCCTGCGCGCCCTGCGCAAAGTGTTCGACCCGGAAATCCCCCTCAACATTTACGACTTGGGTTTGGTCTACGACCTCGCCATTTCAGACGAAGGCACTTCAGTCGAAGGCGTTTGCGGCAAGAGCAACGTAGCCATCCGCATGACGCTAACCGCCCCCGGCTGCCCGGTTGCAGACATGCTCGTACAACAAGTCCACGACGCAGCCAGTTCGGTCGAAGGCGTCAACAAAGCAACAGTAGAGTTGGTATGGGACCCACCCTGGACCCCCCACCGAATGTCAGAAGCCGCCCTCCTAACCCTAAACATAGACGACCCATCCCAATACCGCCCCCCCTCAGGCGAAAAGATCTTCAACATCAATCCGAAGATCCGGCGGTAGGGTTCGCGACAGCGTCAATAACTCCGAGCTTCAAAGGACAACACCTGTTCACCTATTCGTCGAGCTTCTCTAACGGGAGGCCGAATTCAATGGCGACCGCCAAGCGAACTGCCTCCCTGATCTGACCCTTGGACAAGTACCTCATCTGCCGTGGTTCACAATTGCGGTAGGCCAAGTATGTCACCATCCCGCGAACGGTCTTCAAAGGCCGGGGGAGGGCCAAGGTACACCTTGAAAGAATATTTGTCCTCAGTCTCATCATCCCAAGCAATAAGACCACAGCAAAGATGCTTGACGCAACATCAGTTTCGGGTTCGGGCCGAAAGCATACAAACAAAATAGGTATCACAAAGATGGCGAGCAACGTCCCACCGAACAGCGCCAGAGACGGCTTCCACGAAAAATCCAAGTCGGGCAGCTTGAAGCCCATCTCATTGAGCCGCTTCCACAGAGCCGGACGTTTCGGTCCAGGTATCAGCGACTCCAGATTCACGTTTGGTTTGATGTTCGCCGCTATTCTTGGATCGAATTCCTCGACCGCCTTGCGAAAGGAATAGAACGCGCTGGCGCTTGGACACGATGTGCCCGCATCCCGTGATTGAGTAATCTGTTCCTGAACGTATTTCACCAAGTCCTCTGAACATCCGATTTTTTCTCTGGACTCGGTGTCGACATAAACCCCCAGCGATTGCTCGACAATCTCATAGAGTTCTGACCACTCCAACCCCTCCGGTCCCTGTTCCATCATCATGTCAATTCTCCGCCGAAGCCGGGTTATGCAGGTTGCGGCCTTTACACCGCAGCTCCCCGATACTCCTGGCCAGCCACGAATTTATCCACGCACGGTCACTCATCAATATCCGACCAGACGGCGTATTCGTTGCCGTTGGGGTCGGTGAAGTGGAAGCGTTTGCCGCCTGGGAAGGAGAATATGGGTTTGATGATTGCTCCGTCAGCGCTTTCGATTTTTGATTGGGTTTGCTCGAGCGTGTTGCTGTAGAAGACGATCAACGCGCTGCCCGTTGCCGTTGACGAGGACAGGTCGGACTTGAAGAATCCGCCGTCGAGGCCCTCGTCCGAGAACGCGATATACTCCGGGCCGTAGTCCACGAACGACCAGCCAAAAGCCTCAGCGAAAAACTTCTTGGTCGCCACAAGATCCTTTGCGGGAAACTCGACGTAGCTAATTTTTTCGTGTTCGTTCATTGCTTTCGGTATCCGATGTACCACGCCTTTATAACGTGTCACAATCAGTTGGGGATAAATTCCAAAACGTAGTCTACGGTCTTGCCCTCTTCTGTGGTGCCGATGTAAATATCAAGCGACCCGCGCGTCCAAAACCGAGAAATCTCCTGAGTCGTCGCGCCGTCGCCACAAAAATTACTCTGACCGGCGAGCACCCACAGACGAACGTCGTCGTCGCTGGTGACCCGAACCGTCATGCCCAAAGAAGCGTCGATTTGAAGTGTGTGGTTGGGCTCGACAGGATACCAGCCGTCACAAACATCCGCTTCTTGCGCACCGGTGACCGTCCCGGATCGCCGCGCGGACACAAAATTGGTTCCGACCGTAACCTGCATCGCAGACTCATTGTTTTGTTGTCCGGCACGCCCACGTCACCACCAAACAAAACGTCACCGCCAAGCAGATTGTCGACCAAATTATCGACGCACCCACAAACCATCACCGCAGCCAAACCCATTCCAAGCAAGCAAACACGAAACTTCATAGACGAAACCTCTCGAAGAAACAGTTGTAAGGAGCACCGTGCCCAAAACACGATTTCTCCAATTTGAAATGCGGTGCGTCCGGGACGCACCCTATCCACTACCACTACTTGCTGGTCCTGTTGCAGTATTTTCTACGACTTGGCGGTTAGGTACCTTACCATGTCGATCTTGCTGATGATGCCTATGATTTGCTCGTTTTCGATCACGATGGCGACGTTGTTGGTATCCAAGATGCCCTGCACCTTCGTCAGCGAATCGGCGAGCGTTACCCGACCCTGCAAG
>JAADIU010000108.1 GCA_013151185.1 Planctomycetota bacterium
TTGGCGCAATGTTGTCATACCCGACGTTGCGGGCGATTTCCTCGATGATGTCGGCTTCGATGGAAATGTCTTTGGTTGCCCGAAAGCTGGGCACACCGACGGTCAGCCCGCCGCCGTTCGACTCCACGTTGAACCCGATAGCCTCGAGGATGCTCGTCATGTCTTTGGCATCCACGGGATGACCCATCGCCCGCGACACCGTCTTGGGATCTACCTTGACGGTGATCGGTTCTGGCGGATTCGGATGGCAGTCCGATAGTTGGCTCACGACGTTCAGGTTTGCAAACTCGACTTTCGCCAGATGCACGAAGCGTCGAATTGAGAGCACGGTGTTTTGCGGGTCAAGCGATTTTTCAAACCGGGCGCTGGCTTCGGTTCGCAGGCCAAGCGCTGCGCACGTTTTTCGGATGCCCACCGGTTCAAAATTGGCCGATTCGAGGAGGATCGATTGCGTGCCCTCTGCGACCTCCGATTCCAATCCGCCCATGATGCCTGCCAGTGCGATCGACTTGCGGTGCGACTGAATCATCAGCGCATCGTCACCGAGTTTGCGTTCAACACCGTCGAGCGTGGTGAACGAATCACCCTTGGGTGCAAGGCCAACTTCGATGCAATCGATGCGGTCGCCGTCGAACGCGTGCATGGGTTGTCCGAGGTCGGCCATGATGTAGTTGGTTAAATCGACGAGGCAATCGATCGGCCTCATGCCAACGTGCCCGAGTCGCGTCTGAATCCAAAGGGGGGCACCTTGCAGCCCCACACCGCTGATGCGCAAACCGCTATATCGCGGACAGCGCGCGGAATCGTCGATCGTGATGGGAATCGCGGGCAGTTTCGCGTCGGTCAGTGCGCCTGCATCCGCATTCGTATATGGCTTGAGCGGTAGCTTGAGAATCGCAGCCACTTCGCGAGCGATGCCATAGTGTCCCCATAGGTCCGGTCGGTGCGTGATCGACTTGTTATCCACATCGATCACCCAATCGTCGAGCATTTCGGCGTCGATGGGTTCTCCTGCGCTCATCGAAGGCGGGCAGAAGATGGCTTCCTGATCGCTCGCCGCGATGCCGATGGCGCTGCCCGGAAGAATCATTCCTTCGCTGGGCAGGTCTGCGATTGTGGTGGCTTTGATCTCGCCCGTGTCAGCCGTGCGCGAACCGGGTGGAGCGTAAACCACCAACTCGTTGACGCGAAGCACGGGGGCGGCTGATATGGTTTGTGCCGTTTTGCTGCCGAGATCGAGTTCAACCTTCTTCAGATTGGGTTTGCCGGCAACGCCCTCGACGGACAGGACACGCGCGGCGATCAAACCGGATGCGCCCACGGAAATCTGCGTGACCTCCTCCACCTCAGCCGTGGTCATGGTGAAGCGTTCGGCGAGGGCGCGCACATCGACGGAGTGCGGAATGTCCACATAGTCGCGCAGCCAGTTCACAGAGATCAGCATCGTTGAAGTTTCCTAAGCCCTTTCCACCCTAACCCCTGATAACCCTAACCATTGTCAACAATAACGGGGCCCGCCCAGCGCGACGGATGAATCAAATTGCGAAGATCACCCGCGTTCATAACGCGAATATCGTGAACCCCGAACTTCATCATCGCGAGGCGCGTCAGCCCAAGGCCAAACGCAAAACCGCTGTACTTCGTATGGTCTACTCCGCCCGCGCGAAGCACGTTTGGATGCACCATCCCGCACGGAAGAAGTTCCAGCCAGCCGGTTCGTTTACACGTCGCACACCCTTTGCCGTTACAAATCAGGCAGGCGATGTCCAGTTCAAAACCGGGCTCGACGAATGGGAAGTACCCCGGTCGGAGGCGAATCTCGAACTCGCGCTGCAAGACTTCATTCAACAAAAGTTTCATGACCGCGATCAGATTCGCAATCGAAACGTTTCGATCAATCATCAAGCCTTCAACCTGATGGAACGTATTTTCGTGCGATGCGTCGATCGTTTCGTACCGGAAGCAGCGACCGGGAACGATGCAGCGCAGCGGCGCTCCAAACTTTTCCATCGCTCGAATTTGCACCGGCGATGTTTGCGTGCGAAGCAACATGCCATTTTCAAGCCAGAACGTGTCTTGCAAATCCCGCGCGGGGTGCATCTTTGGAATGTTGAGCGCTTCAAAGTTGTAGTAGTCCGACTCCATTTCCGGACCGGCTTCGACGGTGAACCCCAACCGCTCAAACACCGCTTCAACTTCCCACTGAACAGCCGTCACCGGATGCACGGATCCCAAGCGAGACCGCGTTCCCGGCAGCGTCGGATCGAACGCAGTTGAAGTCGCCGCATCGGCTGCGACTTCGGCATTTTCAATGCGCGACGTGTGTTCGGTCACGAGTTGCTGGATCGCCTGGCTGGCTGCGTTGAGGGCCTTGCCCACTTCGCCACGCGATTGCGGTGGGTAGTCCTTGATTGTCGACATCAGGCTCCCAACCGAACCAGTCTTGCTCACATATTGCGAACGCACGGTGCGAAGCTGATCGATGGTCTTGGCTTCTGCGAGCGCGGTGGCGGCTTCGCTGGTCAATCGGTCGAGTGTTTGTCGTAAGTCGGAAACGTCCACGATTTCGTAACCCGCTGTCATCAATGGTTTAATGATTTACAATGGCCCGACGTCCAGAATGTGTCGTCGGCGGCATAGCTTAGGGGCGGTTCGGGGGAATTCAAGGGACGGTGGCAGAGGCTACCACCTTCGCATGGATTGGCTTGACGGTCCGGGCAGGCTATGTTCCCAACGGATCGAGTTCCCAACAGATCGAATCCGAATAAGATCGATCGGCCCACGAAGATCAACCGACCCACCGGGTCATCGAACATCGAAGAACGGGAGCATATGATGAGCGAGCAAGTCGTAGCCGTCACGGGCGGAGGCAGTGGAATCGGTCGGGCGATCGCGCTGGAGTTCGCCCGACATGGTGCGGATGTTGTGCTTTCCGGCAGAACCGAGTCGAAGCTCGATGCCGTCGCTGACGAAGTTCGAGCCACGGGTTCCAAATGTGAAGTCTTCGTCGCAGACGTGGCGTCGCGGGATGGAGCAGCCGGGTTGATTCGAACGACAGAGATTGCCTTCGGGCGTCTTGACGTTCTGGTCAACAATGCAGGGCAAGCCGTGCTCGCCAACATCGAGTCCATCGATTTACAAGCATTCGACGACATGCTCGCGATCAACGCTGCCGCTCCGGTCTACACATCCCAAGCTGCGTTTGCCCTGATGAAGAAGCAAGGCGGTGGAACGATCATCAACATTTCGTCGATGGCGGCTGACGATCCGTTTCCGGGTCTCGGCGCGTATGGTGCGACCAAGGCGTTCGTCAATCTCCTGACGAAAGCACTGGGCAACGAAGGCAAGCCACACGGGATTCGCGCGTTCGCCATTGGTCCGGGCGCGGTCGAAACAAGAATGTTGCGTGCGTCGTTTCCGGATTTTCCTAAGGAGCAAACATTGCCAGCAGAAGCCATCGCCCAAATGGCCCACTTGCTCACCAACCCCGCTTGTCGCTACAGCAGTGGGCAGACAATCTACATAAGCAAGTAGTTGTAGTTGCGATGAACGTGTGCCCATGCAGCACGGATCGTTCCGTTTGCCATCCACGATTTCAACATTTCTAACCACGGTTCCCCAAAACGTCTGGACCTTGCCGTTGCGAAACCGCAGAATTACATTCGCGTGGTGGTCAATCTGATTTATTGTATGGAGGTGTGGACATGCATTTTCTCATCGAATTGTGGATGCCGATCGTGCTTTCGGCGGCTTTTGTATTTGTGGTCAGTTCGATCTTGCACATGCTGGTTCCCATTCATCGCAACGACTGCAAGAAATTGCCAAACGAGGACCTTGTGTTGTCGGACATGCGAAAGCACGGCGTGGTGCGCGGCGACTATGTGTTTCCCTGTGCTGGCTCCATGAAGGAAAATGGGATCACCGGAGATGGTCGAAAAGTACAAGCAGGGGCCCGTGGGTTTTTTGACCGTGATGCCAAGCGGTACATTCAAGATGGGCACTTGCCTGACCCAGTGGTTTCTGTACTCGTTGTTGGTCAGTGTGTTCGCTGCGTACATCACGCATACAGCCCTCGAACCTGGGGCGTCCTACTTGGCTGTGTTTCGATTGACGGGCACGGTGGCGGTGGCCGTCTATGGCGTGAGCTACATCCCGAATTCGATTTGGAAAGGCACGAGCTGGACGACCACGTTGAAATTCATCTTTGACGGAATCATCTACGGACTGGTCACCGCCGGCACGTTCGGATGGCTTTGGCCGAGCGTCGTCCACTAACTAAAATCACCGTCCGTTTTCGTTCCGCACTGACCCGCCGGGGTCGAATCTTCCGTGCGGTGCATCGCGCAATGCGGGCGATAATGCGCGACGACACGCGGCCCGAAACATTTCAGACATTCGTTGGATTCAACATCGATGGGAGTGGGAATAGCCACCCTGAGAAAGCGGGGATTCCGGCTTGCAACCTGCGCGGGGATTGGACTAGGATTGCCTGTGTGGTGGTTTTCCAACCTGGATTGCAATCGGGTTTCACGCGCATGGGATGCCCAGTTCTCTTCGACTGAGAACGGGTGTTTGTGTGAGCGCGCGAATCAACGGGCGGGTTGTTGGGGTCGGTCGCCGTTGTCATCCGTTTTAGTGACAGACTGTGGCACTGGATTGTTCCCAAGCCCAAGCCAATTCGGACGTGAATCCACGGGTCTTGAATTATTTTGCATCAACTCATTTGGAGGCAGTTTCATGCGTTCCGTCAAGAAAGCCTGGGTGTTGGCGACGGTGATCGGTTTTGTTTCGTTCGGGGCGTTCGTGGAAGCGGCTGAGCCGGATGCGGATGGGGTTCGCCATGTAGTTCGGCTGACACCGGAGGCGGCGAGCGCGATGTCTGCAAATGGCATCAAGGCGGAATCCACAACGGACTACGGCAGTTTCGTCTGGATGGAGTTGTCGAAAGCACAGATGGATCAGTTGCAAAAATCCAATCTCGATTTTCAGGAAGATCCAAACGCGTTCAAGCTGACGCTTGGAGAGCAAACGTTTGATCCACTTCGCGATGCGCCCGTGCTGCCGAGTGGGTTGGCGGTGGGGCGGTCGAACGGTCCCGATCTGCATCTGATTCAAATGAAGGGCCCGACGAAAGCCGCATGGGTCGACGAGTTGGAAGCGGCTGGCCTTCGAGTGGTTCAGTACATCCACCCGCACACCTACGTCGTGTGGGGAGACCTGACCGCGAGGGAGTCTGCCGCAACCAAGAAGAACGTTCGTTGGACTGGTGAGTTTGCACCAGCGTATCGATTGTTACCGGCTCTTCGCGGGCGCAGCGCTGGTCGCGAATCTGTGCGTGTGTTGACCGTTCGCGGTGCCGACGCCCGGGCGATCCAACTTCAGATTGAAGCGATGGGCGGGAAGATTGACGCAACCGAACAGATCAACGGCATTTACAATGTCGCCGGTGTTTCGATTCCCGGCGGCAGTATGGAACAACTCGCCAGCATTCCCGGCGTCTACAGCGTGCAGATTGTGCCGACGGATGGCGGGCTTCGCACCGAGATGAGCGACCAGGTGAATGTGAACAACGTGGACGGTACGAACCTGGCGTTTCCAGGTTACCAAGCCTGGCTGACATCTGTTGGTGTCGATGGTTCGGGTGTCATCATCGCCAACGTTGACGGTGGTATCTTCGACACGCATCCGGATTTGGTCAATCGAATGCTCGGCTGTGTGGGCTCTACTTGTGGTGGGGGCGCGACCGATTCCCATGGCACGCACACCGCAGGCATCATGGCCGCAGATGGTTCCTCCGGCACACTCGACGGTTTTGGATTCCTGCGCGGGCTGGGTGTGGCACCGGGTGCAAACCTTGTGGAGCAACTATATAACCCGACGTTTACGCAGGCGGGCGGGATGCTCAAGCTGATGACCGATTCGTACAACAACAACGCAGACCTCTCGGGCAACAGTTGGGGCCCCGCAGGCAGCCCGCAAGGATACGACAACGACACGCTGCAAGTTGATGTCGGCGTCCGCGATGCCGATCCGGTAGCCGCAGGCAATCAACCGCTCTCGTACGTTCTCTCGTTTATGAATGGCAATGGCGGTTTCCAGACTCAGGGCTCACCCGATGAAGCCAAGAACATCTTCACGATCGGGTCAACCAAAATGCAAACGGGCACAGGCGCGCAGGACTTGAACATCAACGACATATCGGCAAACTCCGCCCACGGACCTGCCCGCGACAATCGACTCATTCCGCACATGGTCGCGCCGGGTTGCAGTGTCGACTCGCCCGATAGCGCAACGGGGTATGGCCTCAAGTGCGGAACGAGCATGGCATCACCGCATGTGGCTGGGGGTGTGGCTCTCTTTATTGAGTACTACCGCGGACTGGCGGGCTTCGTGAATGATCCCAGCCCCGCACTGGTGAAAGCCGCGTTCCTGCCTGTCGCGATCAACCTTGCAGGATTTAATGATGCGGATGGTGGTACCCTTGGTAATCGGTTCGATGCCAAGCAGGGTTGGGGGCGTATGGACCTCGAAGCCGTCGTCGATCCGGCGAATACCGTTCGATACTTCGACAATCCCGTGGTGTTCGACAACACCGGTGAAGAATGGAACATCGTCGTGTCAGCCGAAGATCCGGCCAAGCCTCTGAAGATGATGCTGGTTTGGACGGATGCGCCGGGACATGGTCTTGGTGGTACAACCCCCGCTTGGAATAACGACCTCGACCTCATCGTGGATTCGGGTGCGAGTACGTTTCGCGGTAACAACTTCGGCGCGGGTGGCTGGTCGCAGTCGGGCGGGTCAGCCGACACGATGAACAATACCGAAGGCGTTCTGATCGGACCGACGGCAGCCGGCTCGTATACCGTTCGCGTCGTCGCCAGCAACATCACGTCGGATGCCATTCCCGGAGTGGGTGATGCCACCGATCAGGATTTTGCGTTGGTATGCTACAACTGTGCCGAGGAATCGGGCTTTACACTGAGTGCGGTACCTTCAAGCATGGATGTATGTGCTCCGGCAGACGCGCAGTATACGATCGATGTCGGTTCCATTCTTGGTTTCAACAACCCGATCGATCTTGCAGCTTCGGGCGAACCTGCGGGTACCACGGTTAGCTTCAGCGTCGATCCGGTCATACCGGGTAATAGTAGCGTGATGACGGTCACCAACATGGGGGCGGCTGCCCCTGGTTCGTACGCGATTACCGTCAGCGGAACGGATACGATCTCGGCTGAGGTAAAGAACACAGGTGTACAGCTTGGTGTGACTTCGGGCGTTCCCGGTTCGGTAGCTTTGACATTGCCCGGTAACGGAGCCGTCGATACGGCGATTGCACCTTCGCTCTCGTGGAACTCAGCCGTCGAGGGCGTAAACTACGAAGTGCAGGTTGCTTCGGACGCGGCATTTACCGCGGTGGTTTATTCAAATACAACCACGGATACGTCCGACACAGTCGGTTCACCTTTGAACACGCTAACAACGTACTACTGGCGCGTGCGTTCATCGAACATCTGCGGGACCGGGACTTACTCCTCAACCTTTAGTTTCACAACCAGCGACGTGCCCTCAATTCTGCTCGTCGATGATGACGACAACAGCCCCAACCAGCGACCCACCTACGAAGCGGTTCTAAACGCACTGGGTGCTGGCTTTGATGTTTGGGATACGGTCAATACCGACAACGAGCCCAGCGCTGCGCAGTTGGCTCAGTATGAGCTGGTCATTTGGTTTACGGCCGATGAGTTTGGCGGCGCAGCCGGTCCGGGCCCGGCCGGTGAAGCCGCGCTATCAACTTGGTTAGACAACGGTGGCTGCCTCATGATCAGCAGTCAGGACTATCACTTCGACAGAGGGCTGACCCCGCTGATGACCAACTACCTTGGCGTGAGCAGCGTGTCCAACGACACAGGCAAGTCAACCGTGACAGGCGCAGGTTCGGTATTCAGCGGTTTAGGGCCATACAGCCTGAGCTTCCCGTTTACCGATTACAGCGATACGATGACGCCCAACGGATCGGGCGAAATTGCTTTCAGCGGAAACAACGGGACTGCCGCCACTGCAGTTGACACGGGAACATATCAAACCGTATTCATGACGTTCCCGTTTGAGGCGTTGCCGGCTTCGGGACGACAGGAAGTGATGACCGCAGTGCTGGGCATGTGCGGTACACCGAACCCGTTCAACGGCTACGACGCATGTATGACCGGCCCGGACAATGGCCCCGTCAGTCCAGCGTGTGTCGTATTTGATCTTGACGCCGACGACGATGTCGACCTGTTCGATTTCCTCATGTATCAGGCACAGTAACGTCTGCAACAAAGCGACTGGCGGACGGATCAACATAGCAGTAGGAAGCATCCATCAGCGGGAGACTTGCAGGGCAGGTCTCCCGCTGCCGTATTTCCACTCATCCGCAGAGGAAACACCGATCCGTCCGCTGGTCAAAAGATAACCCGGGTTTATAAAGCCGATCGCGGAGGAATCGGTATACGCTTGAATCACGATGTTGATTCCCTATCAAGCCGCCGTCCCGATGCAGCGTTATCCCTGGGCGAATTTCGCCTTGATTGCCGTAACGACGATCGTATCGTTGTTCGCGATCTGGCAACCTGATTTGTTGGAAGACCTTGCTCTTGGGAACCGGCAGATTCCGCAGTTTGTCCGCGACTCATACCCAGACATTGCCAGTTTGGTACCCAATTGGCGTGCAGGCCTTGATGTCGAGTTTAGAGCGGCCGGGTACATCACGCACGGGTTCGTTCATGCCGGGTACATGCATCTCATCGGTAACATGGTCTTTCTCTTCGTCTTCGGAAACGCTGTGAACGCCAAGATTGGCCACCTGCAATACATCGCGTTGTATCTTGCGGCGGTCGTTTTGGCAGGGGCGGTGCAGGTTCATCTCGTTCCGATGCCAACGGTCGGCGCATCGGGGGCTATCTACGGTGTATTGGGTCTGTTCATCATCCTCTACCCGCGCAACGATATCAGTTGTGCGTGGTTCAGCTTCTACCGTTTGCACGAGCATGTCGGCACGTTTGACATTGCGTCTTTTTGGATCGTGCTCTACTGGGTGTCGTTCGACGTGCTTATGTTAAAGCTTGGCCTCGCGGGCAATGTTGGAATATACGCACATCTATCCGGTTTTGCGATGGGCGCAGGAATCGGCTTGCTGCTCATCCTGACGGGTCTCGTGAAGTCAGACAGGTGCGAACAGAATCTGATCGAAGTATTGCAAGGCAGTGCAGGTTGAGGCAGGCGCAGTCTTGGGTTTTGTGGGGAATGTTAGCGGAGTTTTCCCCGAGGGCGGTACACCGATCGACGCCATATGAACGCGGATTCTTGCCCAGGGAAATACTGCGCCCGGCGGGATTTGAACCCACGACCTCCGGTTTAGGAAACCGATGCTCTATCCAACTGAGCTACGGGCGCGATGTGTTGGCTGGCTTGCAAGGATACCGCGCAGTAGATTATGGGCAAGCGTCGATTGCGCGCCTTCCACACGACGCATCGAAGGCCACGCGATCCATTCGCCTTGGTTGGTGGATGCGGGCGAGTTTCTAACAGGCGGAATCCCTTATGTCGTTGGCTGTCAAACGAATGACCATCTACCCGCTTTCGTTTCCACTGAAGCGGAAGGTGTCGCACGCCACATCGCAGCGCTCGGTAAGTGCGCCAATCGTCGTGTCGATCGAACTGATGAACGGCGCGGTGGGACATGGCGAGACACTTCCCCGCGATTATGTCACCGGTGAAACCAACACGTCCGTGATTGAATTGCTGCAAGGCGAGTTTCTCAAGGAGCTCTTGGCGTTTACACCGCAGAACTTTCCCGAAGCATTGGAAGCGATCGAAGCGCTACCGTCGATTGCAGAAGACGGTTCACCCTGCCCCGCTGCCCGAGCCTGTGTTGAATTGGCGCTGCTCGACGCGGTGATGCGATCGCAGGATCGCACGATGGACGATGTCGTCGGGTGGCAGGGGAATGCGCACCTGGGCCTTCCGGGTAGCACCCGTTCCTGCAGGTTCAGTATGGTGTTGGCGTCGGAATCGGTCGAATCGATTCGCAGAACAGCCACGCTCGCGAAGTGGGCTGGGTTTCGACATTTCAAGCTGAAGGTGGGAATGCAAAACGACGCGGCACGCATGAACGCGCTGCTGCGGGTCATAAGCCGCCTGCTCTCGCGAGATCGTGCAACGCTTCGCCTCGACGCCAACGGCGCTTGGCATCTGGATGAAGCCGTCGTTGCGTTGCGTCGCTGGCAAGACGTGCCGATCAGTGGCGTCGAGCAGCCGCTGCATCCGTCCAACGATGGCGATCTTGTCAAGCTAAAGCGCCGATGCGATGTGCAGATTTTCCACGACGAATCGCTGTCGAGTATGGATGATGCGGAGCGTCTCTTTGAGATGGGGGTCGCCGACGGATTTAACATTCGCGTCAGCAAGTGCGGTGGCCTGCTTTCATCGGTGAGGCTGGCAGCGTTCGCGCTGAAGCGCGGGATCGATGTGCAACTCGGTTGCATGGTAGGCGAAACAAGCATCCTGTCTGCGGCAGGCGTGCGGTTCTTGCAGACGATTCCCAAAGTGCGTTTTGCGGAGGGCAGTTTTGGTCCCTTGCTGAGCGCGTACGACGTGACGCGCAAGCGTGTCCGATTCGGATGGGGGGGGAGACTTCCGACAATCGGCTCTGCGGGGCTGGGTGTTGAGGTGGCAGCGGATCTTCTGGAAACACACACACCCGACAAACCCATCATGATCGAGCTTTGACTTCGTCCGCATCTCGCAATTGGGTGGCTATTCGATGTATCCCAAAGCGCGCAGGGCGCGGGTAGCTTTGCTGTCAGCATTGCCGGCGACTGGACCGTGGGAGTGCTCGTGATTCGCAAGGTGCGTTGGACGACCGCCGGGGTCGGGGTCGCTGCGAATCATTGCCGCCAACGCGCGATACGTCGCGCTGAAATTACCCGTCGCAATCCGATCTTTCTGATGCGGGTCGCGCAACAGGTCGAAAGCCCAACTCTCCCGTGGGATGTTCGATCGCCCGTGGCGGATGACGGTTTTTGTATGCGCATCAATCAAAGTTCGATGCAGTCCGCCGCTTCCTCCGCTGTCCAGCCCTTCCGCGTAAATGGTGATAGCGCCGGAGGGGACTGTCAAACTGAAACCATCAAGACCAGTCGGAACGGGCAAGCCCACGATGTCGAGAATGGTTGGAGCAATGTCGGAAATCGAAACCAACCGGTCGTTCATACCAACCGCGATAGACGGATGCCGGGCGATCAGCGGGATGCGGATGACAGCATCGTTCACGTCGTAACCGTGCGAGAAATAGGCGTGCCCTTCCATCATGTTTTCACCGTGGTCGGAAGTCAGCAGCGTCAGTGGCGGCATGCTTAGCTCGAGCGCATCGAACGCAGCAACGAGGCGACCCACTTCACGATCTGTGTAGGCGATCTCCTCGTCGTAACGGTCGACGTATTCCGCACCATCGGTGAGTCCGGGTTCGCGCACATACTCGGCGATTTTCTCTTCGCTGATGGGGATGGGTTTGTCGTGCGCAAAATCCATCGGCGAATCCGACGGCGGGGTATACGGTCCGTGCGGATCGATGTAATGCACCCACAAAAAGAACGGACGGTCAGCTTGACGATGGCGCTCAAGCCATTGGACGGCTGCGTCGGTCGTACGAGAGGCGCGGCGTTCGAGCATGTGAGGCCGATTGGGTTCGGGTTCATCCACGGCTTCATCGTAGTGGTCGAAACGGTCGCCCAGTTTGCAGGCTTCGTTGCCGAGTACGATGTTGGAAACGATAGCCGCTGTTTGGTATCCGGCACGGTGCAGATGGTCGGCTACCGTGACCGTGTCGCTTTCGATGGGCTGCCACAAGAGCCGAACACCGTGGCGATTCGGATGGTAACCGGTCAACATGCTGACGATGCTGGGCGTCGTCAGGGGAGCCGTTGCGTACGCCTTCGTATAGACCGCAGCGGTTTTGGCGAGCGCATCCATCTTCGGGCTGGTTTGTCGGTTGTAACCGTACATACCAAGATGGTCGGGCCGCAGCGTGTCGATCGTAATCAGAAGAACGCTTGTTCCATTTGCGGGTTCTTTCGTCGCAGCGATGAAGAATTCATCGAGGCGCGACAGGTTGGCTACGCCTTGCGTTTGCTTTGCATTACTGAATTGGATCGAAGTTTCGACAACCGCTGACGTCAAAACGATAACAGCGACCAGGGCAATAATGGCGATTTTTTGTTTCACGTCGTGGCACTCCGCGATCGATTCAGCGCTCTCATCGGGTAGACCTTTGGCTCGAAGTTGACCGTCGCCAGCCCATCAGTACGAGCGAGAAACCAAGCCAGTTGTCCAGCATGGAGGCTTTGTTGCTCCAGTCGGGTCCGCGGCCGATGATGCTGCGGCCCCATTGGTCGCCCATGGCCTGCCAGAACCCGGTACACGGAACGCGACAGCCAACGAAACCGGCTTGCTGTGCGCGCGAAATCAGTTCCCGGCGCGAGTACGGAATCTCCATGCCATAAGGCCACCAGCCGCGCAGTTCCAGATACGCTTTCCACGCCCGATACTGCGGACACCATGCGTTTGGCACCCCGATGATCGTCATTCCACCCGGGCGAAGCACGTCGTGATGGGTGCGGATGGTTTGCGTGCGTGCGTCGTTCCTGAAATGCTCGATCACACCGTACGAAAGAGAAACATCGAACGCATCGTGTGTAAGTTCGCACGGGTCAAGAATGTTTCCCTTGCGATATTTGGCATCAAGTCCCAGTCGATCGAACCGTTCGCGCGCGAGATCAAGCGCGACGTCGCTTTGATCAACCAGCGTGACGCTCGCGCCCTGTTCTGCAAGAAGTACCGAAAGGTCGGCTCGGCCACTGCCCAGTTCGACGGTTCGCAAACCTGCAATTTCGCCGAACGTTTCCTTCAATGCGGCAACCATTGTTGCCCAGCGCGGTCCTTCGCGCTCGCGCTTGAGGGCGGCATCGTCCTTGGATGCTTCGGGCACATGCCGCCAAACCCGTTCCCACACAGGCGTCCCGGTGTCCCGACGCGATGGCGGCTTATCGAGTTGAACTGTGCCCTCGTTTGGCATGGTGTGGTTGCGCTCCGTGCAGGTGAATCCATGCGGATGGTGTTCGCTATTCTCTTATCGGACGGGGCGAGATGCCTCTGAAGAACTGCGGTGGGCGGCGAATCAGTAATAATTCGGTGTCGTCGAACACATCGATGGAGACAAACAGAACGCGAATTCGCCCTCAGTTGAGACTTGAACCCTCCGATAATAACGGGAGGCATGCCTCTTCCGTGATGGCATCGCGAACCTGTGGCATCAGATTGAACCTTCAACCGACGGATCGTCATCAATGGCCGATAACCCCCTCGTTAGCA
>JAADIU010000056.1 GCA_013151185.1 Planctomycetota bacterium
GAGAACGACATCTCCATGTCTTTCGTCAGCATTCTGGTCACAGTTTTTCGATCGTTGCGGGGATCAATGATCTCATCGTAGTCCCGTATAAACAGGTAGTTTAGCCGCGCATCGGGTTCTAGCTGCATGGAATAGTAGAACAGGTCGGTGTCGGAAAGGCGGTTCATCGGGCGCTCTTGTCGCGCCCCAAACATATCACCTGCGACGGCTAGGTCGGTGCCCTCGCCTTTGTATACGAAGTGGACCCAGTCGCCTTTGGCGTCCCCAGCTTCAACGATTGGAAACGTTTTCTGAGACAAAACGAATTTGTCGACCACGCTTTGTTTGTCTTTCGCCGCTGCGACTTTCGCCAGGAACTTTGCAAACGAAGATTCACCTTTGGCCGCGTCGGCTGTAGCCAGGCTGTCGGGCTTTGCATCTCGAAACACATGTTCGACGATATCAATTCGAGCCACCGCATCGAGGCTGCGAACGTAAATCGCGCCGTCGGAATATGCGGGATGGTCCCACGCGAGATCATCGAAAACTTTGAGGCTGGCTTTTTCTTCGTAACCTTCGGGCGACGCCTTGGCGATGTGCAGGCTTCCGTTCTTCGTGATGATGACAAGATAACCGTCAACCAAAATGAGAAACCCATCGCCCGGTTTACGCGATTTCCATTTGCTCTTACCTGTTTCGACATCCACGCAAGTCAGGAAGCGACTGCTGAATGCGTAGACATGGCCTTCGTGGTAGACGGGCACGTTGTAACTGTTGCGAATGCTGCGATTCTCCCACGCGCTCTTCGACGACACACCGTGTTCTTCGCGAAACAACTGCATCAACGACGACGATTCGTCCTTGTACGCCAGGAAGAGTCGGTCTTTGCCTGCCGGTACTGCGGTCAGGCTCATCAATCCGCGAGCGCCAGCACCTGCGTGTTCCTGCTCCCAGATGATGTCTCCATTTGACGCATCGACGGCGTACAATTGCTTGTTGCAGGCGGCGAGCACGCGCTGCTTTCCGTTCCACGCATATTGGATGGGGGATTGGTAGTTCGTTCCGTCTGCGCCTGCGGTCCATCGCTTCTCGCCCGTCTTCGGATCGAAGCCGGCGAGTGCGGCTTTCTCCGAATTCATCTGCATCACCACGACGCCATCGAGATAGACCGGAGACGTACCGAACCCGTAGTGCGGTTTGGCGGCTTCGTGGTCGTTGACCAAGTGCGTTTTCCAAACGAGCTTGCCAGTCTTCAAATCGAGCGCATCGAATTGTCCCCTGGGATCGAGCACGAACACTTTTCCATCTGCGATGAGCGGAGTCGAAATGGGACCGTCATGCGAGCCGTCGTGGCCTTTGTAGAACTCGGCTAGGTCGAACCGCCATTTTTCCTTGCCCGTGTTTATATCCATTGCGATGACGACGTTTTGCTTGCCATCGGAAAACATCGTGACTGCGTAACCGTCGGCGACCGCCACGCCGGAATATCCGCTGCCGATTTTCTGTTTCCAGGCGAGCTTGAGCCCGCACTTGTCGGACTGACTTAGGCGCGTCGATCCGACGTAGATTCCGTCGCCCGTCGCGCCCCGAAACCCGGGCCAGTTGTGATCCTCTGCCGCCCTCGCTATGTGGGAGAACGCTCCGCCGATCAGGCACGTCGCAAGAAACGCAGCGCTTATATTCTTCGCACGTTGGTCAAGTGAAATGAAAAAGAGCATGGCGATTCTCCTGGTTGTGTGATTCAACCGGTTGAAACATTATTCGACGATGTAGGGTCCGCTGTGCGGACCGTTTTTCAGTAGCGGATCATTGTATGCGTAACGGTCCGCACAGCGGACCCTACCAAAAACCTCGAACACGGCAGTTACGACGAAGCGCATTCAAGTGAGGGCAATGTCCGAACTTCTTGCTTCACACCACAAGAAGGACGGTGCTTGCTGGTGCAGGAACGGGTTCGGTGGTCAGTCGCGGCGCGGTAGGTTTCGACGTATTGGATCAAACTCGCGCAGCGCTCGGGGACCGCCAAGGCTCTCCAGCCAATACGAATGTTCAGTGAGGTTGGCGGTGCTGTCAACGCGCGAGACGTGGGGGGACAAGTTCACACACAGGCAAGCGGAAGGCTCGCCCGGTTTGGCCCGGCTGCGGCAGATCGTGTGCGCGGTGACTCCCCTCGGACCATTCGAAACGCGGTCAATCGGCGTGGAACCTATCGCCTTCGGCGAAGGATTGTGGGAATGGCGAGTCCGATCAGAAGCAGCGTGGTGGGCTCGGGCACCAACGTCAACGGAGCAATGCCGCCGTTATCGATGGGGCCAACGAACGTTTCGTCGTTGATATCCTGGAACCCAAGCGACGAAGGATCCAACGTCGTCGATGACAGCGAACCGATGTATGCGATTTCGTCGGCTGTCAGGTCTTCACCATTGCGGGCCTTGGCCAGGATAGTGTCGCCGACGCCTGCGGTCGCCAATGCTGCGGCAGTCTGCGCGGCAAGCTGTTGTTCAAACTGAGCGGCGCCGCTGAACTGGGCAAAAATGTTGTCGATACCCAGCAGGTCGAAGATGGGATCGGTGACCGTCGCCAAGAGGTCGGCGAAGATATTCCCACGAAGGTTGATCGGGCCAATGTCGAAATCTTCCTCACGCATCGAATCATCGAACACACCGTCCTGCTCGATGGTTTGCCGGCTTGAGACGTCGATCTGCAAATCGTAGAACCCAAACGAATTGATGGAAGCGGTCGCGTCGAGGAAGAAGCTTCCGGTGACGGTGGTTTGCTGATTTCCGGTGTCGGTCGTCAGCACATAGTTGAGCGGGTTGTTTCCGGTGTTCAGCGAAACATCCAACACCTCAAGGCCGCGCCCACCCGTGGTTACCGTGAATGTGGGGCTGCCCGTGAGAACGATTTCCGTCGCACCAAAGTCGAGCCGCTCACCGTTGAACGTCCGCGTCACGATTAGATCGGCACCACCGCTGAGCAGGTTCTCCTGCCCGACGAAGTTGAAACCGGCTTCGCTGAGCCCGATCAATACATTCTTGAAGAGTTCCGCCTTCGTGACCGAGGGGACCAAAAACATCCCACAGCAAGCCATCGCTGCAGCCAGCTTCACATTATTTTGACGCATCAGACGCCTCCTCGGGTCGCTTGATTTTGTGTGTTTGTTTTTACGCTCTTGAAAGCCGGATCGCACAGAGCCCTTCGGCGATCCGAACTCCCCTCCAATACGCCACTTAGCATACAGGCTTTCGCACATTGATTGAAGTCGTCGGGCCAAAATTGTGCCCTCAAAATTTCAATCGCACGCACAAGTCATATATCGGTGTTGCGATGCCTACACATGTAGAGCGGCTGGCTGGGTGGTCTAAGATTCTGTGGATGGCGTCGTGGGCAATTATCGGACAGCCGTCCGTCGGCCGTCTTGCCCTGTTTGACGCGGGCAACCCGCTTCCGTTGACGCGGCTTTGGCCTGCCTGTAGGGTTCGCGTTTACAAACGGGATTCTTCGTTTATTCTACCTATTCGCATCAAACCCCCTCGATTCACATGGCTTGTTTGAAATGGAGTTTCGTTCAATGACATCGAACATGATTCGATTGCTTTCGGTAGCACTGCCAGTTTTTCTGATTGCCCCGTGGGCCGCTGCGCAAGATCCGGTGCAGCGTTCCATCGAAGGCATCTCACCCGTCACGACTGCCTCGGGATTGAAGTATTACGACCTGAAAGTTGGCACGGGCGAAGAGCCCAAATCCGGTGCCAGGGTCAACGTTCACTACAGCGGTTGGGACACCGGCGGTAAGTTGTTCGACAGTTCAGTTAAGAGAGGTTCGCCGTTTGCGTTCAACACCGACCGGGGCGTCATCAAGGGTTGGATCGAAGGCGTCAAGGGGATGAAGGTCGGCGGTATCCGTCGTCTTGAGATCCCGGCTGACTTGGCCTACGGCAAGGGCAAGGATTTGATTTTTGAAGTCGAGCTACTCTCCATCGAGAAGCAGGGTGCGGGTGTCGCAACTTCCCAGGGAGCAACTTCCAAGGAAGCAGCCCCAAAGAAAGATGAAAAGCCCAAGGTTCCCGATCCGGTTCAAACTTCAATCGAAGGCTTGAACCCTGTCACGACGGCATCGGGATTGAAGTACTACGTCTTGAAGGAAGGCGAAGGCGAAGTTCCCCGATCCGGCGCGTCGGTCAAAACGCACTACAGCGGCTGGCTGACCGATGGCACGTTGTTTGACACCTCGGCGAACAAGGGCAGGCCGTTTTCATTCAAGACCAACGGTGGGGTGATCGAAGGCTGGCTCGAAGCGATCAGCACGATGAAGGTGGGAGAAAAGCGTCGCCTCGAAATCCCGCCGGACTTGGCGTATGGCGATCAACAAAAAGGCCAAATTCCGCCGAACTCCACGCTGATTTTTGAAATGGAATTGGTTTCGATCGATAAGAACGGTCCCGAGCGACTCTCCATCGAAGGTTTGAAAGAGGTTAAGACCGAATCCGGATTGAAGTACTGGGTTGTCAAAGAGGGGACGGGTGATACTCCGGGGCCCAAAGGCCGCGTCAAGATGCACGCCTCGGGTTGGCTGAAAGAGAGTGGCAGGCTGGTGGGAACAACCCGCGAGGGGACAGAGCCCCTTCGTAACAACGTTTCCGGCTTCTTCCCCGGCTGGTCTGAGGCTGCTGCCGACATGAAGACGGGCGAGATTCGCCACCTCGAAATTCCATCCGATCTGGCCTACGGTGAGAAGGGCACGCGCGGTGTTCCACCAAATTCGGAATTGATCATGGATGTTGAAATGGTCGAGGTCCTGCCCGAAATCAAGCAGACTTCAACCAATGGAATTGCGGAAGTCACCCTCGAATCGGGGACCAAGTATTGGGACCTTAAGGTGGGTGACGGTGAGGAAGTCAAGAGCGATTCAAATTGCGTCGCCAACTACACGGGTTGGCTTCTGGATGGAACCATGTTCGACAGCAGCTTTGAACGCGGGAAGCCCCACACTTTTTCGATGGTGCGCGGTGTGATCGAGGGCTGGAAGGAAGGTCTGATCGGAATGAAAGCCGGTGGCAAGAGGCGGCTTCAGATTCCACCGGAGAAGGCGTACGGAAGTCGTCCCCGTGGACGGTTAATCCCAGCGAATTCGGTACTCGTGTTCGAGGTCGAGATGCTTGAGGTTACGCCTCCTCCTCCTGCTCTCAAGTCGAAATCGTCACCGTAAGTCGGAGGCGTTCGATTACTGTCGATCAGCTACCACCGCATCGGGATTCACGCGGATTGGTGTCGCAACGTGACACCCGGCGGGCGTGGTTCTGCGTTGTGTTGGCGATGGGGCTTCCGTTCTGCGGGGCGCTGTTCTACTTCGCGATCCTCAAGCAGTCCCTTGTTGCGAAAATTCTCTACGCCACCGTGAAGGTCTTCACGGTGGTGTGGCCGATCATTGCCATCAAACTGATTGGCGTGCATCGCTGGCAGAGCGATCATGGCGACCCGAAACGCCATCTTCGCGCCCTTCCGCTGGGACTGCTCACCGGAGTCGTCATTGGCGGCTCAATTGTAGCCGTGTTGAGCGTCGGTCCGCTGCACGAATATGTCACCCAGATGACACCGCGCCTGCGCGACCGCCTCGAATTCTTCGGCATCCACACACCGTTGACCTACCTGGCTTGGTGCGTTTTTCTGGCTGGGCTGCACTCGCTGATTGAGGAATTCTTTTGGCGATGGTTTGTGTTTGACACGCTGCGCACGCTGGTTTCGCGTCCGATGGCATACCTGCTTGCGGGTTTCAGTTTTGCGCTGCACCATTATGTAATCTGCTGGGAATATGTTTCGCCCGTCGGTGCGATTGTGTTTGGAACGTGTGTTGGTGTGGGCGGGGCGATCTGGTGCTGGATGGTCGAGCGACAAGCCTCGCTCGCCGGCGCATGGTTGTCGCACGCCTTGGTTGATGCGGCGATTTTCATCGTTGGATATCGGTTGCTGTTTGTATAAGACATGCGGGCAGTTTCAATTCCGCTGGCAGTTTGAACTATATGAGCAGGAACCGAACGGCGATCACTTTCATCCTCGGATGCACCGGATGCGGAAAGGGTGCAGTCGGGCGGGCGCTCGCCCAGCGTATCGACGCAGAAATCATCAGCACCGACTCGATGAAAATCTATCGGGGCATGGACATCGGAACAGCCAAGCCGTCACCCGCCGCCCGCGCGAATGTCCCGCACCATCTGCTTGATGTCGTCGATCCGTGGGAGGAATACTCCGTTGCACAATTTGTCGGCGATGCTGATCGGGCCATCTCGCAAATCGCCGGCAGGAATCGACACATACTTTGCGTCGGGGGAACCTCGCTCTACATCAAAGCCCTCAGCGAAGGTTTGTTTGAAGGGCCATCCGCCGATCCCGAGATACGCCGACGCCTCAACAGCGAAGCCGCCACATCCGGCAATCAACCTTTGCACGACCGACTCAGCGGTATCGATCCCGACGCGGCGCAGCGCATCCACGTCAACGATTTGCGGCGAATTGTTCGGGCGCTCGAGGTGTTCGAGATCACCGGGCAGGCAATTTCGAGCCTTCAAACGCAATGGGATACCCAGCGCACGGTGTACGACTGCACGTTTGTCGGGTTATCGCGAGATAAAGACAACCAAAGTCGGCGCATCAATGCCCGCGTCAAGAAAATGATGAGCGCGGGATTGCTCGATGAAGTGAACGCGCTGCTCGATCTGGGGAAACCCTTGTCATCCAGTGCAAAAAAAGCTGTCGGCTACGCTGAGTTGTTTGATTATGTCAAAGGCGAAGTTTCACTTGAACAAGCCGTCGAAAAGATCAAAATCAATAGTCGGCATCTTGCGAAGTCTCAGCGCACCTGGTTCAAACGATTTCGCGGGATGCACTGGTTTGAACTCAACGACACCTCATCCGTAGATGGGGTGGTCGAGAAAATTCAGGAAGAACAGGCGATGCCATGGCGGACGTAACCGAACTCACCAACTGGGCTGTTGACTTGATCGGCGTCCGCAAACGATACCGCGGGGGTATCGACGCGCTGCGCGGTGTCAACATTCAGGTGGGACAGGGCGAGATCTTTGGGTTGCTCGGTCCAAACGGTGCCGGAAAAACCACCCTCGTTAAAATCATGATGACCGTGGTACGCCCGACGAAGGCGATGGGTACGATCCTTGGTCGGCCTATCGGCAATAGCCGCAAGCTCGCCCGCATTGGTTACCTGCCGGAAAGCCATCGATTCCCCACCTATCTGACGGGCAGCCAACTGCTCAATTACTATGCGGCCCTTGCGAAGGTACCCAGGCGCATTCGCAAGGTTCGCGGTGGCGAATTGCTCGAACGCATGGGCATGAGCAAATGGGCGGACACATCCATCAGCAAGTATTCCAAAGGGATGATGCAGCGGTTGGGGTTGGCGCAGGCATTGATGCACGATCCGGATTTGATCGTCCTTGATGAACCGACCGACGGTGTCGATCCGATGGGGCGACGCGACATTCGCGAATTGCTTCTGGATTACAAGAAACAAGGTAAGTCCGTACTCATCAACTCGCACCTGCTTAGCGAACTCGAGATGGTTTGCGATCGGGTGAGCATTCTTGTCGGGGGGTTGGTCGCTCGGCAGGGGACGCTGCAGGAATTGACCGAGCAGTCGAAGGAATATTGCATCGTGGTCAGCGGGAAATTGGCTCCGCTCGAAAGCAAAATTCGGTCGCTCGGCGGCAGGCTGTCGCGCGAGGGCGTTGTGCTGAAAGGGCATGATCCCGAAAAAGTCAACGCATTGATCGACGTGCTTCGGCAAGCGGGCCTACTCATCGAGTCGGTTCAACGTCGCAGGTTCAGCCTCGAAGATGTCTTCATCAAAGCGATGGCCACTGCGACGACCGTTCCCGTTGCGGAACCCGTGCGATCCAAAACGGAGCGACTTTGATGCAAATTTGGGCGATCATCGTCGATTCATTTCGCGAGGCGAGAGCCAAGAAACTCTTCTGGGCGCTCCTGGCAATCTCAACTCTTGTTGCGGGTGCGATGGCTTGTGTTGGCTTCGACGAAAACGGATGGTCGTTCTTCTTTGGTGCCGTCAAAAAGCCCGACGCCCTCTTCCGTTCCGGCACGCAAGCCGCAGAGAGTATCATCGGCGCGATCGTCTCAAGTGTTCTGGTCGGGACCTACATTGGTTGGGTCGGTGTTGTCATTTGCCTGATTGGAACCGCGGGAATGTTTCCGAGCCTTCTCGAACGGGGCGCGGTTGATGTGGTGGTTAGCAAGCCATTGCCCAGAAGCCTACTCTTTCTTGGCAAGTATACAGGCAGCCTTGTGTTTGTTCTTGTGCAGTCCGCCTACTTTGTTCTCCTGACGTTGGTTGTGCTGCGATTTCAATTGGGGCGCTGGCTTTGGCCGTTTTTGTGGGCCATTCCTCTATTGGTGTTGAGCTTCAGCTACATCTATTGCGTGTGTGTGTTGGCGGCTGTTTGTACGCGCCGCGCCTTGTCGTCGTTGATCTATTGCCTCGTGTTTTGGGTGGGCGCTTTTGGAATCGCCGAACTGGAAATAAACATCGGCACGCAGGAAGCTGCACAAGGTTCAAGTGTTGTTGTGCCGTGGTCCGAGCGTGGATCGCTGGGGAAAATCAGTTATATGATGCACTTCGTTTCGCCCAAGCCGAGCGACATTCCGATTATTCTCTCCCGTCAACTCGGGGCGATGGGCTTCAAGGATACGGCTGTGGCGATGATGCCAGGCGATGCGGGCCTTATCTCTGCCGACATGATTGCCGACCTTGATATCGAGGAGCGGCGGCAGGATGAGATTTCGCCGACTTTTTCGATCGGCAGCTCGCTTGCATTTGAAGCTGTCATTCTGCTCATCGCGTGCTGCATCTTTGCCCGCAGGGATTTTTGAGACGGACGACACGTTCACATCCAGCCGAGTTCGGTCTCAACCATTCGGTGCAGGAGCGGTCTTTGATACGGGGCAGGCGAATCACACTGGTTATCACCGACCTTCAAGTTGGCGGGGTTCCGCTTCATCTCTTTAGATTGGCCAAGTTTCTTGATGCTCGCGGATGGACCGTAGACGTCGTGAGCATCAGGTCCGGTGGGAAAGTCGCTGATCTTCTGCGGGCCGCAGGCATTTCGGTGCATTCCTGCAGCGCCTCCGGGTCTTTCGACTGGCGCGTGTTCGATCGACTCGCACGTTCGTTTTCGGAATTGCGACCGGATCTTGTGCATTCATTCTTATTCCATGCCAACCTCGCAAGCCGCTTCGCGTGTTGTCTTTCCGGGATCACGCGGAAGCGTTTGGTTTGCGAAATCCAAACGGTCGAGATTGAACGACGATGGCACCTCCTGGTTGATCGCATTACGCATCGTTTGTGCGCAGTGACCGTGGGCAATTCGGATTCCGTCGTGCAGCACCTTCATCGACGTGCGGGCATCGCGATGCGGCGGTTGACCGTTATCCCCGGTGGCATCGACGTTGATGCTTTTGCAGAAGCGGAGCCGATTCAGGGCGAGAGTT
>JAADIU010000352.1 GCA_013151185.1 Planctomycetota bacterium
CTCACGCCCAAATCGCGGGCCACTTCTTCGCAGGCCTTGGATGGCTCGCCCAGTTCTTCAACCGGGATCGCGGTCTTGCGCGTCAGGGCTTCTGCAAGCAGTACCAAGTCGGCGACGAGTTTTGAACCAACAAGAAGCCGCCTGTCCGACTCGCGCCGGTTGCGGTAACCCGTGATGTGATAGCACACCATGTCATACGGGTAGGACTTGTCGGGATTGACAAGACCGAGAAGCGTTTCGATGCCCTGAAGCTGCGACAGGCGCTTGGCCTTGGGGGAGAGTTGCAACTGATGGGCCAATTCCGCCAGATCTTTGCTCGCGAATTTGGTCATGCGTTCAACCTCAGTTAGGACCCATATCTTCTTTGCGGTGTAATGTCTTCTCTAGCAGATCAAAACACCACTGCGGAGAAACTATCGCGGGGGAGACATTTGGCATCTTTGGTGCTTGCAGGCAGGATCAGTGCAATCGCCCCAAAATCGTCTTATGGGGCACCTGCCCAAGCGCTACTAAACCACCATGTAAATTATCGAACCTAACAACTGGCCAGTCAACTCCGAAGGCGAAATGTCCGCTAGAAAACTGTGCCCGATTGGCTAAGAATCCGCGTGCGGACACAATCGTAAAGTAGTGCTTCTTGAAGAACGGCAATAGAGGCTCACCAGACGCCCTCGGTGTCAGCATGATCCGCGACACGCGATGCCTTTGGACGTGGTCAGTGGGGACGAAAATCGGGTGCTACCGCGCAGCCAAGCCACTGCTTTGGTCCGGTCCACACCTGAACGAAAGTAGCCGCATTCGAGTGTGCAACGCTGACGAAAGATACGGTGAACTGCCTTCGAGACAACCGCGCGTTACGGCTGAATATGATCTAAACCTTCAACCATGAGAGGAGCGTTTCGGGCGGGCTGGAGAAACGTCAACGATTCCAATTGCGACGGTCGCAACGGTGCGGCTGCTGGGTTTTGCGAGCCTCGCAGCGATCGACTATTGCAGCGGATACATCGAGGATTCACTTCAGATACACTATCGCGAAATGCCAAATACACCTTAAAAAACCTTCGCGATGCGCCATGTCGCGCTTGATTGTGGGCGTGCCGACCTTTAAGCTAAGAGTCAAGTGTGGTTCCAAAGAATCCTCACCTTTCACAAAACAAAACACGGAGTCGTACCGCTCGGCGATCGCGAATCAAGGGACACAGGTTCGCGATCATTGGATGGGTTAAAGCCATCGTTACTATTGTGCTCGACGGAGTTAGAACGGAATGAAAAAACGACAGCTATTGGCACTTGGTGTACTTGCATCTTTGGGCGTTCTAGTCGCACCGACCACAGCGTCGGCGGCCCCGGATGTCATCGTTGGCGACTTGCCCGATGTCCTCCATTGGACCAGTGGCGGCGCGATTGGCGGGATGCGAGCGTATTCTGTCGCAACGACCTCGTGTAACCAGGGTGACACGATCCTGCCTTGGGTGCAGGCGACCAATTTGCACCCCGTCATTGGCCAGAACATGTACCGCCTCAGCAATGGAAGAATTGAGCAAATCGGAATGTCGTGGCTCAAGCATGGCTTTTGCGCCTTGCAGCAAAATATTTGCGGCCCGTGTACGCCCGCTGGTGCTGGCTGCCCGCAGGCCTTGGGCGTAGGGTGCTCAGACCCCTACAGCTCGAACCTTAACGGGAGTCAAAGCGGGCTTGGACCACGCTTTGAGGTTAACTCCACGACCGGTGTTTTTCCGTACCCTTTCTCGAATCCAAACGGCTCAACGGGTAACGGAATCTTCAAACGCATCCAGGTTCTCGAGACAGACCTCACGACTCCGGGTGCCCTCTATTTTGTAGAAGGCCAGTACATCCATCAGGAAGATGCCCAAGCCGGCAACGGAAACAACAACGCCTCGTACCGTCGCGTCACCGTCAATGGAAGTTTTACAGTGACGACACAAGGCTCGACGGCCCGGGAAATTCCCGCCATCACTGCATGGCTGGATCATGGCAATGGCGTCGGCACCCCCGACAATTCCGTTGATCTGGTCAACGCCGATGTTGCCACCGGAGCCCGTTTCATCGCCGGTTCCAAAGTGATCGATCTGGGCGACGGCACCTTTCGCTATGAATACGCCGTGCAAAATCTCAACGTGGACCGGGCGGCGGGTGGTATCTCCATTCCGATCACGAGTGGAACAGTCGTGACCGACGTGGGTTTTCACGACGTCAATTACCACAGCGGCGAACCTTACGACAACACCGATTGGTCCAGCGCGGTGTCTTCAACAGACGTCAGTTGGAGCAGCCCGCAGACCTTCGCGCAGAATCCCAACTCGAACGCGCTTCGATGGGGAACGCTTTACAACTTCTACTTCACTGCCAATGTTCCGCCCGCAAACGGTGATATGACCATTTCGCTGTTCAAGTCGGGTAGTCCCGCATCGATCACAGCCACGTTGCGAGTCCCAATGGGAACCCCACCAGACTGCAACAACAACTCGATTGACGATCCTTGCGACGTGTCATGTGCGTTGCCTGGTTGCAGCGTGCCCGGTTGCGGTACGAGTTCCGACTGCAATGGCAACCTGGTGCCCGATGAGTGCGAAACGGATTGCGATCAAAACGGTTTGGTCGACGAATGCGACATCACGGCGAACGGTGCCTTGGATTGCAACGTCAACGGCTTGCTCGACATCTGCGAGCCCGACTGCGATCACGACGGTATTCCCGACGATTGCGACAACGATGAGAACGTCGTCTTCAGCGACGACTTTGAGGGCAACAACGGGTGGACTGTCGTAAACGACGCTTCGCTTACGACCGGTGCCTGGGAACGGGCGGATCCGGAAGAAACCCTTAGACCTGCAGGTATCGCGCAACCGGGTGACGACAACAGCCCCGGCGGAACACTGTGCTATGTGACCCAGGCGGCTGCCGGCGCGGCGGCTGGCTCGTTCGACGTGGATGGAGGCCCCACGGTCCTCACGTCCCCAGCCATCGACCTCAGCGCGGGCAACGCCACGCTGAACTACGCCTACTGGTTCTATTCAGAGACGGGCGATTCCATGACCGTCGAGGTTTCAGACGACAACGGTTCCAGTTGGACGGCATTGGCAACACACACTGCCAGCGCCAGCGTTTGGCAGCAGCAGACGTTGATTCTCGACACGGTCATCACGCCATCCAGCCAAACCAGAATTCGGTTCTCAATTGCGGACACGGGGGCGGCATCGTACACCGAAGGCGCGATTGACGACGTCACGATCACCACAGCCAACTGCGTCGATGCAACCGGTGACTACGACGCCAACGGAAGTATCGACCTGCGCGACTTCGCATCCTTCCAGGAATGCTTCGGCGGACCGGCTGGCAATCAGTGCGGTGTTGCGTTTGAATATGTGGTCGATGGTTTGATCGATATGACGGACTTCGAAAACTGGAATCCGAACATGGTCGGCCCGTAAAACCACAGGACGGATTCGTCCTGCCAGTAAGATCAGTAAGAGTGTACCGACCGGTCATCGATTCCAACGAATCGGTGACCGGTTTCTTTGCGCACATACCGTCGGATTCGACGGTGACGACGACGAGGCAACACGCGGCGACCGTGTCGCAGCTTCCCTGCGGCGATTTCGATCCACGCGGAACATGCAATCACCCACTTGTGTTGGCGATCGACTTGAGCTTGCGGTGGGCTATTGGAAAAACTGAGGGGGCTCGGAGTTTGAGTGATGGAGACGGAGAGGCCTGAGTCAGATCCGTGACCGAGGCGCTGCGCCTCAACCGATGCGTTACCGATTTCGCAATTGCTTAAGCCGCTTCGCGAATGGGCGGACATGCGACTGCGTCTCTCGGTCTTTGACCACAGATTGATAGTTCGCGATGGCAGCACCCACCAACTCGGGATGGTCGAACAGCGCCAGCATATAATCCGCACCTGCCAACGAAGCGGCTACCGACCAGTGACTTTTGAAGCCTCGGGCAGCGCCTTCAAATCCGTCGATCGCATCATCCAAGAGCGATTCTGCTTTCTTTTTGGTGCTCGCCCGCAGTTCCTTCATCTCGTCGATTTTCAGATCGACATTCGTGACGGCTGACTCCATGGATTCAAACACCACAATCGCCTTGGCCAAGTGCGTGTATCGATCATAGAGAACCATCGCCGCTCGTGTTCCCGAGTCGGCAGACTGGCTTGCCATTTGACCCACCAGCCAACGATCCTCCTTGATGAGCTTACCGGTCGACAGTGCTTCCTTCTCCTGCGGCAAGTCGGGGAGATCGGACATCCGTGCCTGAGCAGCACGCTTCGCCGCAGAAAACGATCGCTGAGCCAACTCAAGCGAACCAATTGCCTCGTCTTCGAGTGATGCGACTTCCGCAAAGAGACGCTGAAAATCTTCGAGCAACGCCTCGGCTTGCTGAGTCTTGGCAGAAAGCGCGGTGGTGGCGACTTCCGCCTTGGCGGTGTGTGATTGTTTGATGTCATTGAGACGATCGAGCGCAGCCGTCTCGTCTTCGAGGATCTGCTTGGTGCCCGTCTGCTCCCATCCCAACTTGACCAGACGGCGCTCCAACTCATCCAAACCCGGCTCGTATTGAATGGCTTCCCCGTCACGGTCGGGAACGTATCGCCCGGAAACCAACTCACCGCCCGCTTCCAGATGGGCACCGCTGATGGTCCCCTGTCGCAACTCCTGCCCAAGACGAAGCGCCGCGCGATACTTCGCAGCCAACGAGGAATACTCGCGGGAGAAGTCGTCGCCCGGATTGCTGCCTTCGTATTGCACGCCACGCGATTCCAGTGCGTCGAGTTGATCCCGCAGACCAGTCGCCAACGTCGATTGCTCATCGATCTGGCGTTTGGTCACTTCTACCTTGGATTCCAGCGTCGAGACGGATTCCAAAATTGCCTTGTGGGCAGACTCTGCATCTGCAAGTTGCGTTTGCTGTTTTGAAATCGCACCCTCAATACCACTGCTCTTAACGATCTTGGATTCGCCCTTGAGCGTGCCCACTTGAAGTTGAACCTGCGCGAGCGCCGCCAAAACCGAATCTGCTTCCGCCCTGGCGAGACGGGCTTTTCGATCGAAGGAAAGCCCCTGATGAAATAGCGTCACACCGCGCATTCGATTGGCGACGAAACTATCACTCCCGCTGGCATCACCCGCCGTCGCCTTCAACGCATCGCCCGCAACATTGGCAGCCCGCTTGAGAATCGAACTGTTGCGACGTGTGGCTGTCTCGCTGCCCTTCAGGCCGTCAGACATGCTCTTGGCCATCGCGTTCGCATTATTGCCGAACCGCACCGAACCAAGTTGGCCAGCCGACGAATCACCACCGAGATCGGCAAACTTCTGATCGTGCTGCCGAAGGCGACTCACTGCAGACTTGAGCATGTCGTTGATGCGCCGGGCTTCTTCTTCGAGCACATCCTGGACCTTGCGCGTATCTTCTTCGACAAGTTCGCGAATGCGTTCGTCGGTGAGGCCTTCATCCATGCCCGCTCGCGCCGCGGCGGTTTGTGCAGAATCTGCGACCGCATCGTACTGATCGAGCAGACGCCTAGCCCGTTCGCTGCCCTCTTCGGCTTCACGACTTACAACGGTAGCCGGGGCTTGAAGCTGTGGCAGAAACGTCCAAGCAGCCAACCCTGCTCCGCCAACGAGAGCGCCCGTGATCACGACTTGTGCAACTGGTTTCACCTATGAACCCCAATCAAGATCTATCGTTAACCCGCGCGAACACATGCGGGCCATGAACAACCGCGCACCGGGTAGGGTCCGCTGTGCGGACCGTGTTCTCGGTATCGAAACATTGTCGCGGTGATGGTCCGCACAGCGGACCCTACCGGAAACCTCGAACGCAATCGTGACGACGGGAAGCGTTCGTGTGAAGATAGTGCCCAACCTCTTGGCTCCACACCACCCGAGCGTGTCCGCACCATTCTAGCCTCGATAACCACCAGCGAAAGCCCAAATCACAGGGACGTGTCCGTTGATCGCTGCCGAAAGCCAGAATCTAAGGCGTCGCTTCAATATGATCAACGCGGATTTCAAGATTCCCGATGACGTTCATCAGGCTGAAGACGAGTTGCCCCAGCCCCGCGTCCTGAAGAGACGCAACGTTGAAGGCAATGTGGGTTGGATTGCAGTCGGTTTCGTTCTGGGAGGCGTCAAAATCGATCCACTTGTCCCCGATGAGAAACTGGGTCCACATGTGAAAGCCAAAGATGTTCTCCTTGCCGCGAAAGACCGGGACGAAGACCACACCCACCGCCACGCGCGAGGGGATGCCGACCGCCCGCCCCAGTGCAGCCAGCAGCACCGCATGTTCCGAACAGTCGCCGGCTTTGTTGCGGCAAACCTCGCTCGCCGACGCGAAACCGACATCGAGGTTCTTCTCATCGATGACCTTCGTGACATATCGGCGCAGATTATCTGCGATGGCGTAGGGCGTTTTCGCCGACCCGCGCGCTTTCACCGCCATCTGCTTGACGGCTTGGTCGTCGGAATTGATCATCGGGTTGGCGCTGAGATATTCCTCGTACTTCTTCGCGTCCGCGAATTCCGTCACCTTCAACAATTGCTTGTGGTCCGAACGCGACACAACCAGCGCGATCGATCCGTCCTTTTCCCGCGTCGGTGTTTGCATGTCCGTTTTCGGAAATTCGGGCAGCATCTCGCCTTCAGTCTTTGTTCGCAGCGAATAGTTGAATTGCTGCGCGCTGCGATCGATGGGTTTGTCGACGGCGATGGTCGTCGGCATGAAAAATTCCGGAGGCGGAAAGTCCGCCAACGCCTTGGCTTTTGTCGTGCGCGTCATCACAGCTTCGACACCCATCATGGGTATCGATGTTCGCAGGACCGTTCCGTCATTGTCCAGCCACGCGACGGTGTTCAACTCTGTCGGCATGTTCGGCATTCGCGTCACCTGTGTAGAACGGATGGCACTGACTTTGGACCCGTCTATCTCGATCTCTTCACGGTCATGGATGGAGATCGACATGGTGATGGCCAAGTCAGCCGCCATGCTCGGCTCATACACTTTGATGTCATACGCGGTACCCGGTTTGAGTCCGTGAGCATGTTGCACCCGAAGCGTGCCCCACGTCATCAGTGCGTCAACGGGGAAGTCGAATGTACTCTTCGTCTTGTTGCCGAATTGATCGGAGGTGACGTACACCTTCTCCCCATCAATGCGACCCGTCAATGTCAGCTTTTGAACCGAGGCATCCATCTGCGACGTGAACGCCAAGGGCTTTCCGCCGAGTGTTTCCTTTGACGTTTGCAACTGCGTGATGGTCACCGGGCTACCCATTCGTTTAAGCGACATCGACGTAAGAAGGTTTGAATGGATCAGGTCACCCGTACGGGAGACTTGCGAGTGGATGTAGCCCACCCGGTTCCCGGCCATCTCCATGGTCATCCACTCGTCGATGAACACGCCCTGCGGTGGATTTGCGTAGTCGATCGCGAACGCATTTCGATCGGTGACAGCGGAAATCGCCAGGAATAGGACCATTATCTTTGAGGCTTGGATGTGCGCATGTCGCATTTGGAAATCTCCCATCTTTCAAATGGAACTCCCGGTAGGGTTCAGCAGCCGCACCGTTTTGCCGTTCTCGATTCGGTGCGTCCGGGACGCACCCTACTGGAACTATTCAACCAGAGGAATCGGCACGAACCGCGCATCAGTCCAATCGCATTCGAGGGTGCGCAGCGAAGACGCCCGCACAGCCCAAAGATGTACGATGGGAAGGCACACGACGCGAAGATAATAGACGGGCCTTAGCTCTTTAGGAAACGTTTGATGGTGTGGAATGTTGTCGCCCTACCGGCTTTTGCGATGGAGATGGTGAGGGGAACATCCTTCGGACAAACTTTGACACAGTTTTGAGCATTACCGCATGCCGCAATACCGCCCGCACCCGCCAGCGCATCAAGTCGATCGTCCGCCAACGCCTTACCCGCAGGCAGCGTATTGAACAAAATAGCCTGGCCGACCGCATGGGGGCCGATGAAGTCGTCGCGGTCGTTAAACTGCGGGCACGCTTCCATACAGCAACCGCAACTCATGCAACGCGACAGTGGGTACGCCTCTTCCTGGTCGGCTTGCGACATGCGATCCGGGGTCCCGCGCGAACCGTAACCATCGACAGGTGCCCACGCCTTCACGCGTTTGAGGCCTTCAAAAATTCGACGGCGATCGACTACCAAATCGCGAACCTTTGGAAACTTGGTCATGGGTTCGAGCGTGATTTCCGGTTCTTCCTGGAGGAGGTTGTCGACCAATGCAGAGCAGGCCTGTCGCACGCGCCCGTTGATTCGCATCGAGCACGCACCGCACACTTCTTCGAGACAACAAGCGTCATACGCAACGGGTGACACCTTGTCGCCGTCGAGCGTTGTCCGCATCGCGGCGATCCGAAGCAGAATCGTGGTGACGTTCATCCCGTGTTCGACCGGCAACTCAAACCGCTGCCAATACGAAGCGCTGTCGGGACTGTCCTGGCGAAGGATGTTGACCTTAACTTTTTTAGACATATGCGTCGTCATGCCTTCCAAGTTGATGCGGTGCGTCCGGGACGCACCCTACTATGACTGCTCACACCCGAAACCGCCTCGCGCTATGCGGTGCCGGCGGTTGTCTTTTTGACGAACTGCTCCTGCCAAACTTCTTCGATGATTTCCGCTCCCTTGAGGCCGTAGGTCCGGGGGCGGACCGGCACCAACGTGGTGTCCACTTCCTCGTAGGCGTATTGCACATCCCCACCGTTGTAATCGGCTACCGTGCTCTTTAACCACTTCTCATTTTTGGCATGGAACTTCTTGCACCACTCGACGGCTTGCTGACGAAGACCGGCATCGTCGTGCGCGTCGGGCGATGCAATGTTAAATTCGGGCTTGAAGTGAGCACCACGGCATTCATCCCGCATCAATGCACCTTGGGCGATCACCTCGGCCATCGTGATCATGTCGTCGAGCGCTCGGGCGAATGCAACCGATTGGTTCGTCCAGTTCCCACCGTCGGGCGAGCCCATATTTTTGTATCGCTCCTTCAATTCGGCGACCTTGGACACGGTTTCGGCCAAAGCGGTGTTGTTGCGAACGACGGTGACATTGCGTGTCATCGTATCGCCCAACTCATCGTGAAGGGTGCGTGGATTCTCGCTTCCGTTCGACTTGACGAGTTCGTTGTGTCGATCCTGCTCCGCCTTTTTCCTACCGTCAAGAAGCGACGAAGGAATGTCTACCGCGTGGGTATCGATATAACCCCGAATACCCGGAGCAACAAACAACCCCGTGAAGATGCAGCTCAACAGCGAGTTTGCACCGAGTCGATTACCACCGTGATACTGATAGTCGGCTTCACCGATGGCGTACAAACCCGTCACGTTCGTCATGTGGTTGTTCGGCGCACCCGCAACCAAGCCGCCCGTGGTTTGATTCTTTTCGTANNNNAGAGACCGCCCATCGAGTAATGGATCGCTGGAAAAATCTTCATCGGAACCACCCGCGGGTCGTCGCCCTGGAACTTCTCGTAAATTTCCAAGATGCCGTCGAGTTTTTGCTGGGTCGCAGGAGGAAGTTCGGTGACGTCGAGGTACACACAAAGACGACCGGCTTCGACGCTTAAACCGTCGTTGACACAAACGTCGAAAATTTCTCTGGTGGCGATGTCGCGCGGAACGAGGTTTCCATATTTGGGATATCGATCTTCGAGGAAGTAGTACCGCTCACCCGAGGGAATTTCTCTGGGATCGCGCGAGTCGCCGGGTTTCTTCGGCACCCACACACACCCGCCCGCCTTCACCGCGTGCGGATTCGCTCATCAAACGCAGCTTGTCGGTGCCGGGAATCGCCGTCGGATGAACCTGCATGAATTCGCCATTGGCGTATTTAACGCCCGCACGAAACGCGCGGGCTGATGCACTGCCCGTGCAAATGGTCGACATCGTGCTACGGCCAAAGACGAGGCCGTTGCCACCGGTCGCCAAGACCAGCGCCCCTGCCGGCAACGACTTGATCTCCATCGAGAACAAATCCTGAATCACCGCACCGCGACACACACCGTTGTCATCGAGAATCGGCGAGAGAAAATCGTGGTATTCGTACTTCGTAACCCTGCCCTCGACCTCCCATCGACGGACCTGCTCGTCGAGGGCGTAGATCAGTTGTTGGCCCGTCGTCGCCCCTGCGAACGCTGTCCTCGGATACATCGTGCCGCCAAAACGTCGCTGGTCGCGAAATCCTTCCGGTGTTCGATTGAACGCCACGCCCAAGCGGTCCATCAAGTCGATGATGCCGGGAGCGTGATCGCACATTTCCTTCACCGGGGGCTGATGTTGAAGGAAGTCGCCACCGTAAACCGTGTCGTCAAGATGCCAGAATTCGCTGTCGCCTGCGGCACGCGTCACATCGTTGACCGCGTTGATACCGCCCTGAGCGCAAACGCTGTGGGAGCGCTTCACGGGAACGAGGCTCACCAGGTGAACGTGCGTACCCTCTGCCGCCAAGTTCATGGCGCACGCCAATCCGGCAAGCCCTCCACCAATGACGACAACATCTTTTTCAGCCATATTTCCCTACCCTGTTGGCGACTTGCCTATCAACGTACGACTGTCTGCCTCCGTGCCACTGCTCTGTGAGCAGTGCAATGTGCTTGACGGGTCTGCCAGTTAGTGCCCATCACCGCCGACATGCTCCACCTCTGCCGCAACTGCCGTCGAATCCGAAACCGTATAATTCCTGAATCCATAAACCGATCCCCAACCCGCAGCCAACAACACAACTCCCAACCCGATGCACGCATATCCGGAGATCCGCTGAGAGTTCGGACCGATCGTGACGCCCCATGTAATCAGCGCTGTCCACACACCATTGACAAGGTGGAAAACCGTCGCCAGCACGCCAAGTGCATAAATAGGTGCCCACAAAACCCACGACTGCATCGCTTGTGCAGCGGAAAATGTCGCATTTTCAGGTTCAAACTGCGCACCACCCAGAGGCTTGCCCAACCAGTGCATGTGCCAAATGTGCATCGCAAGGAAAATCAAAATAACAACCGCAGCCCAACGCTGAAGCGTGTAGCGAACGTTGCCTCCGTAGCGATATTCCGTCACGTTTGGCTTGGCGCTCAACATGATGACGATGCCGAACAAGGCGTGAAAGGCGATCGGAAGGAAAATCGTCGCCATTTCCACCGGCACCAACAAACCCATGTGTTCGAGAATGTGGATCTTCTCAACGCAGAATTGAAACTTTTCCCCGCCCGCAAGGACTGTTGCATTGACAATCAGGTGAAAAGCGACGAAGCCCGAAAACATCAGACCCGTAATCGAGTGCAACCGACGGGCCAAAAAATAATACTTTTCGCGAGGGCTGATAGCCGTTGTTGCAGATTGAGATGTCGTGGCGGATTGGGTGGACAATGCCTGAATCTCCCCGGTGGACGCTGCGTTGGTTTTTTGCCCGCAGCACAGTTGGTTCGACAGCAAGCGAGGATTATAGGTCGAATGATCGTTCCAGCAAGAAGCAAACTGCCAAAACGATTTACATCGATTGGCTCACGCAGGGTGGATGCAGCAACCGGTTGGTCATATCCTCCACTTCGCCCACGTTGCGGCGCGCGTCTTCCATCCTGCCCCGTCAGATCGTAGAGCCCAAAGGTCAACCCATGTCACAACATGACCTCGAATCCACCGAGCAACACAGCCATCCTCTTGGCCCGCTGATCTACCGAACACCCGTGCAGCAGAATGCGGGATTTCGCGCGAAGGCAATCATGGTGCTGTTGGCGGCGGGCGCGATCATCGGGACGGCTGGCTTTGTGACACCGGACCCGAAAGGATTTGGCACGCACGAGCAACTCGGACAACAACGATGCAGTTGGCCCCGACAATATGCGATTCCCTGTCCAACTTGTGGAATGACCACCGCGTTCGCGTATGTGGTTCGCGGCAGAATGCTATCGGGGTT
>JAADIU010000277.1:0-13010 GCA_013151185.1 Planctomycetota bacterium
CGACGCCTGCCGTCCGAGCGGCTTCTATGAGTTCGATGGTCCCGATGATATTCTTGCGACAAAATTCCACGGGGTCGCCTTCGCCACCGCGAAAACCACCGCCCGGATGATGCAACGCGGAATGCACAACCGCGTCTACGCCCTCCACCAGAGATGTGCAGGCATCCGCATTGCCCAACTCGCCCTCCAACCATTGACAGCCGTCACCATCCATCCCATCGCGCGAACTTGAAGCCCGATACCAGCAGCGGCAGGCGTGGCCTTCACCGGTCAGGTGGTTGACGATGTATCGACCCAGGAAACCCGTTGCACCCGTGACTGCAATCTTCATGATTCTGCCTCGTGTTAATCCAACCGAACATGACGGCAGATGACGGCAACCGCAACGTTGGCCGACACCCGCCTCTTGCGTATACTGTATCGCATGATTGACCTCCCCGCTGCAAGGCACCGACGGGACTGTGATCGCCCCTACTTTGATCGTCTCTATTTTGATTGTCTCTCGCATCAGAAACCCGCATGGAAGACACCACACAACAACAGCAACCGCTGACATGGCCCGACGGACAGGGGCGTTCGTGGCAGATTCATGCCGACCCCGACACGGTCGTCCTGACCCACGCGGACGAGCGAGTCGAACTGCCGCAATCCGAATGGCGCGATGCGATCACGTTTGCACCAACGTCAACGCGGGTGGTCATTCACTTTGATACCGGTCAGCAGGAAATCGGTTTTTTGGTGCCACTCGAAGAAGCGAAGGCCCTCTTCGTCGCCATGAAACAACCCGGCACGCTCGAGCAACAGACAGAACCCACACCGCAACCGTCGCACGAAGTGGCGGCTACCGATCCTGCAATTCCCCAACGTCCGTTCAAACCGCTCTGGCCGAAGATGACCGCGATGCCAATCGTTGCGGTGAGTCTCGCGTCGATTTCCTTTTTCCCAATTGTCGGCGCCATCTTCGGAATCGCCGCGTGCGCGCTTGCGATGGTGATTCGGCGACGCTCGCCCATCAACGCGTCGCACCATCACATCCGCACGATCGCCACCATCAGCTTGTATGTCGCAATTGTAGGCATGATGATTTCGGCGATAAGCACATACGCGATGTTCTACCGACCCGTCGAAGCCCTTGCGTTTGATCCGGAGATGGCCCGCTCGCTGGAGTGGAGTTGGGGTGCCCGCATCGCTGCAATCGTCATGGTCATCCTGGCGCTGAGCTTCCACGAAGCTGCACACGCGATCACGGCATGGTGGTGCGGCGACGATCACGCAAAATCCATGGGCCGGGTAACATTGAGCCCGCTGTCACACATCGATCCGTTCGGAACCATCATCCTACCCATCATGCTCACCTACATGGGCATGCCCGTGTTCGGATACGCCCGTCCGGTTCCGGTGCAACTTGGGATGGTACCGAAGTACCGCAGAGCACACATTCTCATCTCAGCCGCAGGACCGTTTTCGAACCTGTTGCAAGCGGCATGTTGCCTCGCATTGCTTGTGTTGATTGCGGCTTGCCTTGCGCTAATGCCCAACGTCCAGGTGTATCATCTTTGCGACATCCAACCGATGGTCACGGTGACAGGCGTCGCCGGCGCCAGTGTGATTGGTGCGGCAGCATTGATGTTGAAGCTGGGGTTCGCAATCAACCTGATGCTGGCGTTCTTCAACCTTATCCCCATCCCCCCGCTGGATGGTTCGTGGATCGCCGAGCACATGCTGCCCGACTCGATGGGTCGCTTCTATGCGGCGATTCGACCCTATGGTATGTTCATCTTCCTCGCCTTGATCTGGTATGGTGACGGGATACTCCTGTACTTTCTGCTACCAGCGATCAAAATCATAGTCTGGAGTCGGGAGCTAATCTACGAAGTCTCCGGCTACTTCTAATCGGGACGTTATTTGACGATGACATTATTCGACGATGTAGGGTCCGCTGTGCGGACCATTTCTCAACATCGAACATTGTCTCTTTGACGGTCCGCACAGCGGACCCTACCAAGAACCTCGAACGCACGTTCCAACGAGAGACGCGTTCAACCATTGTGAAGACAATGAATCACGTTGCGACGAAATACAATTCCTTTGCGGTTCTCTCGCTATTGGCGGCGATATTGACGGTCGGTTGCCAGCAACCACCTGTCACTTGCACGACGAATTGCGAAGGTCTGGAATCGGAACCCAACAATGTCTTTGCGGTGGCGACGCGCGTCTCGCTTGACGACGGGGAACTTGCCCTTTCCGGATCGGTGAATGGTGGTGGCGACATCGACGTGTTCGATCTTGGGCCGATGAGCGCCGGGGATACGGTGCGGGTTCGCGTGACCAATCTTACCGGGTCGCTCCAACCCGCGTTCGCCATGTACGATCAACTCAACGAGTTGGTCAATGAGGACACGCTGACCAGTATCCTGTCGCGGTCGGATTCGCCTCAAATCAACCACGATGTGCGCGTTGACTCGAACCCGTTCTACATGGCGATTTCGCACAACGTCGCAGGCATTTCCACGGGGCAGTACGAACTGAGCGTGACCGTCGTACGCGGGGACGAACCGCCCGCCCCCGTGACTCAAATTCTCTACCTGAATTTTAGCGGGGGCGAAATTGATGATCCGATATTTGGGAATTTTCAGGTCGGTCCGTTTGACGCGAGCGATATCGATGCCATCTACGCGGGGCAGACGGATTTTATGATTGCGGCTATCCGTACTACGATTGAGCAAAACTACGAACGGTTCAACGTCACGATTCTCGACAGCATCAACGATGGCCCGCTGCCGGCAGAGGGTGCAAGCGAAATTCTATTCGGCGGGTTCAACGACCTTGCCTTTGGCGCATCGCAGGATGTCGATCTCTACAACCAAGACACGACCGACAAAGCCATCATCTTCATTGAATCGTTTGAACTGAATCTGTTCCTTCAACCACCGAGCCCAGCCGGCATGTCGGTTGCAATTGGTAATGTCGCCACCCACGAGACCGGTCACCTTCTGGGCATGCACCATGTTCGGGATGCCGACGCAGTGATGGACGAAAGTTCGCCGACCTTCACGCTGCTTGCGGATCAGGAGTTCAGGTCGGCTCCGCTTTCTGCGGCGATCTTCCCGCTGGGAAACCACAACGCTGCCGCCCTGCTCGACGTCATCGTTGGAACGAACCCGAACGCGCAAGCGAAGTCGGTGCGATCAGAGCCGGCTGTTTCGGTGCCGCATGCGATCCCGAATTTGCATCGTGCAAAATGTTTGAACTGCCTCAGACGAAACGCCTTGGTAAACACCGCGGAATCGCCATCTGATCGGTAAGAGATTTTCGGATTGTTGTGTCCGCCAGAATCAAACCGTCAGCCAGAAGAAGCCTATCGCAATCGCGGCGACCCCGCTGCCCACGAATAGAAACTGAGAAGCCCTTCGATGTGTGCGGGCAACTCTGACGGCCATCCGCCCGATCAGCCAGCTAAACGCAGACATGCCGCAAATCGATCCGAGACCAAACCCGACAACATACGCGATCGCAGCTAGACCCGACGGCAACATCAGCGCGGGCAAAATACCAAGGATGTGCGAAGTACCCGCGACGCCATGCAGCAACCCGATCCCCAGCGCCCGGTGGTCGTGCGAGTGGGCAACACGATCGTGCCCGTCCATCCCGGCTTCGTGAACATGAACATGTCCGTGAACCACGCCGTCATGCTTATGCACATGTGTGTGAATGCGAATGGACAGCGCTTTTTTGATCGTCCACAGGCCAATGCCGATCAGCACAACGCCGACAAGGCGCTCGCTCCACGACGACAACCATTCCAAAGGCAGGGCATCCCGCAGAAGAATCGCAACGATCGCCAACGACCAGAACCCGCCTGAATGACCGACGCCCCAAAGCAACCCGGTCACAAGCGGGCTGCGTCTCTTTTCAAGTGCAAGCGGCGCGACAGCGGCTAGGTGGTCGGGGCCCGCGAATACATGGGCCGTCCCCGCGATCAATCCCGATACCAATGCAGACAAGGTAAGCATAAAACGATAACCCAATCGTCAGACAATGCGCAGACACGACGTACGCCGAGCGCAGCATGGTAGCATCGATTCAATCGGGTTGCATGGGGGCGATCGGCTGGGCGGGTGGTTCGACTCAAACGGAGGGTGATTGAACGGTGTCGGGCTTGCTGGCCGATGCGTGCAAGCCGGTGAGGTTTTCCAGAATCAGCGACTGTATTTTTTGCTGGGTGTCCTCGATGGTTGCGCTTTCGATCGCCGTCAAGCCGGGAATCGCCTCTTGAACATCGTGATAGGCTTGGGCTTTTGTCTCGAAGTAGTCCAACTCATGTTCGGGTTTTCGCTTCTCGGCGGCGGACGGGTCAGCCACCAGAAGAATGGCGACGTCGGGGCGCGGAACCATCGCGGTCAATATCTTTGCAAACCAACCCGTGGGCTTGGCGAGGCAGACCAGCTTGTCGTAAATGTAGCGATCGCAGAGAACCGCGTCGTACCCGCGAATTCGCAGCAAGGTGATCACGCTTGCGAACGCAATACAATCGACGGGATATGCAATCAGCCGACGAACACGCACGCCCCAGTGGTGTCGGTCTTTGTCGAACGAACGCCCACCAGGATAGCTTCGTATTCGTGGCCGCTGTTGGATATGCTCCTGCGATGCGGTTTTTCTGCGCGCAACAACCCACTCGCGCAAGCGTGCCAAAATGCCCGTGACCGTGAAGTGCAACGTCACAAGCACCGTCACCTTCATACCGCGCCGCTGGAGAAACGCTTCGGTCTGCACCAACTGCGTGGTCTTGCCGGCACCGTCAATTCCGGAAAACGTTACGAGCAACACGAGTCTTTGGGCTTTCTTGCTGTGGCGAGAAGCGTCTTGCTGAGGTACCGAATGGCTGACTTGGCTTCGAGAAAGTGCAACCCCTTTCCCATCGCCGGGACAAACCGCGACATGGTCGATGTGCCATCGAGGCCCACGCCTTGCAACTGCACATCTGTGAACGCACGGAACAGTCGGCGGGCTTGCTGCGGTGTTGCGAACGTGTGCGGGTGCGTTTCCCTTCGCGACCGAAACGCAGCCACCAACATTTGGCAGGTCACACCCCGAAGTGCATTTCGCAATTCGATAATCATCAACCCACCAGGCCGCAGCACGCGCCGGATTTCGCCAACGACTTGCGGCCAACTGGCCTTGGGCAGCAGGTGCATCAAACGCAGGCAGGTAAACACATCGACGCTGTTGTCGGGGAGCGGAAGGCAATACGCATCACCCATCGACAAAACCAAATCCGCACCCGTTTGCTTTGAGTGATCCGCGCAGACTTCGAGCATCCCTGCTGCAAGGTCGATGCCAATCATCCGATGCGAGTGCCCGCGCTGTCTCAGATGAATCAGGAATTTCCCTGTTCCGACGGGCATGTCAACATGCACCGTATCACGCGACGTATCGTCCATCAGCGATTCGATGGCGCGATAGGAGCAATCGAAATAGTAGCGTGTCGCCCGATTGACTTCCCGGTCGGTATCGTAGTGTTTCGCTTTTTGGTCGTAAGTTTGGATGAGGCGAAATTTTAACTCGGCCATGGTGCTTCCATCGGACGATTGCGGAATTTCGGTCGCGGTGGAATGCTTGATTTCCTTTGTGGGAGGCACGGGAGTTGTTCCTTTCAAATCACGCGGGGGCGTTTGCATGATGTATCAACGTATCCGATGGGCTGTCGGCGGGTCAACAGGCGTTCCAAAACGCGGCGACCATACGCCCGGTCGACGGGTCGTGCGGATTTCGCTCTCATCGCAAGGTACTGTAGGCAGGTCATTGTACCAAGCAGGTCGATCCCGCGCTGGTCGCGTGCGTCGATTCCTTCTGGAAATCGCTCTCGGGCAAACGTATTCCAAACCACGTCTGCCGCTTCCCGCCGCGAGTCCATCCACAGGTTGGCGGCAAACACCGCAATGTCTGTCAGCGGCCAACTAATACGCGGAGCGGTCCACCAGTCGATGACAACAAACGACTCGGCATCGATCAGAATGTTGTCGGGTTTGAAGTCACCGTGAACGAACCCGGCAGACACGCCTGAACCAAAGAGCGAAACGAGGCCCGACAGGTCGTACCGATCCGCCCACTGTCGGGCTTTGGTGCATCCCGCCATGGCAAGTCGGTCGGCTGACTCGGTGGCGAGTTCGATTCGTCTCTCGATCAGGCGATCGGCATGAACGCACGAATGGCCATCCTTCGATCGATACACCTCGTCGCCACAAAGGGTGCTCGGCTGATCGGACCCTGCACTTTCAATCTGCGCGTATGTTCGATGCCATCGGGCAAGGGCCTGCACTGCTGTGTCTCTGCTCGGAACATCCCGATGCAAACTCCGCCCCAAAGGCTCACCCTGTACGCCCTGGATCAACAATACCTTCTCGCCAGACCAATAGTCGAGCAGTTGCGAAACGGATTGAGCCAACCGGGGATGTTGTGCAAGCCACCATCGCATGTGGCTGTTCGTTTGCTCAAGCGCCACGGGGTCTGCATCGGGGCACCACTTAATCCAGAACGATATCGATTGCGGTTCGCCGATCAGTTCACCGCGCAACATCATGCCACCCGCGCCAATTCGGACTCGGCGATCCAGGGCAATCGTCGAAGTGGCCTGCGCTTGCGGCCAATAGGTGTGGCGTCGCGCTTCGAGCAGGTGCATCCAGCGCTTTCGCCGTGCAGATTCAAGCATGGCGGTTGCGCGAAAATCGCGGGCCAATTGCAATGTGGATTGCAGGAGTTCCATGTATCTGAATTATCGGACATCGCGGATCGCGAATGAAACCGATATGCCACCAGAACACCAATGGTCCGAAAATACAGCCCTCGCTTACGCCCAGCGGCTGCCCTCACATGACCGCCTGACTCGGGGCCTCCAGCATTGTTTTGCGAGCGGCTGATAACTTATTCGATGCCGCTGCACTGCCGAATTCAACAAGAGCAACCAGTCCGTATTTGCTGGTCATCTTGCTGGAGTCCGCCGTTTTATGTGGCCAATAAAAACGTGCATTTTTCTCGCCGGATTTGTCGGCTCGTGCGGCATGTCGTTGGTGTTTCCCATCGTGGGCGTCATCACTTACATGATGATTTACCAGATGAACCCCGACGACACCTGGTGGGGCAAACCGTTTGAAGATTGGGGATTGCGCCTCTCGCTCACGGCCGCAGTGTGCATGATCCTTGGCATGTTGCTGAGTTCGGCGCGGGTCCCGCGCTCGAAGCAGGTGGTTGGTGACTGGCTGATGTTGCTGGTCATGTTCACAACAATCGTGCTGGGCAGTCTGTGGATTGGGACCAGCACATCGGACTATGGCGACATGCTCGCAGACAAGATGGTGAAGATGACCATCTTTCTATTCTGCATGGTTCGCATGGGCGGAACCGGTCGCAACTTCCGATTTGTGCTGTGGGCTTTCGCGGTCGGAACGCTGCTGATCGGTTACGAAGCCTACAACGCGGCACCTTCCGACTTTGCCGACGGCAGACTCAACTTTATCGGTGGACCGGACTTTCGTGAGTCGTCCGGCCTCGCAGTACACATGGCCGCCATGCTTCCACTGCTGGGTGTTCTCTTCTTGACGTCACGGAAGTGGCGCTGGAAGGCGTTTGTTCTTGTCGCGGGCGTCCTTGCGGTGAACACGATCATTCAGTGTCGCACGCGCTCCGCGTTTGTGGGATTGGTGATCGGTGCAGTCGTGGGAATATTCTTCCTTCCGCGAAAACGTCGCCTGAGCGTCGGTGCGTCGATCGTTGTAGCCGTCGCGGGAATGCTTGCACTGACGGATCAACATTTTTGGGATCGCATGCGCACGATTCTCGGGCACGAGGCATACGCGGAACAAGGCGCGATCCAAGCCCGCATCGAGCTTTGGTCCATCGGTTGGAAGATGTTTCTGGAACATCCGTTTGGCGTGGGGATCGGACAATTCAAGCAAGCCATCGCAAGCTATAACACCGGGACCGAGTTGTTCGCGTTTTCGATCCCGAGGCGCGTGACCCACAACAGTTACCTGCTCTGCATGACGGAACTGGGCGTGCAGGGTATTTTGGTATTGGGCTCGCTGCTCGCGCTGTCGTTTTGGAAACTGCGACAATGTTGCAAGTGGGCCAAATTCTCCGCCGACCCATCGGAAACGAGGCTGCTGGCTTTTGGATGCCTGCTGTCGATTTTGATCTACACAGTCGCCGCCGGATTCACCGACCGACTTTACACCGAATCGTTCTGGTGGATCTTAGCGCTTCCGGTTTGCCTCGAACGGGCTGTCGCGCAAAAGTGCAAGGCGCAGGTTGAAGAACACGACGAAGAGCAGGAAGCCGAGAGCATTCACGCCGATGCTCCCGCATCCGATGATTCGCCGCCGGTTCGTTCAGAAAGTACTCGGCGGCAACAACCACGGAATCCGATGTTCGGACCCGTTCGCCAATTGTCACCAATGGCGGATCGATGGGACGCACTTCGTGTTGGCAGCAGTCGAACCGAGCGCTCGTTCGGCGATTTGGTCAAAGGCTCTGCGTCGCGGGCACGGCGCGTGGCGAAAACGATCATTGCGGGCCAAACCCCGATGTCAGCAGGAGCGAGACAGCCCGAACGCGACACAATCGCTGCGTCCGTCGAACTGCTGCTGGGCGACGAAACCGGTGGGGCTCGGATGTTCGATCTGGAAGAAGGCGTGGGCAAGCGAGCGACCCGCGCCGAGTCCGTCACGGTCAGTTATCGTGGACAGTTCGCAAGCGGTGTACTGCTCGACGAAGCCGTCAACACACGCCTGAACCTGATCGACATCATGCCCGATCTGTCTCGCGCCATCCGCACGATGCGAGAAGCCGGAAGGCGGCGCGTCGTCATTCCACCAAGCGATGCCTGCGACGAAACGATCATCTTCGACGTCACCCTGCTCAAGGTACATGGGTGATCGCGCTACCATACCCGCGCGTTCGATCTGAATGAACACCGAGCGTCCGTCCGAAAACCTCAACATTCTCGCCCCGCAAAAGCCGAATTGCTTGAACGACCCGTTCAAATTGCCGAACCAGTTATAGGAACCTTTCTTCGCACCGGGGTGATGTTGTGCTCGCACAGGTAAACACCTTCTTTTGGCCGCTCAAGACGAGCCTCTTCTTCGTCGGATTCGTGTGCGCCTGCGGACTGTCCCTCGTCTTTCCGATCGTTGGCATTGTCAACTACATGATGGTGTATCAGATGCACCCCGGAAAAATGTGGTGGGGGCAGCCGCTCGACTCGCTCGGCATCCGATACTCGATGACCGCCGCGATGTGCCTCATCCTCGGGATGATGCTGAGCGGTGGACGTGTCCCAAAAGCCCGCTCGTTCTTCGGGTCGTGGTTGCTGCTTGTCTTCGCATTCACGGGAATTGTGCTCGCCAGCTTTTGGACGAACCGGGGCGCTTCCGACTATGGAACCATCCTCGCCGACAAGATGGTCAAGATGACGATCTTCCTCGTATGTCTCGTGCGCATGGGCACAACGCGCCGCAACTTCACGATCATCCTGTGGACGTTTGTCGCGGGCACAATCGTGATTGGATATGACGCCTTCAACGCACCAACGGATGACTTCGCCGATGGACGGTTGAACTTCGTCGGAGGCCCGGATTTTCGAGAGTCTTCCGGCTTGGCAGTACACATGGCCGCCATGCTGCCGCTCATCGCCGCAATGGCGCTGACCACAAAGTCGAAACACCTGCGGCTTGTGGCCTTGCTCGCGGGTGTGCTCGCGGTCAATACGATTGTGCAGTGTCGCACACGATCCGCGTTTGTTGGTTTGCTCGCAGGTGGAATCGTTGCACTGCTCATGGTGCCGCGCGGATGGCGACTAAAGACCTACGCATCGCTCGCGGTCGGGTGCATCGGTGCGGTATCGCTGGCTGACCAGCATTTCTGGAATCGAATGGATACGATTGTGCGCCCGTCGGAATACTCCGACGACGGGGCGATTCAATCACGCATCGAGTTGTGGACAGTCGCGGGCGAAATGTTCCTCGACCATCCCTTCGGTGTCGGGGTCGGTCGATTCAAAGATTCTGCAGCGCGCTACGACACAGGCGAATACCTGCACGCCTTTGAAGAACCCGGCCGCGTCGCGCACAACAGCTATCTGCTCTGCATGACCGAGTTGGGCGTGCAGGGAGTCGTCGTTTTCGGGATGCTTGTTTGTGTTGTCCTCCTCCACCTGCGACGCTGCGTCCGGTTGTCGGGCGATTCGGACGAGCCCCATTCCGCACGCTTCCTGGTCTATGGCTGCCTGCTGTCGGTGGTGATTTACCTCGTGTCGGCAGCGTTTACCGACCGATTGTACACCGAATCGTTTTGGTGGATTCTGGCGCTACCGGTCTGCTTGGAGGGAGCCTTGGCCCGAGAAGTCGCCGAACAGGAAGCGTTGTTGCCAGAGCCCGTTGGGCACGGGGATTGCGCGCATGCAAACGGACAGGACGATATCTATGCCGACGATTCTGCACGTTGTGCATTCGGTTGAACCCGGTGGGACCGAGCGAATGCTTTGCCGATTGGTATCCGCGCTCGATGGCGTCGAAGCCAACCATATCATTTGCAGCCTGCGCGATCCGCGCCCGTTCGGCGGCACACTGGGCGACGGACTCGAAATCATTTCGCTATCCGCAAAGGGACGGGACCGATTTCTATATCGCCGACTTGGAAAGTTGATCCGCGATCGCGGTGTTGATCTTGTACACGCTCGCAACTGGGGAACGTGGACGGATGCAACGCTCGCATGCCGATCCTTGCACAACGTACAACTGCTCCTCGGGTTTCACGGCCTGCAAAACGGTCAATCGTTCACGACATTTCAACGTCTTCGGGCGAAGCTGTTGAACATGGACGCACTCGCAGCCACCGCAGTTTCAAACGCAGCTCGCGATGTGCTTGTCGATGGCCTCGGTTTCAACCGTAGAAACGTTCGCGTGATTCACAACGGCGTCAATAGCCGTCAATTCGCCCCGGCGTCGGACCAAACGCGAATCGTCGCGCGCCATCGATTGAAACTACGCGGGGACAGGTTCATCATCGGTTCCGTGGCCAACTTCTTCGAGCGCGTCAAAGGGCACGACGTTCTCCTCCGTGCCTTCGCGCGAATCGTAACCGCACACCCCAACGCACACCTCATATTGGTGGGCTATGGCCCGCTGGAAAGCGAACTCCGCTCGCAAGTCAAGGATCTTGGACTATGCGATCGAGTCACGTTCACCGGTAGAGTTGAACGCGTCGAACGCATTCTCCCCGCATTCGATGTCTTTGTGTGCAGCAGTCATTCCGAGGGATTAAGCAACGCAGTTCTGGAAGCGATGGCCGTCAGCTTACCTTGCGTCGTCACCGATGTGTCGGATCACCGCCAAATGTTCGACAGCATCGACCCGGACCTGATCATCCCACCCAACGACGACGCGCAGATGGCAACTTCGATCTCTCGCCTGATGAACGATCCAAACAAACGCAGCGCCGCAGGGTTGGCTGCACGTTCGCTTGTCGAAACCGAATTCACGTTCGACGCATGCTCCGCGTCATACGCGAGGATGTACGATCAACTGCTGACGTGTTCCGCCGTGCCCGCTTGAGTTTTCCGCACAGAAGGCTGTTTCGGCTGAGGCGTAACCACGACAAAATCAAAGGCGAAATGACGAACCAACCGCTGCATCAAATCGCTGCGGGCATACTTTTGCGGACAAACGTCAAGCCCAACCGTTTTCGCATGACGCCTCAGCGTTGACGCCGAATAGAACGTGTGATTGGCAACCGGAAAACGATAGACACGGTGGAACAATTTCTCGGCAACGAGTCGTCGAAGGCGCGTTGGCAACACAGAAATCAGCGGGAGTTTGTATAGCGCATCGCGGCGAATCATTCGCAGCGCGGTACCCGTATAAGCAACCGCCAACCCCGACGGTTTCAACACGCGCGCCATCTCGGAAAAGAACAAATTCAAATCGTCGACGATTTCCAAGACACCCAGCGAAATGATCACGTCGAAACTGTCGGATCGAAGCGGCCAATTCCCCAGACAGTCAAAACGAGTCATCGAAAAATACGGACTGCCCTGCCCCACTCCGCCAACCAGTTCATCGTAATGATGGTCGAACATATCCGCACCGACGCAGTGCGCTCCGCGTGCAAACATCGCCGACAAATCCCCACCATGAGCCGCCCCGACATCGAGAACGCGCAGACCTTGCAAGCTACCCACGCGAGATTCAATCTCGTCAGCCAACCGCAGCCCGCGCTCGAACCGACTCTTGCGCCACTTCAGAGCGCTCGCGTGCGGGGCATGTCGTTCGACAACCGCGTGATAGCGACGGCGAATGGCGTCGATGTGTGGATCGTCGGGTCGATCGGTCACGGGTTCGCTCCCGTTGTGGAGCCCAAGGCGGCTGAACGTGCTGCCCGACGCCCGCGAAGTCGGTCCTTTAACCGCGTCCAGCGATCATCACCCAACAATCGGCTTGCGATGCATTTGAAACGCTGAGACAAAAGCTCCGTCGCAACGGCAGTGGTGGCTGGCCTGCGAACGCCAATCATCACGGTCGCCTGTTGCGACGACGACTTGGCGAGGCGAAACTTGTAGGATTCGTCACCGCGCAGGAAGTCATACCGCGTCAACGATTCACGGATGGCTTGCTCGATGCTGGCAGTGATGAGCATCATGCCAGCATTGAGCACCCGCGACCCCGCGTCGCGCGCGATCTGATAAAAGTACGCCTCGGGCCCAAAATGAAACGCGATGAGAACGCCATCTGTTTTACCGCCATCGCGCAGCGTATACCCGCGAAACCAACCGTTGTCGGCAGCGAGCGCGCAGAAGCCCTGCATGAACGCCTGCATCTGGGGCTCGGCGAATCGACTTTCGACACCCTCGGATCGCCACCGCACGACATGCAGTTCAAAGAACTTCGCCAACAGTTCGTCAACGTCGTTCCTGCGGCGGCATTCGACGATCTCCGCACCCATGTTCGCCAACTTTC
>JAADIU010000277.1:13052-56916 GCA_013151185.1 Planctomycetota bacterium
ACAGGGTCGACAGTTATTCGTCAAACGTACCCGGAAGATTGACATGGGGGAGCGTCTGAATTTCGCGATTCACCGTGCGATAGCGATTCTCTTTGCACCATTGCTCCAGCAAGGCGTTCGACTTCGATTCAACACCGATGCCATCGAGCAACAAGCCGTCGAACATTCGCGTATCACGTTGAAGATAGTCGAGAAACGCACCGAGGACTGCATCGTGGTGCGCGGGCCTGCACAGCACGTCGAGATGATCGCCCCGCACACCATCGCTACCCAGAAACTTCACCCATCGCGGTGATGCGGATCGATCAACGCAGAGCGGCCAAAGTCCGACGACACCATCGCGGTTGCATGCGGTCAGAACCCACGGCGTACAATTACGCCCCAGCGTATTCGCCCAAGATTGACACCATTGAAGCGTCGAGAAAATTGATGTGCCCGGTTCGACCTGCAACCCCAGCCACGCATCTCGCAGGTTCGGATCGTCGAGATCGTCGTACGCGCAAACGGTCAGTTCCACCCTTGTTGTCTCCGTCGACGGCGATCGAGCAGACCGCTGACTTCGAGCATGAACCGCGTTGGCGTGTGCCCCATGCCAATGCAAACACGCGGCAACTCGAACTGCGAAGACGCGGCAGAGCAGAACCCCGCGATTGTGGTCACCGCATACTTAAAGCCAGCCGCTCGCAGGTGGGTTGTGTCTGTTTGGCTGAAGTCGCCCGGTCCGCCATTGGGATAAGCGAATCCGACGGGATCGACACCCAGTTGATTTTGAATATCCGAAAGGCACCGTGCAACTTGTTGCTCGCGCGTGGCCTCGGTTTGTCGACTCAAAATGGCGTGGTCGACCGTGTGCCCACCGACTTCGTGCCCCTCATCAACCAACGTGTGAAGCTGCGACCAGGACAGCAATCGCAGCGATTCAATCGCTTCGCGCGGTGCCTGCGAAAGAAGTCGCCGATCGACGCGTGCCAAGATTCGTTGCAACGTTTGGATCGTCAGCGATTTGTGCGTGCTCGGCTTCCTGCACACCTCGTTGAGCGCAGGCGATGCAGCATCCTGCCGAATGTCGGGATATAGCCGCAGTAAATGCACCATTTCTGCCGGAGCGGGTCGGTTTGACGACAGTAACCCCGTCGCAACAAAGAACGTTGCAGGGATTCCCAACTCCTTGAGGATCGGACGCGCGTGGGTAAACGCACACGCAGGCACATCGTCGAACGTCACCGCAATGCGTGGCGTCCTAGTATCGTTCGGTGTTTGATCATTGCGATAAATGTCAGCCAATCGCACAATTTCGGCGAAAGACTGAATCGTCTGCATCTGTTCGCGAAACTGGGTTTCGGTCACAAAATAATCAGGAACCCAGGGTTCACCCGCCAGTTCGTCTGCGATGACCCCGTGATAACACAACACGCGCAGCGACTGCCGACGTCGAAACAAACCGCGCAGGATTCCACGCCCTGGAGAAAGCCGAACCGATCGACCTGCCGCCTGCTTCACCGGACGCGCTTCTTGAACAGCTTCTTGTGTTATCAGTTCAGGTGCGGCCATCCGTTGCGCTCCGAAGCAGTCGATGCAGAAAGTTCAATCAGTTCGCCTTGATGGCACTGGAAATCGCAAGTCGACGATACCAATCGATGGTGCATTGCGGATCAAACTTTGAAAAATGCGCCCGATAGTCGGCCAACGTATTTTGCCAAATATTGTCCACGGGTTTGTTTCCCGACAGGTCGGTCGCAATGATTAAAATGAATCGGCCACCCGGTTTGATGTAGCGCATCAGGTTGCGTGTCATATTCAACGCGGTCGCGCCCGACAGGTCATAGTGATAGATGCTGCAGCCGCGCGTGATGATGATGTCGAAGCTGGCTTCGTCGAACGATAGGTCAGCGGTTGCGTCGCCCTGAACGAAATTGCGCCCGGGATAGTTTTGTCGGGCGACCTCGATGCCGGTGGCGCTGATGTCGGTTCCGACGCAGTCAAATCCCATACGACAAAACAGATTCGTATGGAACCCACTTCCGCAGGCGACCTCGAGCATCCGCAACCCGCGTGGCAAATCGAATCGCCTGACCAGATGCTTGCGATGCCACCACCATTCGCGAACGCGGCTATATCGCCAACCACCGCCCGCGTAGAACTTGTCATAACCCGTTGGTGCCAAAAGAGTTGCCATCAGCCAGTATTCCCTCTTGCAAGCGTCAATACGTCAGCAAAACCGGCGAGCCAACCCCGCTCCAAACAGAGCGCGGGTCTGCGCGCACGAACCTAAACGGGTTATCGGCGGTAACGCGAACCGGTTTGAGAGGGGCTGATTGTCGTTCGATGTCGAAGGTGCGAACGGAGCAATTCTGCTTGCCGAACGCTTATCGGTCGTCATTTGGACGGCACCAATTCTGGCCCGCCGAGGTTGCGGGGTTCAGGCCATATCGGTCGAATCCGATAAAGACATGGGTACGCGGTATTGCGGAAGGACGTTTCCGGTCGCTCGGTTCTGCGCGGTTCAATTGCTTCGACGCAGGGCATCCGCGGATTTAACGAAAGTAGACCAGCGACGGCACGCCACATCGGCGCCGCTGTGTTTCCCGAAGTGCTGCGAATCTTAGAGCATTGTACTTCTCAAAATGGAGTCGCTATGAAGTCGGAACCAGTGACACAGAGTGACACTCGAACAGAACGCTCGGCGGAAGACTCGTCCTTTGTTCTGTTGCGAAACAACATTTTCGAGGTCTTTAGAATTCTCATCCTCAGGCGATGGGCGTTCTTTATTCCGTTTTGCCTCGTCGTATGCCTGGCAACGATCATCAGCCAATACGTCCCCCGTGTGTACGAATCCACCACGGTCATCGAGCGCCGCGACCACCCGGTTCTGATCAACCTGCAACAGACGGTCGCGACGGGTGAGTTTGCCCGGTTCTTTCGCCCCACGCTTTCGCGCGATGTTAAGTCTGTCGAAACGATGGCGGATGCCGTCGAGCGGGCCAATATTATTCCGAACTTGCCACGCAACCCCGACGGAACACCAACCGAAGCGGGATGGGAACTGCTCCGCAAGAAAGGTGCGATACTGTCCGCAGGCGTCAACGTGCGGCTGATTCAACGCACCGAGCACCTCGATCAAATTCAAATCACCTACAAAGGTCAAAGCCCCGACATACCCCGCCGTTTTGTGCGGGCCATCAAAGACGCCTATGTCCGCCGCGTGCGCGCTCAACTGGTCAGTCTGTTGGGTGATGCCAAGACGTACTTTGAGACGGCTGCCCAAAGGCAACGCCAACAAATCTCCGACCTCGAAGCGGAAACCCTCACATTTCAAGCGGAATTTATCGGGATCGACCCAACCAATCCGGGCGCGTTGAAGCTGAAGCTGACGTCGCTCGAAAGCGAAAAAGCCGAACTCGATCGCGATCTCGCCATGTTTGAACTCGAGATTGACGCCCGCAAAAACCGCGTCAAACAACACAAGCTGCGCAACCAACAAGCTCTGGCGCTCAACATCGGTTCGGCGAAACTGCTGGGCACGACCCTTGGCCCCAAAGCCCAATCCATCGAATCGGAAATCCTCAGCCTGCAGCGAGAAATCCACGAACTCAAAACCGCGCGACGAATGACCGATCGTCATCCCGACATCATCGAACTGGGCAAGCGCATCAACCGACTCAAGAGCCAGCTCGAATCGCACTACACTGCGGGCAAGTCCGACTCATCCACCGCTCCGGCAGGGCAACACATCGCTGCCGGCGGGAGCCCCGCAATATGGGATATGGAGTTGGCCGATCTGCAACTCGATTTGCAGGACCGCGAAAGTCGGTTCGCCGCAACCCAGCGACGACTCCGGATCGTCAACGGCGACATCATCAAGCACAAGCAGCTTGAAGACAACATCTTCCGCTATCGTGAGGATTTTCAGATCAAGCAGGATTTGCTCGGACAGGCGCGGACAGAGCATACGCAAAACTCGCGACGGGTCGCAGAGATTTCAAGCATTCTCAGCGCCGACGAATCGCAACGGGGAATTTCCTTTGCCGAACTGACCCCACCCACAGCATGTATCAAACCCATCAGCCCGCGAAGCACAACGGTCCTGGCGCTATCCATCCTCGCCGGACTCGGTGCCGGAGCGGTGGGCGTATTGCGTAAGGAGCTGTTCGATCAAACCTACCATACCACGAAGCAGGTGACGCGCAGTTTGGGACTCGCAGTGCTCGAATCGGTTGAAGAATTCATCACGTCCGTCGAACGCGCTCGGCTGTTTCGACGTCGTGTGATCTACGCACCGACGATTGTTCTGGTATTGCTTTCAGCGGTGGGTATTTCATGCGCGGCTGCTTTCCTTAGCATTGAGCGACCCAAGACTTATGATCGCCTTATGAACAAACCGCGAAGCGCGTGGCAGCGAGCCTGGGGCGAGCCATCGATGGCTGATGCTTCAAAGCAACACGCGCCGGACGTCGCAAAGAAGAAAGCGGTCGATCAGAAGCCTGCCGAAGTTCGCAATCCAAACGAGCGGCTTACATCGGTGCAAGACGATGTCGCGCTGGCATCTGTCGAAGCCGGCAGCTAACCGACAGTGACGCGCAGCGAATCCGATGCACACAATGAGTCGCCGCATGACCACTGAGCCACGCCACGTCCTTATGATCGCGGCTGCCTTTCCGCCTGCTGGTGGTTCGGGCGTGCAGCGAACGCTCAAATTCACAAAGTACCTGCATCAATTCGGCTGGCAGCCGATCGTGTGGACCGTGGATCAAATCGACGGCTTGCCCACCGACGAATCGCTCTGCCTTGATATTCCACCCACCGTCGAAGTACACCGCCAACGGCATCAGTCCGATCCATTCGGCGCTGGCTATGTGCTGCGCAGATTGCAACAAAGCGGTGGGCTCGCAACACGCCTGGCGAAAGCGGCAGAGTGGCGTCTTGAGAAGTGGCATCGACAACGCACCTGGCCCGATGAGTTCGCGAAGTGGGTTGATACAAGCGTCGCCCCGCTCGAAGCCCTCATCCACAAGCGAAACATCCGCGCCATCTATTCCACTTACAGCCCTGCCGCCAATCACCTACTGGCTCTGCAACTCAAGCGAAGAACCGGGCTGCCCTGGCTAGCCGACTTTCGCGACTTGTGGACCGATGACCTGCGCTACAACGAATCGAACCCGCGAAAGCACGCCGCGAATTTGAAACTCGAACAATCGGTTCTCGAAGAAGCGGATGCTGTCGTCGGTGTGTCGCCTTCGCAAACCCGCGTGCTCGCAAGTCACACACCCCAACAGGCGTCGAAATTCCACACCATCACCAACGGGTTCGACCCTGCCGACTTCAAGAAACGCACGCGACACGACCGAAATCTCGATCGCCTATTCACGTTGGCATTTGTTGGCCGGTTCGATCGGCACCGAGCGGACGACGATCTGTTCGTTGCATTGCGTGAATTCGTGGACGGTTTGGGTGAGCGACGTGACCGATTCGTCTTCCGCATCGTAGGAGAGTTCGATTCGCGCACGGCGCAGAAACTCGAAAACGCCAAGATACCGTTTGCCGCAACGGGATATGTTTCGCATCAAGCAGCGGTCGCGGAGATGCGTTCTGCCGATGCGCTGCTGCTCACCACCGACCGGGGCGGGCCGAACGCGGACACGGTTATCTGCGGCAAAATATTTGAATACCTCGCCAGCGGTACACCCATCCTGTCGGTTGGACCCGAAGGATGGGAGGGTGAGCGACTCATCCGTTCGCAGCAAGCCGGGCCCACCGTCGCATGGGTTCCGCAGCGCATCGCCAGTGCATTGAGCGAGATATTTGGCGCGTGGCAAAAGGGAAATCCCATGCACGGCGCTCAGGCGCAGAACGTCAAACGCTTTAGCCGCGTCCACCTCACAGAGCAGCTTGTCGAAGTACTCGATGGAATAACCGATTGCCACGTCGAAGCAACTTCACACGAACATCGCAGCATTGCAGAGCTTGCGCAATCCTGACCAGCGAAGAGGTTCGCACCGCCTCAAACGGTTGGGCTGAAATTCATTTCTTGGATTCGGTCTGAGGCGTAAACCCCCACCGCGCCGAAGCATACGCAACGATCACTTCCGCCAACGCTTCTTCAATGGAAGCTCGATCGGCTCGAAAGAACTCGCCCGAGAGCACACGCCCCGTGATCAGCGCCGTATACGGTCCTTGGTCGCCGCCAGAACCATGTTCGCCATCCCACTTAAGCATGATGACGGCACCGTCGGCACGAAGTTTTTCCAACAGAGGAAAGAGTTCGTCGATGCCCTTCCAGTCCACAGGCACCGGAGCCATGCCCAGGAACCGACACAGCTTGGGAATCATCCGGCTGGGTTTGGGTGGATTTTTGGGCAAGGGCGTCTTTCTATGACGAATCGGACAAGAAACATTCAGCTTCGTCCAGCCAGCGATTTGATCGAAGTCGGGTCATCCTGATAAACCGGTGGTGATCCGCTGGCAAGTCTTGTCGATGCAGACGGGTAACGATCAATCATAGGCGACCTATTCGGGATGGCCCGGAGATTCTGTTGATGCAGGCTTCCTACGGGTAGTTTACCTTCGCCGGCGAGAGGGTTTGAATCTTCCGCCGAGCGTGCGTCGCACCTTGGTCGCTGGTTGGCCATCCGCATCGGTCGAGGTTTCACCGGATGACGACTGCACGCGGCTTGCGAGAACTTCGCCGGGTGATTGCTGCGGCGCGACTGGCGTTTCGATCCGCACGGGCGAGGGTTTGTATCCGGGATAGTGAATCTCTTCGATCTGTGCGTTGATGAGCATTTCGATGTCGGTCAGCAATCGCCCTTCCTCACGGGTGACAAGGCTGACCGCTTTTCCGCGTTTGCCCATGCGGCCTGTGCGACCGATGCGGTGGACGTAGACCTGAATTTCGGGGGGAAGATCGTAGTTAATAATGTGCGTGACGTTGTGAACATCGATCCCGCGCGCGGCGAGGTCGGTGGCGACCAGCACCTTCAAGCGGTTCTTCTTGAATTTGTCGAGGACGGCTTCCCGTTTGCTCTGGATCAAGTCGCCGTGGATTTCCATCGCCCCGTGGCCTTCCTTGAATAGCTTTGCGGCGACTTTGCGGGCGGCGGCTTTGGTGTTGGTGAAGACAATCACACGTTCGGGATCGTCGTGCTTGAGGATCGCGTTGACGGCGCGATCTTTGTCGCGTCGTTCTGCCGTCAAGAAATACTGATCGATTTGTTCGACCGTCAGACTGTCGCGCGAGACGTTGATCTCGACCGCGTCGTTCATGTACTGCTTGCAAAGCCTTCGGATTTCGCCACCGATCGTGGCTGACACGAACACGGTTTGATGCGCCGAACGGATCTGACCCAAGATCTTTTTGATGTCATCGCGGAACCCGATGTCCAACATGCGATCCACTTCATCCAACAAAGCAAACTCAACGTTGCGGATATCAAGAATCCCGCGGGCCATCATGTCCATCACGCGCCCGGGCGTCCCCACGCAAAAGTGAGGCTTCTTTCCAAGCTGATGAACCTGCGTTTGAATTTTTTGTCCGCCGTACACCGCGACGATGCGCAAACCGCTGAACTCCGCAAGCCGGCGCAACTCACCCGTCACCTGCACAGCCAACTCGCGCGTGGGCACCAGGCAAATCGCCTGCAAGCCTTTCGACCGATCGATCATTTGTAGCGTCGGAATACCAAAGGCTGCCGTCTTGCCCGTACCGGTTTTGGCCTGACCAAGTACATCGTGGCCGGCAAGGATTTTCGGGATCAGTTCGCTTTGAATTTCGGAGGGTTCCTCGTAACCGACTTTTGCGAGGGCCTTGAGAAGGGGGGCTTCGACGCCAAGATCAGCGAACGCCTGGGGAAGATCAGGATGTTTCTGCATATCGCTCCAATACAGTCTCGACGCCTACGAGGAGCATGTTAGCAGAGGGCACGCCTCATCGCCAGCAACTACGAAGGCGATCCTGAACCCGAAATTAGGATCATTCCCCACAATTGCACAAGATTAAAAAGCGTGTGGCCGACCACGCTCGCGACGATCGACCGCCTCCAAATCATGAACAATGACCACACCACGGCCACCGCGAACAACGGTATCACAACAACCGGCACCTGAACGTTCGTGTGCAACCCCGCGAACAGAAGGGCCGATAACGCCATTGCAACCGTCCATCCGCCCGTGATTCGACGCAAGTGCGTGACCAGAATGCCGCGAAAAACAGCTTCCTCCCATGCTGCCCCCAACACGATCATGACAGTGAGCATCGCTGGCCCGAGATCAGGGAGCATCGTTTCGACGCGTTGCGAGTTGCCGCTGAACGGATTGGTGCCGCTCGGCCAAACGGCGAAAAGGATTCCAACCATCAGAAAAAAAGCCGCGAGACTTGCAACCGCCACGAGAATTCCCCACGCGCACTCAGACAACCACCGATCACGCGAAAGGCCAATTGAAGCGGGAGAACAACCCGACCGCCGCATCAATATGAGCGCCACGAAAACAACGGAAGACCCCACAGAAAACGTGATCACCATCGCCAACAACGGATGTTCACCGCTCTCCAAATCAATTCCTGCCAATTGGGCCAGAAGAACCGCGGTGATCTGAAGAAGAAGAAACGTTGCGATGAGAAAAACCAAGTGCGCTGCCGCCCGTGATCGCGGTAGATTCTCAAGACGAAGTGGATTTGACGACTGGCTACAGTAGAAGCCTGACCCATCGATCGGCGTCGCAACGGGAATGAACGCGTCTGCTTCCCGCGCATTGGAGTCAAATGCATCGCCGTCGGGTGTCGGGTCGTTCGGCGTCATGGGTCGTTGGCCACCGTGTGGGGAGTCGGCGAAATGAGAGTTCGTCAGTCCGCGTTCAGTTGCGCGAAGATGTCGTCGGGAATGTCGACATTTGACGATACGTTTTGTGAATCGTCGTGATCCTCCAACGCATCCATAAGGCGTACGATTTTTTTGGCGGCTTCCAGGTCAACAGCCACGGTGTTTTCTGCCACCATGGATACTTCGGCGGATGCGATGTCGATGTTGGCGGCTTCAATCGCGCCCTTCACCTCAAGATAGCTTTCAGGCGTACACATAATTTCGTGGCAGGTCGCATCGGAATCGATGTCTTCCGCGCCAGCTTCCAGCGCGAGCTCCATGATCTTGTCCTCATCCACTGCGTCTGCCGCAATCACAATCACACCGCGCTGCTTGAACATCCAAGCCACACTACCGACCGCACCAAGGCTCCCACCGGAACGCTCGAAAATCTTCTTGATTTCCGGGGCGGTTCGCGGTCAGCGCAGAACACATGACGGCTACTCCGCCCGGTGCATACCCTTCGTACAGGCATTCTTCGTAGACGACCCCGCCCAGATCACCGGTGCCTTTTTTGATTGCCCGTTCGATCGTATCGCGGGGCATGTTCGCCGACTTGGCTTTGTCGATCGCCAGACGCAATCGCGGGTTGGCATCGATGATACCACCGCCCATTCTTGCGGCGACGGTAATATCCCGCGACACCTTGCTCCACGCCTTGCTGCGTTTGGCGTCGGTGGCGGCTTTCTTATGTTTGATCGTGGACCATTTGGAGTGACCCGACATCGATGGGCGTCCTTTCAAATCGTGTGAGCGCGACAATCACGCGCCAATGTGTGCCCCCCTCACCGCAACATGCAGCTTGGGCATTAAGGCAGTTTACCCGGAATCCTACTTTTCGACGACGGGTGCGAGTTCGGGATCCTTGCCATCGTCTTGAGCGGCTAACTTTGCCTCCATGCTCTCCAGCGATCGCAAATCCGAATTGCGAGTCGGTGGCTCCTTCGTGCGATCGCGGGCGATTTCGATACCTTCGCGCCACCACTTTGCCGCACTCTCGCGATCACCCATCCGCCAGCAGGTGTCGCCAAGATGATCGCAAATGACTGGGTCTTCGCCACCCGCTCCGCCCTTCGCCAATTCAAGCCATCGGCGGGCACCTGCAAAATCGCCCTTCTTGTACAGAACCCATCCGAGGCTGTCGAGGTAGGCGCTGTTGCGGGGAAATTCACCGACAGCCACCCGAATCATCCGTTCTGCCCGATCCAATTCGACCCCCGAGTCGGCGAGCGTGTATCCCAAGTCGTTGTGCAACCCGATATTTGTGGGTTCCAACTCCAGCGACAGGTTCAACGCCTCGCGCGCTTCGGCAAGATTGTTCGCCTCTTGGTATGCGATCGACAGGAGACTCAAAAAGAGAATCTGCTGCTCGATGTCGCCCTCGGCTTTCACCTGTGCATGCCATCGGGTCAGCTTTTCGACGGCCTGAGTCGTTCGCCCGTGATTGATCAAGAGCTGCGCCATCGCCTGTCGAAGATATGCAAGCATCCCAGAGTTGCTGTTCGCCCCGGCGGACCGATCTGCAATCATGCGTGCCACAACGTCGATCGCTTCATCCACCTTGCCAACCGCTTCGAGGCAAAAATACACCTGCTCTGAGAAAAGCTCAGCCGTTGGCGAACCCGAAGCCGCATTGTTTCGAGCAAGGGCGAGGGCTTCGTCGCGCTTTCCCGACGCACGAAGGAACTGGATGAACGCGATGTGCAATTGATCGCTATCCGGATCGGCTGCTATTGCTTCGAGAAGAATTTCGGTGAATTCTCCGCGCTGCTCGGGGAGAAGGTCTGTCCAGATGCCTTCCGCACCCCCGCGCGCGTACCCACCCGGAATATCCGTTTCCCATAGGCGGATCAATTCCAGCGCCCGATCGTGTTTGCCTGCGGCTTGACATGCGCGGATCAATGCACGAAGAATCGCCAGGTTGTCACGCTCTCTGCCCCGCCACGCTTCGAGTATTTCGATGGCCTGATCGTACTGCTTTCGCATGAGCCGCGTCTCAACAAGTTCCGCTCGATACCGGGCAGCCTGCGATGGATCGATATTCGGATCGTCGATCAATCGCTGCGCAGTTTCGATGGCTTCGTCGTAGCGCTGAATCGTCAAGAGAAGTTCGAGTTCGTTATCCTGCCACGCACGGCGACGCGGGTGGCGACGCAGCAATTGGCGTTGAAGTTCCAGGGCTTCCTCAAACTCGAGGTTTCGCTGTCTGCATTCGAGCAGCAACGCCAACGATGCCAGGTGCTTCGGCTCGATCGCCAGCGCAGCCTCAAAGGCAAAAACCGCCTCCTGCCAGTTGGACTCCTGCATGTACGACATGCCAAGCAACTGCAAGCTGTCTGCGTCTGGTTTTGAAGCGTCGATCGCCTGCTTGATCGTCCTTCGGAATCGCGCGTGGTTCGGAGAGTTGGCGTCGAATTCCAGCGCGGCGATGCATCGCGCGATCGTCGTCGCTGGAGCGCGGTGAAGGCGAAGTTGCTGAATCTGCTCTGCCGCAGCCCGCCGATCGCCACTGTCGAGGTAGCTCAGGCACAGGCTGCTTCGCGCGGATGCGTTCGATGGGTCGATGCGAAGGATTTTTTCAAGCTGCCGACGGGCGGCTGCCTGCTCACCGCGTACAGAATATAGCTCTGCCAAGGCAGACAAAGCCACGGTATTGGCGCGATGAAATCGCAGCGCCGATTCGTAGTGACCGACCGCAGAACGGGGATCATCCAACCCTTGGTAGGCTTCACCAAGGATGATTTCCAACTGCGTATCCCGCTCCAGCTTCGGCTCGGCTGGGGCGGCAACATCGATGGCCTTTTGCCACGCCCACCGATTCAGATGGATCCGCGCCAATCCGATCCGCGCCGCGATGAACGTTGATCGGTCGTCGAGCGCTCGCCTGAACCAACTCAATGCCGCATCGCCCTTGTCGGCAGCAAGCGCGACGTGGGCCAACACGAACGACTTCGCATAATCCAGTTTGTGTTCGGATACTGTACCACCCGTCGGGCCCGTCGAACCAGCTTGGAGTAATGCCTCGGCAACCTCACCCTCAACCAGATCGGTGATGAGCAGCACAATGTCAGGTGCCAACTCGGGCCGATTGCGAACGGCGAGTGCCAACGTATCCAAAACCAGCGACCAATCCTTAGCCGTGATGAACATCTCGACGGCAGCCCGCAAAACCTGGGGGCGATCCGGATGGCGTTCGACCAGGGCACGCATCAAATCTACGGCTTCTTTGTTGCGGCCAAACTCCATCAGAGCGGAGGCGTGCGCGATGCCGACTTTTGGATCTTTCGTATTGTCCCCCGCCTGCGAACTGAATTCTTTGATGATCGCCTCCGGACGATTCTGGTGGGCGTAGATCGCCGCGAGGACGTGGATGGCTTCGGGTTGGTGTTCGAGCGCTTTCTTGGCTTCCGCGATCGCCGCATCAAGATCACCCGCGCGGGCTAGCACCTTTGCGTATTCAAGCTGGCGCGGATCGGGTGCATCGGATTCGCCATACAAGCCGCGAAGCAGGTCAGCCGCTCGCTTGTACTCGCCCAACTGCGCGTATGCCGATGCGGCTTGCTCCCATGGAGAAACCCTGCCTCGATTCAGCTTCCTGAACAACAGGGCGTCGTCTTTGTCCGTCGGAAAAAAAGCGAACGAACTACGGATCCTGCGCTCGTAGGAATCAATCGCAGCCCTCAAGTAACCACTGGTAAGCAGTGTCTCGGCGAGATCCAAGCTAGCCAACTCCCCGAACAAGCGATCCGTCGGATCATCACTCGAACAAGCCAGGGCTTTGCGGTATTCGAGGATCGCGGTTTCGTTCTCAAACCGACTCGCCGCCATTCGGCCCAGGAGATAGTGACACATAACGTCATCGTCGCTGATAGCCAACGCTTGCTTGATGTGCTTGCGTGCCCGACGGATATTGCCCGACTCCCACGAAGCAAGCGCGAGTGCGCGCGTCACGCGCCGGCTGGCCGGTGCAAGCCGAGACGCTTTTTCGAGTTCGATCAAGGCTTCGGTAAATCGCTTCTCCTGTTTCAGCGTGGTGGCCCGATCGAGCGAACGCTGCGCACGTTCGGGAAGGGGTGCTTCCTCCACGCGAGGTGCAAGCGACTCCGCCGCACCCAACTCCACCGCCACTGCTGGCTTCAAGTCGTCGAACGACACATTGGCTTTTTCGGAGTCAATTGCGACGGGAGGTTCGTTGAACAAGTCAACAACAGGCGGTTCACCTTCGGCGGCTAACGCGATCGAGCAAGCCGATGCGATTGTTACAAACAGGCAGGCCGAAACAACCCGCAGAAAATCATCAGTGAATTTGAGCATGGCAACGCTCCTTGCTTGTTGCGAACCACAATGCAGCGCCGACGATTCCATTCGGATCGCCCGATCCCCCGACCCACTGCCTGCCTACCTACTGGGCCACTTGCCTACTTGCGCTTCGCGGTTGCTTTCTTGGCGGGCGATTTCTTCTTGACGGCTTTTGTTTTGACCGGGGCCTTCTTCTTGCTTTTCGTCGCAGGCTTGGATGAACTTGCCTTTTTTGTCGGTGAGGCAGCCGCTTTCGCCGATTTGGGCGACTTCGGCGACTTGGCTTTGCCGTTTCCCGCAAAAATATTTGAACCGATAGCCGCATCCAAATCGAGGCAGAATGCCTTCGCGTCGGCAGCGTTGATGTGCCTCTCTAAAAACGATTGCACCTCCGCACCCGTCGCACCACCATCGACCAAATCGTTCTCCCGGAGGAACTCCAACGCAACATCGTTGATCGGAATCGCGTGCGCACCCAAACTCCAAAGCATCACCGACGCCATGGCATAAGGAGTGATTCCGTGGAGGCTTTGTAAGTACGCTTTGATTTCCCGCACACCCCTGGAAGCCAGGTGGTCCAGCGTGATGGTATACTCCAATTGGTAAATCGCGTTGAGAACCATCAACAGAGACTTCGACCGCTGAACGCTTCGGGGAACGTGCTTGCTGATCGATGCCGACACCTCAGCCGGTGTTGAAACACGAAGTTCGTTGTAATCCACCATGTCGTCGAGGATTCGCCTGAGCGCCTGCTCGGCCCGCGCGAAGGACGTTTCCTGACTGAGGATTCCGAGGATCAACTGCTCGACCGGGGTATGTGAACCGAGGCTGTCACCGCGTGCTGTCCCTCGAAACTTGGCATAGGCCTTCTTGATTTTCTTGGCGTAGGCCGTTCCGTTCTTCATGGCTGAACTCCGTCGTCTTGATCCGACTCCGTGGTGTCGGACTCGTTTGTCTGCGCCGGGTTCTCCCCGCAGCGCTCGCCCTCTTCTGCCAGTTTTTCGGCGCGTTCCTCCATCTCAGCCGCATTCGCATTGATAATTTCCATGATCTCTGCGGCTTTCTTGATCGAACCGTCTGCGACGAACGCCAACTGCGGGCAAGTTCGGGCGGTCACACCCTGGGCAACCGCGCGCTGAATCAAGCCTCGGGCGCTGTGAAGACCGCGCATGGTACTGCGCTGTACCTCGTCGCTCCCCAGAACGCTGATGTACACCTTCGCCATCTGCAAGTCCGGAGCCACCTCCACACGGGTGACGCTGGCGAAGCGGCTAATTCTTGGGTCTTGAACCTTGTTGGCGATCATGTCACTCGCGATGTCGCGAATGAGGCTGGCCATCTTGTGCGTGCGAAACGATTTCATATACCACCATCCGACCAAACACCAACCCAGTTGACGAAACTCCCACTCGGGCAGCGTTCGTTAGAAAATTTCCTTCTCAAAAGAGAGGAGCGATGCCGACGAATCCCGCTGCGCGAGGTCGGTGATCTGATCCAAACAACCGTGAACAAACTTCGCGTCCACAGAAACCATCGCGACAGCAAGTGCAGCCCGCTGACGAAGTTCGAGATGATCCACCTCTGCCACCGACACGTTGAACCGATTGCGGATGCGATCCTTCAAGCTCTTGATCGCGCGACGTTTGTCTTTGAGAGACATCGCGTCGTATACGACCAACTCCAATGTCAGTACGCCAACGACCATCAGATGTTTGAGACATTACCCATACATGCTCTGCCCGAACCACAACTCGCCAACGACAAGTCGCTATCTACCGGCCGTTGCCAGTAGGATCGATGCACACGGCGCGATATCCAAAGTAGGGTGCGTCCCGGACGCACCGAATAAACCATCACCATGGACCTGCCTACTGGTTTACTTTCTTGGACATCACCGCCCCGGTTGTCGGCTCGATTCGAAACAACCAGTACTGTCCATCTTCCATGCAGTAGCTAACCATACCCACACGCTCCAGCGCGTCGGTCACATACTTCTGCTGATCGCCGGCAGGCACACGATAAAAATCGAGTTCGCGCTGCGTCTCGATGCGATCAAATCCATACGCCTTCCTGCTCGGCAGACAATCGACGACCTGCTTCGCGCTAAGTTTGCGTGGCAAGAACAATGCCGTCACAGGTTCCCACGACTGCCCGTCAATCTCACACTCAAAAATGCGCACCAAGTGAAGCGCACCCCGCAGTTTTTCCACGCGGGTGGCGATGCTGCCATCGGGTACAAAAAAGTTCTGAACCAAACGATCGATGTCTCCATCGTTCGATTCGATCTGCCGACGGATATTTTCATACCCCGGCAAGCGCATCAGCGATGAGTGGTTCACCCGCAGTGCCACCGCAATGGTATGTTGCCCAGGTCGAAGCCGAAGGGCTTTGTTCGTGCGGGCGTGCTTGTTCGCAGACACTTCACCCAGAATCGAACCGGTCACCGAAAACTTGGGTAGGTGATAAATACCAGCACCCTGCGGAAAACTGCTGACATACGCGCCTTCCTGCTGGGCACTGAGCCTTTCGCTCAATAGGCCACGACGCTGCGACGTATGGGTCGGTTGGCCGCCTGGGGCTTGCGCTGGCGAATCTGCAACCTGAGTCGGCGCATCTTGGCTGCTACCACCGGTCAGCATGTCATACCAAGCGGGAACAAACGCGATGCCAAGATACACAATGATGATGACCACTGCGACGTAGGTCATTTTCATTGCAACGTCGAACGGATCAAACGCCTTGACCGGCTTGCCCGCGACCAAACGCTTTTCGTGTTTTTTCTGAACGCGGTGAACCTTCTGACCCACGCGGGTGGCCTGCGCGTCATACGCCCCAGTCTGCTCGACCTGATCGAACAGTAGGTCGAGGTCATTTTGAGGCTGCTGGGTGACCAGCGCTTCCTTACCGCAATAGGAACACCGGACGACCTTCCCGGCGTCCTCGTCCCTGGCTCGAATGGTGTGGCCGCATTCGCCTTTGAATTCGATCATACAAACATCGAGGCCTGAAACGACCTCCCAAGTTCACACTCACATCCGGCTTCGATGCGGATGCACTTCCCGAGTGACAAGATATGGCACTAGAATTACATTACAAACTATTTCTCAAGACGCATCAAACAAAGTGTCACGCCTCGTCCTTCTTCGCCACGGAGTCCTCCAACGTGCGGGCTGTCTTGATGATCTCGTACGTTTCGATCGTGTCGCCCGCTTTGATATCGTCAAACCCTTGCAGTCGAATACCGCATTCCATCCCGTTGCGAACTTCCTTGGCGTCATCCTTGAACCGACGCAGCGATTCAAACTTGCAGTTGTCGCGAACCAGAACGCCATCCCGCAGCACGCGGGCCAAATGCTTGCTCGAAATCACGCCCTCGCGAACATAGCTTCCCGCAACCAACCCGAGCTTTGAAATACGGAAGAGTTCGCGGACCTCAGCAGAACCGCGCGACTCGACCTTTTCATCGGGAGCAAGCAGCCCTTCCAACGCCTTCTTGATGTCGTCCGTCACGTCATAAATCACCTTGTAGCTGCGAACATCCACACCGCTTTGCTCGGCGAGTTTGCGTGTCTTCGTGGGCATCGTAACCCGATACGCGATGATGATTGCATCGGAGGCGTCGGCAAGGTGGACGTCGCTGTCGGTGATCGCACCGATACCGGCGTGCAAGATGTTCAGCCGCACCTCGTCGCTTGGGAATTTCTGCAACGTCTGCACCAGCACGTCGACTGAACCATCCACGTCGGCTTTGACGATGACGGGCAGTTCGCGAACGTCGGCACCGCTGTGGAACTTAACGAGGTCTTCAAGGCTGCGGGCTTTCTTGATGGATGACCGCGCATCCGAAACGCGCTGGTGTTTGATCTCATCCGCGATTTCTTTGGCCCGCTTCATGTTGTCAACGGTGTAGAACACATCCCCCGACGAAGGCACCTCGTTCATGCCCCACAGTTCCGCAGGCATCGACGGACCGGCAGACGGTGTGGCTTTGCCTGCGTCATCGCGCACCGAACGAACCTTGCCACAGGCATTTCCGCACACCACGATATCACCGACAGAAATGGTTCCATCCTGGACAATCACCTGCATCACCGGACCCGCACCGTGGCGATTTTCCGCCTCGATCACGACGCCCGTACCCGGAATCGTCTTGTCGGCTTGGAATTCGTGAAGCTCCGCCAAGGTCGAAAGATGCTCCAGAAGTTCATCCACACCTTCACCCGTAGAAGCCGACGTGTGAACCACGTCTGTGTCACCACCCCAATCGCCCGCAGGCGTCAGACCGTGCTCGGTCAACTGCGTGTAGATCTTCGTCACGTTCTGGGTGCCAAGGTCGATCTTGTTCAGCGCCACAACAATCGGCACATCTGCCGCCTTGGCGTGGTTGATGGCCTCGATCGTCTGAGGCATGATGCCATCGTCCGCAGCCACCACAAGCACGACGACATCGGTCACTTGCGCACCCCGGGCGCGCATCGCCGTGAAAGCCTCGTGGCCCGGTGTGTCAAGGAATGTCACGGACGTGTCACCCACTGCGTAGTGATATGAACTGATGTGCTGGGTGATTCCGCCATCTTCGCCCGCAGCGACGCGCGCCTTGCGAATGCGGTCAAGCAGGCTCGTCTTTCCGTGATCGACGTGGCCCAAAATGGTCACGATCGGTGGGCGCCGCGTGAGGTTTTCACGCTCGAGCGCCGCGTGCTCTTCTTTGATCCTGTCCATGCCCGTCTTGGCTTTGACGATGGTGACTTCCACGCCGAGTTCTGTCGCAACAAGTTCTGCAACGGGGGTCGGAATCTCGCTTGTGACAGCCAACATCAAACCGTGTTCGCGCTGGAAGATCGGGAAAATCCGCTGGAACGGTACGCCCAAAGCCGAGCAAAACTGCTTCACGCTGATGGGTTCGACAAGTTCTGCGTGGGTGATCGGAGCCACCTCGACCCGTCCGCCGCGGCCACCCTGTTTGCTGCGGGCACGTCGCGAAACCATCCGACGACCGGTCGCACCTTTTAACCGGGCCCGTCGTTCGGCAAGGTCCTGGTTGTTCCACTCACTCAAACGCTCGCCGGCTTCTTTGGCGTGCTGTGATTCACGACGCGTCGAAAGTCGCTTACCGGGAGCCTTCTGCTCAATGGGTTTTCCACCAGGACCGGTGCGACGCTTCACGCCTCCCCGATCCTGCGTCGGAACCGGACCCTCTGCCTGAGCAGGTTTCGGCCCGCGATTGGCAGCCGCTGTCGCCGGTGCTGTCCCTTGGCTCACGCGGCGCGGTCCGCGCTTGGGAATCGCGTACTCTTCCGGCGCTTCATATCGAACGACGCGCGGACCCGCCAATTTTGCGGGGGCGGGAACGTTCTGCGGGCCGGCAGGTATAATGCGTTCAGGGGGAGCGGGGGTATCCTCAACAGGCGGCTTCGCGGGTGACTCATCTGCCACACCAGGGGGCGCCTCTGCGGCAACATCACGCGCATCGTCAACTTCGACTTGGTCAGGTGACGCTGCATCGGAAGTCGTCGCGGATTCGTCCACGGTATCGGGCAGCGATGAGAAATCGGTCGTCGCGGGCGATGCATCTTCCGCAACCGACGCCCCAACAGCAGACGTTTCAGTCGCGGACACCTCTTCCGCAGTGGTTGGTATGGGTGAATCCGGCGTGGCTTCTCCGGGTCGCTCCATTTCTGCAACAGCGGTGGACGGTTCACCGTCGGCGGTGTCGATTGTCGTGTCCGCCGTCGATTTGACCTTGGCGCGTTTCTTGACCTTGCTTCGGGCCTTCTTGAGATCGACGCGCCCCGTCTTTTCAACGACGTGAACGTGTGCGCCCTCGCTAAACCACTCGCGCACAGTCGCCTCCAAGCCCGGGCCCAAGGTCGACATGTGGTTCTTCAAGTCGATTTCCTCAGCCCGACACTTGGTCAGGATATCCTTACTGGTGACGTTCAATTCCTTCGCCAGAATGTGAACGCGCATTTTGTCACCCAAAACACTTCTCCATGAAACCGCAGGCCACGGGCGGCACAAAGCCGTTCACCCATTGACCAAATTAAGTCAGTACCGCCCTCAACAACGTCGTTTCTGTTTTCGCACTAAACGTAGGGTGCGTCCCGGACGCACCGAATAAACAAACGTAAGACCAAGCAGCCAAGCCGCCTCCTGCAACCGTCCCCAACAGAAACAATGTTTCTGAAACCCCGCTATTCCGTTCGCTCTGCCACAGCACCGTCATCCGATTCCGCTTCGACGATGGGGCTTGCTTCGGGTGTATCCGCAGTCGAATCCGCCCCTTGTGCTTCAACCGACTCCGGCGCGTCGCCATCCGTTTTGTCGGCTTGAACTTCGCCGGCGGAATCAAGATCGCCAGCGAGATCGGTCCCGTCCTCGCCTTCCGATTCCGCAGCCTCGCCTGCCGGCTCACCATCGACCGGCTGCTCACCGTCTGGTGTTTCTTCACCGTCTGACGCTTGCGCTGCCTCTTCGGCTTTCTTGGCTTCTTCAGCCGCGGCTAATTCTTTGGCGGCTTGCTCTTCCACCTTGAACCGCTCTGCCGCTTCCTTCGCCGTTTCGAGCAGGGTGGCGACCAGTTTCTCGTCCAACTCCAGTTCGGTAACGAGTGGTTCTGCGCCAACCTCTTCGAGATCGGCCAAACGGATGATGCCCATCGCCAAAAGCTTCTCGACGAGGATGTCGTCAATCCCTTCGATCTCGCGAAGCGCCTGACTCATCTGGTCGATGCCCTTGTCGTAGTTGGCTGGCGTGACGATGTCGATGTCCCACCCCGTTAAACGGGCACCCAACCGCACGTTCTGTCCGCGCTTTCCAATCGCCAGTGAAAGCTGATCTTCAGCCACCACGACAGAAGCGCGTCCCAACTCGAAACACAGCGCGGTCTCCTGAACCTCTGCCGGTTTGAGTGCGTTTGCGATAAGGACCTGCGACGATTCGTTCCACCGCACGATGTCGATTTTTTCACCGTTGAGTTCGTCAACGATATTTCGGATTCGACTTCCCCGGACACCAACGCACGCGCCAACCGCATCCACTTTGGAATCGATGGACGACACAGCCACCTTGGTGCGATAACCGGCTTCTCGGGCGAGGGCTTTGATTTCGATAATGCGCTCACCGACTTCCGGAACCTCCAAATCAAAAAGCCGACGGATGTAGTCGGGGTGCGTTCTTGTCAGCACGATGCGCACTTCGTGGGGTTGCTCGCGAACGTCAAGAATCATGCCGCGAACACGTTCGCCCGGATGATGCGTTTCGCCTGGGATCTGCTCACTTCGCGGCAAGAACCCTTCGGTTCTTCCCAGATGAAGCACCAGTGCCCCACCTTCATATCGCGCAACCGTTCCGGTAATGATCTGTCCAACGCGCTCCGAAAATTCCTCGAACAAACTGTCTCGCTCTGCCTCACGGAATTTTTGGATCATCACCTGTTTGGCGGTTTGAGCGGCGATGCGACCCAACTCGCGCATGCTGATGGGTTCACTGTCGTGCGTGGCGCTGATTTCGCCCGTCGTGCGATCGATCCGCACGGTCACATCTTCGGCGGCTCCATATGCTTTACGGGCAGCCGACAGCATGGCCATTTCGAGGTCCTCGAACACCATCTGTTTGTCGATGTTCTTTTCCCGACTAATGTGTTCGACGACCTTGAGCAATTCTTGATTGAACATGGCAGCTACACCTTGGCTTTCATTTCGTTGCACGGAATACCGGCGTCCATGCGCGCCAAAATTACCAAATTGACCGATCCGCGCTCGCGTCCCCCCGGACACGTCGCCAAAAAACAAAAAAGCGGGCGCTAGAGGCAAACCCACTTTCCAACCGACACGACCCAACATGGCAAAAAGTCTGCCTAGCGCATCGGATGGACTCCCCTCGAATTCTCCTTCACATCCCCTCGAACAAACGCGACCGCCGACGAACATCGCCGCAGGACCGAGATAGCTTGCAACCGGAAAACTTGTGACCGGCTCGACAGTGCGCAACCCTGGTTGATGGAGGCGTCAGTTTGCACTGGCGTCAACTCCCACAACCGATTGCGTTTGCCCATTTAAGGTGACGTTCATGCCAAGTTCACCCGTCTCAAAAACGTGTATCCGATCAACATCAAATGCGATCCGAACACGGTCACCCTCTGAAATCGCCACGTCAGCCCCGACCCGAGCCACCAACTGCCCAGTTGCTGACTGCCGAGACACCGACTCCCGAGTCGCCGACTTATCGCCAGCGGCCAAGTCGAGATAAACGTCCTTGTCGCGGCCCAACAGTTCCACAAGTGAAACCGTCGCAAGCACCCGACCCGCCGTTCCAGAATCAGCCGCTCCAGACCCGCCCGCTTCATCCACGGAGAAGAACCGAAACGCTTCCGGCCGAGCGCCGAAAACCATCGCCTGATTGCGGAACCGGGCCAACAAAGGCCACGCTTTTTCCGGAACATCAAGCAAGCCGAAACCGCAATCGAACACCACCCTGCCCGACTCCTCAACAATCCGACCGTCGAGAAAGTTCATCGGCGGAATGCCAACAAATTCAGCAACAAACCGGTCCACAGGGCGCTCGTATATATCAACCGGCGCAGCACACTGATGAACAACGCCCGCCCGCATAACCGCGACCCGGTCTCCCAGGGTCATCGCTTCTTCCTGATCGTGCGTAACGTAAACAACCGTGGTCCGCAGCGTTCGATGTAGCCGCTTCAACTCAGCTCGCATCGCAAGTCGCAGGCGAGCGTCGAGATTCGACAATGGTTCGTCGAAAAGAAACGCCTGCGGCGTTCGTACAATCGCCCGACCCACCGCGACCCGCTGACGTTCTCCGCCCGAAAGCGACGCGGGCTTGCGATTCAGCAGGTGCTCGATCCCGAGCATGTTGGCCGTCTCACCGACCTTCTGCCGAATATCCGCTTTCGGCACCTTCCGCATCTTCAAGCCGAAGGCCATATTCTTAAAGATCGTCATGTGCGGATAGAGGGCGTAGTTCTGAAACACCATCGCCACATCCCGATCTTTGGGCGCGACATCTTTCCCGCCCCGATCACCGCTCACAACCCGATCACCGATCGAAATCGTGCCCTCACTGACCGCCTCCAAACCGGCAATCATCCGCAGGGTCGTGCTCTTGCCACATCCAGACGGTCCGACAAGCACCAAGAACTCACCATCGCCTGCCGTCAAACTCACGCGATCGACAGCTTTCACAGGCGGCTTGCCGGGATAGACCTTCGACACGCCCTGCAAAGTCACAGCCGCCATCTACGCGCAAACTCCAACCGTCGAAGGCGGAAGGCAGCTTTGAAAACCACAACCGACCCTAACGTGGACGCCATTATAATCCACGCCCCAAGGGTGTCAACGCGACCGCTTCCAGACAGCCCGTTGCACGCTTCTCACAAGGTTGGGTTGGAAGGCAATGCCGTCACGTCGGATGGTGCAGGTAACGTGTCGATGCTGGTAGAACGGTTTTTTTGAGGCGGGCGACCGCGCAGATGCTGAATGCCCAATCGATGGCTTGGCAAGTCGCCAATTGCCTAAAACGTGAAATCGAGTTGCAAGCCGATGATGCTTTTGCCGATCGCCTGCGTGCAGTGGGCGACTTTGCAGGGAATCCATGGGTCGCGGCTATCGCGGCGAATCTCGACGTCGCTGTGCTCTTCAAGCCGCTTGCGAACCGACACCCCTATGCCGCCCGTACCGATGTCTCGACATTGGATGTACACCGTTTCGCCATCGACCAACATCTCCATCTGCTGATACCAGGCGTAACGCATGTTCGCACGCTTCGCGTCGTAGACATCGCCCGAACCACCGAGGGCGGCTTCTTCGATCCATTCGGCGACGACGACTTTGGGGTCGATCGATTGTGTTTCCATGGGCGTTCCTATTGTGGTGATCTGACGTTGCGACAGCCTCCGGAAGATGCCTGAGCTGTCCGCGTGGTATCTTCCTCCTTTTTACTTCGGATTTTGATTGCTGGGACTCCGGTACCATTCTTGCGGGATCGAATGCCTTTGCATTAGAACGACATGATAAACTCCAAGTCGCGAGAGGAATCGCCTTAGTAGATATCAAGGGATCGCGTCAAATGCCCCACTCCGGCGAACGGTGCCCAACCGTGGCTTGGCGGCCGACGAGTTAGTGATAGGAGGAGAAGCGTACGGGAGCAGGTTACCGAAGGACGGATTCAAACGCATCCGCGAGTTCGTCGTGTTCGAAAGAGAACCCGCTGGCCATCAATTGCTTCGGTGACACGCGTGCGCTCGATAGCAGCAACGCTTCCGCCAGTTCGCCGAAAGCGAGTTTCGCGACGAACGCGGGCATCGGAACAACGGTCGGCCTTCTGAGCGCGCAGCCGAGCGTCTTGGTAAACGTCCGGTTGGTCACCGGATTGGGCGCGACGACATTGACCGCTCCGCTCATGGAGTCATCGCTGAGAATGTGAGCAATCGCCCGGACCGCGTCCGCCAGGCAAATCCAGCTCATACACTGCTGACCGCTACCCACCACGCCCCCCAAGCCAAGTCGAAACGGCGTCAGCATCTTGGCCAAAGCGCCACCGCCTGTGCTTAGCACGACGCCCAACCGAAAGTTCACGACGCGAATTCCCACATCGCTCGCCGGTTGAGCTGCGCCTTCCCAGGCTTGGCAAACCTCAGCCAAGAACCCCGTCCCGACCGATTGCTGTTCGTCAACTTCGACATCTCCGCACTCGCCATAGAAACCGATCGCCGATGCGCAGGCAACAACCGTGGGTTTGACGTCGAGATTTGCCAGCGCATCGCAAAGCAGTTTCGTACCGTCAACGCGACTCTTGCGGATCTTGAGTTTGCGTGCTTTCGTCCAGCGACCGCCTGCGATGTTCTCGCCAGCCAGATGCACCACTGCATCCCACGGACCGCCGACAGACAGATCGATTCGCCCGCTCGCCGGGTCCCACGTTGGACTGTTATCCGATTCGCGTGCCTGCCGCGCAAGCCGCGTGACGTGATGCCCCTCCGATTCGAGGTGACGCACCAGCGCAGACCCGATCAATCCACTCGAACCCGTCACGAGAACATTCATGGTATCGCTCCACCCAACGGAGCCTCACACGCTCACAACCCCGTCGCGTCGTTGCAGGTATTGAAAATCGTAAAGGCGTTATCGGTCCCCGAAACCCAACGCAAATCATGCCCCATGCAAACTCCGATTCGATTGTATTGTAGGTTTGAATTTGATCCATCCGACTGACCGCGGCGAGCCGCAATGTCAACGGTTGGCCCTCCATGAACTTGTTTTCATTGTTTTCATAAAAATTGTTTTACAAAACCCGTAGGACGCAGGAGTGATACCCATGCAATCGTTGCACGAAAAACAAGCCATCGCAGCACTGTTTGAAACAGAGACGAGTGGAGATTCGACAAAGAAAATGATGAAGCGTGATTGGATCGCGGCAATGTGTTTGCAGGGCATTCTGGCGAACAAGAACACGACCAAGACCACGATGTGGTCCACGGCTCAGAGCGCGGTCATGTATGCCGATCAGTTGATCGTGGCGTTGGATGCAGACTTTGAAACCGGCGTGCCATTGGGCCAGGGCGCAACGCTACCCGCCACGCCTCCACCGATCAGGCGGCCTATGATTCATGCGCCGACAAATGGTTCCGTCTCATAAGATAGGACTGGAGCACACCCGGTCAGTTCTGAACGGGGACGGGGTTTATGATAGGCGATGGCGACTCGCTCGCCTGCTCAATCGTGCGCTCAACGATCTTCATGTCTCGCACGCAGGCGTTCGAGCTTGGGTCGGCTTCACCGAGTTGCTGCAAGAGGGTGGTCACTTCGACGACGCCCCTGCGAATACAATCGAGAGCGTCCTGTCGGTTGCCCGCCACCATACGCCGATTCACATGCGCAACCCATTTTTGAGCGGTGAGCGTAGGGATGAGTGCGGTCTGAGCGGCTGACAGTTGTTGCGAAGGGTGTCGTCGACGCGCAAAAGCGATGATCGCCAAGCTATGCTGTGCGTCTTCGCTCGCCGTTCGATACAGGGTCGACGCGGTGTCGAGATCGCCACGCGCCTGCGACTCAGACGCACCAACCAGAGCCGCTTTTCGACGCTGCTGGAATTGCGTGAATTCGCGGTCAAGCTCCATCCATTCTTGCGGAGAAACCGAACCGTTGGCGGGTTGACCGGCAGACTCGTCGAAACGTGCAGCCAACAGTTGAAGCGTCGAATCGCGTCCACCGGGACGAACGCCGTCAGGGCGACCAACCAGCATCACCTGAACCACCGACAGCGATTCCTGGTATTGCAGCATGGACCTTCCGTCATTCGTGCGGACAAGTCGCACGCGTTGTCGCGGTGTATTTGTCATTGCATCGGGTGATAGATCTGGCATAGCTTTGTACCCCCATCCTCGCGCGGTCACTCGCGCAGCCGTCTTACTGTACCCCAGTCTATCGGGCACTTTCGGCAGGCGATTTACACTGCGCATTGCGGAAATGTGGTGTACTGCGTGGCTTTGTTTATGCGGACGTGAACAGGGCGCACGATTCGGAGATGGCGACCAGTCCGATAGCCTGACCTCGATCGCCGGGGACTGGAATACCAGCCGAATCTTCGGCCTTCATCAGACGCAGGCGCGGAACTTGCGCCCATGGTCCGAATGTTGCGGAGTTGCAATGGCTAAGAAAATACGGGCCTGAACTGAGACCCGTTTATGCAGCGATCTTTGCAGCGTGCTGCTTGGCGATCTCGACCAATTTGTCGAAGGCTGCCGGATCGTCAATCGCCAATTCGCTGAGCATCTTGCGATTGATAATGATCTGAGCTTCCTTGAGGCCGAAGATGAAGCGGCTATAGGCGATGTCCCGCATTCGACAGGCAGCCGTGATGCGGGTGATCCACAACCCGCGAAACTCTCGCTTGCGCCGTTTGCGATCGCGATAGGCAAAAACACCGGCTCGGGTCACCGCTTCTTTGGCGGTGCGATAGAGCTTGCTGCGCCCACCGCGAAATCCTCGGGCTGCACGAAGCAATCTGTGTTTCCTGCGATGACGGGCAGCTCCGCTTTTGACTCGAGGCATGACTCATACTCTCCAACAGAATGGCGACCCAACAAAATGGCGACCCAAGTAAACAACAACAAGGCGTCGCCCAAGATTGACCTTAACTCTTCGGCAGTGCTATACAGTTTAGACGGCACTCTCAGCCCAGCAGTTCTTTCACGCGACGCGCGTCGCCCTTGGCCAAGTACGCTGGCTTGTGGAGGCGACGTTTGCGATCGCCCGACTTCGTACTCATCAGGTGGCCGCCAAACGAACGGCGATAGCGGACTTTTCCAGACGCCGTCAGCTTCAACCGCTTGCGAGCGCCCTTGTGCGATTTCATTTTGTTACGCATCACCAAACTCCGCTACAGCACACTTTGCCAATAGTCCATTCGCCAAACCCAGACCCAACACGGCGAGCCGCGTAGTCTAGCAACTGCCAATCCCAATTCAACCCCGGCAAGGCCAACTTTCACAGGCCGTCTTCGCCCCCGGATTGATGCGCCGGATTGATGCGATTGTGGGCAAGCGTGGTACAATCTGCCCAAACGAGCGGGCTTTTCGGCTGACCCACACCGCATTCCTGACCGCCGAGAACACCCGAAAACACCGCGTGACACCTTTGATCAAGGCAGGACAACGTGAAAAACCTCGACGCCTTCGTGGCAAAACGGATCGCCGACATCTCCACATCGGGCATCCGCCGGATTTTTGACCTGGCTGCGACCATGGAAAATCCGATCGATTTCTCCATGGGCCAGCCCGACTTCGCCGTGCCCGACGCCATCAAAGCCGCTGCCCACACCGCCATCGATGCGGACCAAAACGGCTACACCGTCACGCATGGCCTGGCTGAGCTGCGTGCGAAAATCAAATCGTCGCTGGCAAGGGAGTTCGACTGGGACCCCGCCATCTTAGCCACCTGCGGCGTCTCCGGCGGTTTGAACCTCGCGATGACCGCGATCTGCAATCCGGGCGATGAGATACTGATCCCCGACCCATACTTCGTGTCCTATCCGATGCACGTCTCGCTTTCCGGTGGAGTCCCCATCCCGATTGATACCGCGCCCGGATTTGAAATGACCGCGGACCTGATCGAACGCGCGCTCACCCCAAAGTCGAAAGCCATCCTCCTGAACTCACCCAGCAATCCCACGGGTGTGATCTATTCCGAAAAAAACGTCAAGGAAATTTGCGATCTCGCCCGCCGCAACGACCTGCTGATTATCAGCGACGAAATCTACAACCTGCTGAGTTTCGATGCGCCGCCAACCAGCCCGGTAACATACGCACCGGAGCGCACGATTTTGCTGCGCGGGTTCGGTAAGAGCTACGGCATGACGGGCTGGCGCATGGGCTTCGCTGCCGGCGCAGATGAAATCATTTCGCAGATGGCCAAGGTGCAGCAGTACACATTCGTGTGCGCACCGCACCCGTTTCAAAGGGCCTGCATTACAGCGCTCGATCAAGACATGTCCGACGTGATCGCAGCGTATCGTATCAAGCGCGACCTATGCGCAAAGATCATGGGCGAGCGTTTCAAATTCGCCCAACCGGGCGGCGGGTTCTTCTTGTACTGCCAAGCCCCCGATTCGTATGCAAACGGAACAGCATTCGTAGAAGCAGCCGTCGGTAAGAACGTGCTAACAGTCCCAGGCGGAGCCTTCAGCCAACACGACACCCACTTCAGAATCAGCTACGCAGTAGCAAACGAAAAACTAACCGAAGGCTGCCAAATCCTCCACGACCTAGCCGGATAAAATAACTTGCAAGCCAAACCACCCGCACCTACGTCGCCACAGCAACAACACGCGCGACGGCTTCGCCACGGAAGGGTTTGATAGCTACAGTGCGCGTCCCCCGAAAAGGCCCCTTGGCACGAAGTCTTTTCGTGATTCATTGCCAGAGCCGCAACGTTCGTTCTTGGTTTCTGGCATGTGTTCCGCAGAAACCAGATTTGGAAAAGCGTCGAGGTTCTTTATCTTGAGTACTTGGTTGAGATGGCCCAAGTTTCGAACTGGGCGTTGCGGCATTATCTACTCATGTGGACTCACGAGCATGGTCTTGCTCATTGCTATGTGGGTAGCAAGCCAGTTGTTCTACATAGAGTATAGATCTGGGTCCAGTTCGATTACAATTTGGGTCGGCGCTGTTACTCTCACGTTTAATGCACCGAACTCCAACGACTCAAACGGGCTTAAATGGCACTTTGCTCCGGTCAAAGGCGACATCCACAATGCATGGTGGATTGGCACGTTGGTTGCCCCCAGTGGAACTTACATTGGGATTCCGATTTGGCTGATAGCCTTCCCGTTCGCCCTCATTGCCGTGATAGCACGATTTTCGCGCGCAAAGCAAGACCCTAACCTCTGCCGCGAATGTGACTATGATTTGCGATGCAATGTATCAGGCGTCTGCCCTGAATGCGGGTGCGCCAAGGAAAGCTCGGGAAAGGGGGATTGTGATATGAGTCCATGATCTTTGCTGCATGAAACCTTTCGTAGGAACCCGGCAGGTCATCAATCCTGCCCGGCAAAGCTGGACGGGTGGCCCAGGTCCTGTGGACCTGGGGGGACGATTGCTTTCGGCTGCGAGGTTGGGCTGATCGCTTGGGGTTGCGTCCGCATCGAATCGAGACCCCAAGTCTGAAGACTTGGGCCACCCCTCAAAGAGTTGGTTCGGACCGTCATGAAATCCGGGGCGACAACATCCGCAGCAGGGGTCTTGCACTACCCGCCCGGGATGACTTCTACCGTTCCACTTAGCACACCGATGCCTTGGAAGCCGATCGGTTCGGATGCGTCATCCAGCGTGACGAGGATGGTGTCTCCGCAGTTGACGTGGGTGCCTACCACGAGGATGCGCTCGCCTTGGCGCGAGACGCTGACTTCGTCGAATCCGGGTGAGCCCGTTCCGTCGCCGGTCAGGATCACCAGCGCGGTGGTTTCCTGATCCTCGGGCGTTTCGGGATTGGGGTAGGTGGCTGATATGGTGTACTGCGTCCCGCACGCGAACACACCTTCCGTTTGCTCACCGGGCGGAACGGTCACGGTGAATTCCGGATCGTCCACACCGGTGCTCAGCTTCACTACGGCTGTCGCGATCACGTCGCCGTCGTTTGCAATTTGAACGAGGATGTCCGTCGAAACAGGCTCTTCCGTGCCATCCCCACCTTCGCCCGCACCCGGATCGACGATCGGATCAAACGGTGATGTTTCGCCCGGTCCCACGACAGCCAAGGTTCCACCGGGCGTCTGCGTAGACTCCGCACCGACCCCAACACCATCATCACCCACGCGAATCACAATGCTGTCACCACAACCGAAGTGAACCGTTCGAATCAGAAAGCGCTCACCCGATTCGCCCACGCTGCCTTCGTCGAAACCAAACGTGCCCGTGCCATCCCCCTCGAAAAGAATCTGCGCTTCACTGGTCTCGATCGTTCCGGTGATGCGAATCGATTCGCCGCACGACAAAAATCCCTCGCTCAGCGCAAAACCCGGAACCCGCACCGTCGCCTGCGTACCGATCGCAAGCGGTGCTCCCAGCGTTGATCCTTCGCCCTCGACATCGCCTGTTCCTGCGCCGGCCAACGATGCAGCAGCGGCAGCCGCTCCGACCGGTTCCAGCGTTGAGAAACTCACACTGCCCGGTACCACCGTAACCACGGGGATGCTCACCGCGCCAAATCCACCGTCCACATCCAGCAGGTTGCCGTTGGCGTCGAGCACTTCGACTGTGATTTGCACCGGGCTTGCGGTGGCATTCTCGATGCGAAACGCAGAAACAGCCCGGGCGGCAGACAAGGGTGATCGCGTCAAACACGCACTCGTCAAAACCACCAACACTGCGATCGGAAGAAGAGCGAAGCGTAAGACCCGCGTTTTGATTTGCGACATGACACCACCTGCCCAATGGACGATTGACTCGGCGCGCTTGGCACGACCTACCGGTGTGCAATCGGCAGAGTTTGAACCGCAGTGAATATCGAAACCCATCGCTGGGCGGAAAGACATCTTGATGATTGCATCTGTGAAATGAAAAGGCCCGATAATGTGCTTGCAAACAGCATTGTTGCGCATAAAGTGTAGCCTGCCAACGTTGGGAGCCGATAACATTCCCGGTGGTTGGCTTGGGCTTTCCAAGTCGAAAACCCGCCACAAGTCGTGTGCCTGAACAAACATGTGCCTGAACAAAAGGCAGAAGATGCAACGGTGAGCAGCAGGAGGCGGGCTCACATGCATCTCGGACAACATCAAGCGCCTCGCTACGGATGGCGATAAGCCGCACCATCTCATGAGAACCATTGCCGTTGCGAACCAAAAGGGCGGATGTGGGAAAACCACCATCGCCATCAACCTGTCTGCGATGCTGGCCCGCGAGGGTCGGCGTGTTCTGCTGATCGACATGGACCCGCAGGGCCACTGCGCCCTTGGCTTGGCTGTTCCCGAGGAACAGATCGACCTGAGCGTGCTCGACTGTTTACTCAGTCAGCACAAAGGCGAGCCGATAGAGATCGAGCGCATCCGCTGGCAGATCACCCCCAATTTCGATTTGGCACCGTCGCGCCTCGACCTCTCGCGCATCGAGTTGTCGTACACGAGCGAGAATATTCCAAGCACGCTGCTTCGCGACATGCTGGCCAGCATCGACAACAAGTATGATTACGTCATCATCGACTGTCCGCCGCACGTTGGCCTGCTCACACGAAACGCCATCCACGCTGCCGACAATATCGTGATCCCGGTCGATACGGGCTACTTTGCTTTGCACGGGCTGACGCAGCAGCTTCAAACCATCCACGACATCGACCGCGAGGAGAACACATCGAAGAATGTGCGCGTTCTTGCAAACCAATACGACATTCGCACGAAGCTGGCCCGCGAGATCCTCGCCGAACTGCGCAAGCGTTTCGGGAATGTCATGTTTGAAACCATCATCAACTTCAACACGAAATTGAAAGAGGGCGCGAGCTTCGGCCAACCGATTACAGAATTCTCGCCCAATAGCATGGGGGCGCGAGATTTCCTGAAACTCGCCCGCGAAGTGATGGTCCTCGAACCGAAGGTTACCCCGGCAGAAACAATCTTGGCGCAGGCAGAACGGATGGCTAAGGAAGCAGACCAGCTCCTCGCAACAACCGCCAGCCTGATCAAACAGGGCGAGGGGCAAAGCAAAACTGTCGACGCGCAAAAAATCGAACCGAAAGAGCAAACCGCTTCGACCAACCGCTTGCCCAATCGCTCATCCACGCTGGCACCCACGAACAAAACAGTGACCCCACAGGCAAAGGCCCCGCAGGTGAAGAAGACCGAGCCTGCAAGCCCGATGGCATCCACAAATTCGGCGGCTACGCGTCCGCCCAGCATCGTAGCTCCGCGAACGGACAACACAAACAAGACGCCCAGTCTGAATAAACCAACAGGGAACTTGAAGGCGGCATCATCGTCGCCATCATCCGCAGAAGAAATCGAGCGCAAGATCGAAAAAATCTACGGCGTGCAACAAACTCCCACGGGCACACTGTTTCGATTGCACGGAGACGACGCACGAGAGGTTCAGATCGCGGGTGACTTCAATGATTGGATGCCGCACACGACGCCGATGAAACGTGTCGGCCAGGATTTTGAAGCGCTCCTCCAGCTTGATCCGGGGCGATACCGCTATCGCGTGGTTGTCGACGGCCGATGGTCGCACGATAAAGCCAACCCCGAAATCGAAACGAATCAATACGGCGAATGGAATTCGATCGTGAACGTCAACGCGCAAAGTCAGCAACGGGCGTCATGATCCGCAATATGTAACTCTCCACAATGTAGCTTTCAACAAGACTCTCCTCCTTCAGGGGTGGCGGCTTTGGGCGATCGCAAGATTTCGTTCGGAGCCGTTTTTTTTTTGCGCCGGTCGCCCCGGACCATCCGCACCAAGAGCCAAGACCGCACCAATTATAGGACGCGTGGTTTCCCGCATGGCTCCCATGTGGGGATTTTCAGGTGAACGCACAGTTCGTTGCTGTCGATAGATTCCATAACACAATACTGTCAGCCGTTGGATTGATTGGGGTCATCGAAAATGAACCGACAGCAGGGTTCAATTGCACGCGCATTCACGTTGGTCGAAGTGTTGATCGTGGTGATCATCCTCGGCATTCTCGCAGCCGTGGTGGTTCCGCAATTTTCAAATGCGTCGCAAGAAGCGACGGGCGCTTCGCTCAAGTCCACGCTGGACGTGATCAAGGATCGAGTCGATTACGAAAAACATCAATCCCCGACGAGTCAATATCCCACAGTGATCAGCCCGACCTGGTTCGCAAGCCAGATCGGACCGCTCCATCCGGGGAATTCTTTCGGCGTCGCGAATGTCGAAGTAGACACCACCGCCGGACGGATGCACCCGGTCAACAAGGTTCTGGTGGCTGGTGTGGCTGGGGCGTACTGGTACAACTCTACCGAGGGCATTATTCGCGCCCGGGTGAAAGACCAAGGCACCTCGGCTTCAACGTTGACATTCTACAACGATGTCAACGATTCAAACGAAACCACCCTCGGTAACTACACGGGCGGCGCATCGTGAACAACCCGGAGGAGGCCCTGCCCTCTCCGAACGGTTCATCGGGACGGGTCCTCGGCGCACTGTTGTTGCTGCATTTTGTCGTCGTCTTCATCATCAAGACCATCAACAATGAAGCGGCAGACATGTTCTGGATGTCGCACGTCGGCTTGCTGACAGTCGCTCTCGGCTTGGCGTTCAGCGTCCCGCTGCTTGTAACCGCAGCCTTCATCGAATTGCTGGTGCTTCACGGACTGTGGCTTTTCGATTGCCTATCGTGGTTCGCTACCGGCGAATTTCCGATGGGGCTAGCAACGTATCTTGAGGGGGCGGACGTGCTGGTGTGGATCGCCACCGCACACCACTTCTTCCTGCTACCCATGCTGATCGTGCTGGTCCGAAGGCGACCCGCCCGTCCACGCGAAGCGGTACTCTGTGCGATTGCAACCTACCTCATCATCACCACCATAAGCCGCGCATTTCTGGAACCATCCTCGAATATCAACTATGCGTTCGGCGTACGGATTTCCTGGCAACACGCTTTTTGGGACTGGGCAAACCACAACAGCAAGGGGCCACTCTATCTGCTGGGACTCAACATCTTCGTCACGTTTGTGATGTTCCTGCCCGCGTTCGGTTTGGTGTGCCTGTGGCGAAAACGAAGCCAACGCCATATCACCTGATTCAAAACATCACGTCACATGGGCAGGAGCGACGAGGTCGGATCGCGGTGCGCTTCAATCGGGTCATCCACAATTTGCACGACCTGGCTATGGGCGATCGATGTTTGCAGCTTCACCACCGCGTTGTCCACCACGGGCTTGTACCGCTTGGAAAAATCCTCCGGGGACATCCCCGCCTGCGCCGCAATCGCCGACAGCGATGGCGGCGAATCGAAATCGCCCTGCTCCAAGCGAATCATGTACGACCGAGCCACGCGATATGGCGTCGAATTCAGGTCCACCTGTCGGACGCGGGTGCGGTTGGACACCGGATCGATCATATCCTTAAACGGCACCGCAATCAGATCGCCCCCCTGCACCGCGACCATCACACCCGAAACGGTTTGCTCATCTTCCAACAAGAGCGACACAGCGCCGAATCCAAGGTCGCGACAATAGGCCATGTCGAACGGCGTCGGGCGGGCGCAGCGTAGTTCGTAACCCAGCGTCTCCGACACGATCGTGATGGAATCACCCCGCTCATCGAAACGCTTCTTGACCTCTGACTTGAGAATTTGATCGAGCGGGAATTCCGCCAATCGCGGATGGCCTGCCGCGTCCACCGGCACATCGCGACCGAGAATTTTCTTCAACTCTTCCACGTCGCCAAATTTGAATGCGACGCCTTCCGCAATCACCGCCACCCCATCGGGCCGCTTCATCGCTCGGCGCTTCAGGATCGCACATTCGAGAATATCGACCACATCGCAAACGGTCGCGTGTTCCGGTAGTTCCTCGGGGATGACGCTCAACGTCGCACCTGCGGCTTTCCCTATTTCGTATGCCAGGAACCCTGCGTTTCGCCCCATCGCCACGACGAAGTACCACCGCGACGTCGTGCGGGAATCCTCCATCAGGTTGGCGACCAGCATCGAGCCCAGATGACGGGCGGTGTTGAATCCAAACGTAGGCAGATCGCCGGGTAGCGGAAGATCGTTGTCGATCGTCTTGGGCACATGCGCAACGCGAATCGCACCCTGCGACGCCTCGGCAACAAAGCGGGCGCTGAGCGCCGTGTCATCACCCCCGATGGTGATCAGGTGTGTGACCCCGGCTTTTTGAAGGTTGTCCAGAACGCTTTTGACGCTGGCTGGGTCGGCTACGACTTTGGCAGATTCGCAAACGCTGGATTTGTCGAGGAGGCTGGTCCGCGACGTGCGAAGGATAGACCCACCTTCAAAATGGATCCGGGCAACATCGGGGATGCCAAGCTGCACGCTGTGCTTTTGGGTGTCGAACTGCTCAGTCGACAACCACCGGAACCCGTCGTAAAAGCCCCGAACATCAAATCCGTGGTTGATGGCATTGATAGCAGCGGCTCCGATGACACCATTGATGCCTGGAGCAGGCCCCCCTCCGACGATAATTCCCAGAGTCTTCACCGACATCATTCAGACATTCCTTACGAGTGATCGATTGGGCCCATCCATCTTGAGCCCAGAAAGCCAGAGAGATTCAAAAAGCAGTGTAATCGGCGATCCTGCAATATCGCAACCAGCCGCACACCCGCTATACTGCCCCGCCCGGATAGAGGCCCCTGGCAAGGCGCCCGAAGCGCCGTGGAGCAGTTAATAAGAGCATGTCCGAGACAAACTACAACCCCTTTCGCACCGCGCAGGCACAACTCGACCAAGCCATGGAGGTCCTCGGCCTTGAACCGTCGATGCGGGAACTGCTCCGCTGGCCCATGCGTGAATACCGATATCGCCTGCCCGTCCGCATGGATTCGGGCGAAGTCCAGATCTTTGATTCGTATCGCGTTCAATACAACCACGCCCGGGGGCCGACAAAGGGTGGTTTGCGTTGGCATCCCGATGAAACCATCGACACGGTTCGCGCCCTCGCCTGTTGGATGACATGGAAGTGCGCCGTTCTCGATTTACCGCTGGGCGGTGGCAAGGGCGGTGTGACGTGCAACCCGACATCGCTTTCGACGTCGGAAAAAGAACGACTTGCACGGGCATATATTCGAGCGGCAGGCCATCGCATGAGTGTCGATCGCGACGTGCCCGCGCCCGACGTACACACCACACCCCAGATCATGGCGTGGATGCTGGACGAATACGAAACGATGATGGGCTACCATCACAGCGGGGTCATCACGGGCAAACCGATTCCACTCGGCGGGTCGGCTGGCAGAAATGAAGCCACGTCACTCGGTGGTGTGGTCGTTGCCCGCGAAGTCGAACGCGTATTGGGTCACCCGATCAAAGGCGCCCGTTGCGCGATTCAGGGTTTTGGAAATGTCGGCGGAATTCTCGCTCGCCTTCTTCATGAACGCGGTGCCAAGGTGATCGCAATCAGTGCGGTGGATGGCGCAATCTTCAACGAAGGTGGCATCGACATACCCGCAGCGCTCACCTATTACAACCGCAAGATGCAGCAGCTTGGCGGATTCGACGGCGGAGATGCCACCACCAACGAGCAACTGCTCACCTGCGACTGCGACATGCTGTTCCCTGCCGCTCTCGAAAACGTCATCACCGAAAGCAACGCGAACGCAATCCAGGCGAAGGTCGTCATCGAGATGGCCAACGGGCCCACCACACCGGAAGCCGACAAGATCCTCCATCAACGCGGTGTGTTCGTCGTCCCCGATATTCTGGCCAACGCGGGCGGTGTCACCGTTTCGTATCTTGAGCAGGTTCAAAATACCTACAACTACCATTGGTCGTTAAAAGATGTACACAGCGAACTGGAGCGCCGGATGACCAGCGCCTTCAAAGATGTCTACGCTGAATACGAGCGCATCGACGGCCCGATGCGGTTGGCGGCATATTTGCTCGCCGTCGAACGCGTGGCTGAGGCTTGCCGTTTGCGGGGGTGGGTGTAGGTTAAGCCCGCTCGACCCCGTGGCACGACAAATGCCATTGGGTTTTTCAGCGAATCGAAGCCGAAATGACCAACCGTGTTCGGTTGATCGTCGTACAAGAACAATGGGCTGCACGGTGTCGCCCGGACAAAATGACGCCGGCCAATCACTGCATTAGCCCGTTGGGGCAGGAGCAGTCTTATGTCAAACGTCTTGGATTCCGTCATGGCCGACGTATCCGCCAAAAATCCCGGACAGCGGGAGTTCCACCAAGCCGTGCACGAAGTTGTCGAGTCGTTGATTCCCGTTCTCGACGAAGAGCCGACGTACCGGCAGAAAAAAGTCCTCGAACGAATCATCGAACCCGAACGCCAATTGATGTTTCGCGTTCCGTGGATCGACGACCGGGGCGACGTGCAGGTCAACCGTGGTTTCCGCGTCGAGTTCAACAGCGCGATCGGACCGTACAAGGGCGGCTTGCGGTTTCACCCGTCGGTGAATCTGGGCATCATCAAGTTCCTCGGGTTCGAGCAAATCTTCAAGAACGCACTGACCACGCTTCCCATGGGCGGTGGCAAGGGCGGCAGCGATTTCGACCCCAAAGGCAAAACCGATACCGAAGTGATGCGATTCTGCCAAAGTTTTATGAGCGAACTGTTTCGCCATATCGGCGCGTCGACCGACGTGCCCGCAGGCGACATCGGTGTGGGTGGCAGAGAAATCGGTTACATGTTTGGGCAGTACAAGAAACTGACGAACCGATTTGAAGGCATCCTGACGGGCAAAGGCCTCAACTGGGGCGGGAGCCTGATTCGACCCGAAGCCACCGGGTATGGATGCGTCTACTTCGCCGAGGAAATGCTGAAAACCAAGGGCGAATCGTTCAAGGGCAAACGTGTGGTGATCTCCGGTTCGGGCAACGTCGCCCAGTTCGCAGCCGAGAAAGTCATCCAGCTTGGCGGAACCGTGTTGTCCTTCTCCGACTCGTCGGGCTTCATCGTTGACGAGGAAGGCATCGACGCCAAGAAACTCGCGTTCGTCATGAATCTCAAAAACGCACGCAGAGGACGCATCCGCGAATACGCCGACCAGTATTCCAAAGCGCACTATGAAGATTCCGCTTCCGGCGCGAAGTTCAATCCGATGTGGAACGTCAAGTGCGATGTCGCGCTGCCGTGCGCCACACAAAACGAGATCAACCTGGAAGACGCCAATCATCTGGTGAAAAACGGTTGCCTGTGCGTGTCGGAAGGTGCGAACATGCCCAGCACACCCGACGCCGTCAACGTCTTTATCGAAAGCAAGTTGCTCTACGGCCCGGGGAAAGCCGCCAACGCAGGCGGTGTTGCAACGAGTGGTTTGGAAATGTCGCAAAACGCGATGCGACTTTCGTGGTCGCGCGAGGAAGTGGACAAAAAGCTCCACGAGATCATGCGCAACATCCACCGCAACTGCCTCGAAACCGCCGAGCGATTCTCAACGCCCGGCAACTACGTCAACGGCGCAAACATCGCCGGCTTCCTGAAGGTCGCCGACGCAATGATCGACCAAGGCGTGGTCTGATCCCGCGATTACTCTCTAACAACGGGTGCCCCACCCTTGAGCGAAGCGGAAGAGTGGGGGACGGACAAACAACGAGTCACCCGACAGACATCAACAATTCATCCGGGGGCGAAGTCAAGGCTTCGCCCCCTTTGTCTATTCAAAGATCGCGAAGTGCGTAGGATTCCGCATCCGCTGAGCCAAACACCACCTCCGCGCAAACCAACGCTTGGCGAACCCGCCCTGTCCGCGATAAGCTATACACATCCTCGTTGATGCTCGCCGAATATTGAGCGAGCTGCCAAACGCTGGGAGTTTTCCCCAATGACCCCGCTAACGAACCAAGCAAGCCGCGACGACCTCAACCGCTACTTCTGCGGCTTCCATACCCTGATGCCGTTTCGCGTCGAGCATGTCCTGTTGGTGTGCAGCCTCTACGAATCGTTCGTACTCGAAGAGGACGGTTTGCTCAGCGAGTTGATCACCAGCGAATTTCTCGACATGAACCTCAGCCAAGCCCCGCGCGTGTCGCGGGTATCGACCGGGCAGGAAGCGTTGCAGTTTTTGGACATACAAAACGTTGACCTCGTCATCACCATGACACGCCTCGGCGATCTCAGCGTGGTCGCGCTGGCAGAGGCCATCCGCGAAAATCACAAAGCCCTTCCGATCATCGTGCTCGCCGACGAACCCCGCTCCATCATGCGTCAACCCGGCATCAAGGACGGGTCTGCCGTCGACCAGGTCTTCCTCTGGGATGGCGACACGAAAATCCTCTTGGCCATCATCAAGTTCGTCGAGGACCAACTCAACGTCGAGCACGACACGCGAGAAGGCAACGTTCGGGTCATCCTCCTTGTGGAAAATTCGATCCGATTTTATTCCTCGTTTCTGCCCCTGATCTATACCGAAGTGATGAAACTGACGCAGGCGCTGATCGCCGACAGCGTCAACATGATGCACCGCCTCCTGCGCATGCGTGCCCGTCCGCGCATCCTTCTCGCCGAAACCTTTGAGGACGCCTCGAACCTGTGCGAGAGGTACGGCGACAACTTGCTCGGGTTAATCTCCGACGTGCGGTTTCCGCGCAATGGCGAGTTGGACTCGCACGCCGGGTTGGAACTGGCCAGCAGGGTCCGCGCAAAATACCCACACCTGCCCGTCTTGCTGCAATCTTCCGATCCCGCATACGCAGCAGCCGCCGACGAGTTGGGCGTGTTCTTCGTCCGCAAGAAATCGCGCAATCTCATGCGCCGCGTGCGTGAATTCCTGCTAAACAACCTGGGATTCGGCGATTTTATTTTCAAAATGCCCGACGGCTCGGAGGTGGGCCGAGCCCAAACCGTGTTGGAACTCGAGGAAGGCATCGCCCGCGTTCCCGGTGAAGCCCTTTCGTTTCACGCCAACCACAACCACTTCAGCAATTGGTTGATGGCCCGCACAGAATTCGACCTCGCCGCTCGTCTGCGCACCAGCCAGGTCTCCGATTTCCAAAACATCGACCAGATGCGCGAGCACCTCGTTCGAGAACTCTCGGAATTCCGAGCACGCAGCCAAACCGGAGTCATCACCGATTTTTCACCGCGAAAGTTCGACGTCACCAGCAGCTTCACAAGAATCGGGAGCGGCTCCATTGGCGGCAAAGCGCGCGGTCTGGCATTTGTCAACGCACTGCTTCGCCACCACAGCCTCGGACGAAAATTTGAAGGCGCAAAAGTGTTCGTACCCAACAGCGCTACGCTTGGCACCGATGTGTTCGACACCTTCCTCGACGAAAACAGCCTGCGCGGATTCGTCGCGGAAGATGTCACCGACGCCCGCATCACACAAATGTTCCTCGCGGCGAAACTTCCCCGCGAAATTTACAAAGACCTCACTGCGTTTCTACGCTTCGTGCGATATCCGCTGGCGGTGCGTTCGAGCAGCCTACTCGAAGATTCGCACGGGCGACCATTCGCGGGTGTCTACGAAACGCACATGGTGCAGAACAACCACCCCGACATTTCCGTGCGCCTCGACCAATTGTGCGACGCGATCAAACGTGTCTACGCCTCCACGTTCTCGCAACGCGCGAAGCAATACCTCGAAGCCACAGGCCGCAACGTCGAGCAGGAACGGATGGCGGTCATCCTTCAGGAACTTGTCGGCAGCAATCACAAGAACCGATTTTACCCTACGTTTTCCGGTGTCGCCCGTTCCTACAATTTCTATCCGCAGGGCAATCTCACTTCCGCCGAAGGCATCGCATCGGTGGCGCTCGGATTGGGAAAGACGGTTGTGGAGGGCGGCCAAACGTTGATGTTCTCGCCCGCGCATCCGGAAGTGCTCCCACAGTTTCCAACGACGAAAGACCTTCTTGCCAACTCGCAGCGAAAATTCTTTGCCGTTGATACCAGTCATCCCGAGGTGTATCCCACTGACGATGCCGCAGCCAACCTTGTTCTGCTCGATCTGGAAGTCGCCGAAAGGGATGGCACGTTGGCACCGGTGGGTTCGGTCTACAGTTCCGAAAACGACCGCGTTTACGACGGAATCCGAAGGGCGGGCCCGCGATTGGTCACCTTCGCCCATGTTCTAAAAGCCAACGCGTTCCCACTCGCCGACATTCTTAGCACGTTGCTTCAACTCGGAAGCGAAGGGATGGCTGGCCCCATCGAAATGGAATTCGCCGTCGACATGAGCACGACCCCGATGGAGTTCGGCTTCCTGCAAATCAGGCCCATCATCGTGCATGAAGAATTTTCCGATGTCGGCTTGGATGAGGTGGACCGCGATTCGCTCATTTGCTTTTCCGATCGCGCGTTGGGCAACGGCAAGGTGGATGGCATCACCGACGTGGTTTACGTCAAACCCGATGCCTTCGACAACACGCAAACGCGCGACATCGCTGCCGACATCGCCCACATCAACGACGGCTTGCAGCAAGAGGAGCGCACCTCGATCCTCATCGGACCGGGTCGCTGGGGCACCGCAGACCGCTTCCTCGGAATCCCGGTGACGTGGGAGCAAATTTCGTCCGCCCAACTCATCGTTGAAACCAACCTGAAAGATTTTTGCGTGATTCCCTCGCAGGGCACACACTTCTTCCAAAACCTCACCTCGCTGGGTGTGGGCTACCTGACCGTCGATCCGCACATCGGCGATAGTTTTGTCAATTGGAAATGGCTCGAACAGCAAACCGCCCTCAAGGAGACCAAATACACACGGCACATTCGATTTGACGAACCCGTTCAGATTCGCATTGACGGCAGAAATCAGCGCGGAATCATCTGTCAGCCGTCACCCGTCTCAGATTGATTGCAAGAGTGGCTGCATGAATCCGGCGATGGTTTGGAATACAATGAACGCGGGGAGATCGCAGCGAGCAACAACGCCATGATGTTTTCACTAACAACACTCAAATCACGCGACCACGATTTGACCTCGGGGCAGCGGCAGCTTCACGTTCTCGATCAAGTTGCGCTCAACGAAAACTTTGAGGACAAACTCGCCGAATGCAATCTGTTCCCGCTCGTCCCCACACAAATCGAAATCCTGCAAATCAACGTCGGAAAAATGTGCAACATGACCTGCGCCCACTGCCATGTCGATGCGGGCCCCGATCGAACCGAAATCATGACGCGCGACACCATGCAGCATTGCATCGATGCCGCCAAGTCGCCCGGCATCCACACGGTCGATTTGACCGGTGGCGCTCCGGAAATGAACCCCGACTTCTTCTGGTTTGTCGAACAGCTCGCGAAACTCAACGTACACATCATCGACCGCTGCAATCTGACCATCTTGCTGACGGGCCCGCACAAGAACACCGCAGCTTTCTTGGCAAAGCATGGTGTCGAGGTCGTCTGCTCACTCCCACACTACCAAAAAGCATGCACCGACACGCAGCGCGGAGACGGTACATACGACAAGTCGATCGAAGCGCTGCGGATGCTCAACGCGCTTGGATATGGCAAGGGCGACGACCGCCTCAAACTCACTCTGGTCACCAATCCAATAGGAGCCGCTCTATCTCCTGCGCAGGCATCAATCGAAAACGAATGGAAGGTCCAACTCGATCGCAACTTCGGCATCAGCTTCGACAACCTTTATACAATCGCCAATATGCCCATAAGCCGCTTTCTCGATTGGCTGGTCACGACCGACAATTTGGAATCGTACATGCAGCGTTTGCTCGCGGCATACAATCCGTGCGCCGCAGCCAACGTCATGTGTCGAAACACGATTTCGGTCGGCTGGGATGGGGTGCTTTATGATTGCGACTTCAATCAAATGTTGGAGATGCCCGTCGACTCAACAAACGCCCGACACATCAAAGACTTCAACGTCGACTCGCTCAATGGCAGAGTGATCCACACCGGACGCCACTGCTTCGGTTGCACAGCCGGGGCAGGCTCCAGTTGCACAGGCAAGGTGATATGATGTCGGGATCGCGAGCTAACGGTTTGCCCGATCATCGCAGGAAGGCGAGGGCTTCATCCTGTTCACCGTTCATGGCGATGTGCAGCTTCATGCCGGCTGACACCGTGGGCACATGAATCACACGAACGATTTCGGAGAACGCTTCCGCCTGCGGTAGCATCGACGCCAGCGCATTTTCAGAACCATCAAAGAACGCATCGTTGAAGATGATCTTCGGATCATCGGGATAGAGCGGCAGGTATCCGATATCGGCTTCGACCAAGTCCTGAAAAAAGTGCGTACCAAACGAAACCTCCGGTGTGTAACCGGCTTTTGATCGCGCGACTTCGATCAACATGCACGTTTCGTTGATGTCGGCATATCCCACCTTGACGCCCAGCCGAATGTCGTTGCTTCCCCATCGACCCGGTCCGACCAGCACAAACCGGTTCTTCGCCAACGCACGATTGATCTTCCCCACCACCCGCGCGACTTCAATTCGCCGATCATGTGTTTCGATTTCGTCGTAGGCTGCAGGGTCGACGTATACAACGTATTCGATATCGGAAAGCAAACCCGTCCGCACATACTTGTCGGCGCTGAATACTATGTGTTCCTGCGGTAGGTCGGATGGTATCTGCACACTTTCAACATCCCGCTGCGATGCCAACGCCCGACACTGGAGGAGGTAGAGCTTTTCGCCATCGTGCGCAAATTCGACATCTACGGGAAACCCATACGCTTCTTCAAGGCGAACCAGAATTCGATGCATCGCTTCGGCGAACGTGGTCCGACCCAGCAGCTTGTCGAACGTCACGCACAATTGCGACGACGACGCACTGATCCGCGTCCCCGTCGGAATCGAAAGGCTGCCATCCTCAAACACCGACACGATCTGATCCAACCGCGGAACGTTGTCGTCCAGCGCCAGCAATTCCTCGATGTCGATCGACTCCAAACAGTTCATTTCGAGGTTGATCACATCGATGGTGCGCTGCGACGTTTGCGCCACAACCTGATCGCTCGTCGTGGGTCGCAGCGTGGGTGCGCCGAGGGCCACCATGCGCGGATGCTCGCGCCCAACCCGATCAACCGCCCGCGTCCCCAAACCCATCACCAAACGAAGCAGTCCATCTTCGCGTTTGATCCGAGGAGACCAACGGTATTCATTTCGGGAAAACGCAACACCAGCAAACGCGGGGGCAAAGTATGGACCCACCTGTTGCCCGACCACCTTTTGGATGAGAACGCCCATGTCTTCGTGATAGTCCAAGAGGTTGCGTTCGCGTCGATACGCGATCGGGTCCGGAGCCATCGTGCTGGCGAATACTTCGGAAATCGCGACCAGCAAAGCCTGAAGTCGAACTTCTAGCGTACCCTGATTGGCAACGAACACGCTCGCATACTTCCCCGAAAATGCCGACCCGATGCGATCTTCCAACAAACTCGACGACCGAACAATCAGCGGGTGCGTGCCAATTTCCCGAAGCATCGCCCGCATTTGCTGAACGATTTCGACGGGAAAATCGGAATTGCGAAACACGCCTTTGACAAGCGGATACTCGTGGCGAATTTCGTCGGTTGTTTTGTACTTGAGGCTCTGATAACCGGTCAGGTGATTGAGTTCGAGGAATCGGTCGATCAGGTCGCTGCG
>JAADIU010000299.1:0-2260 GCA_013151185.1 Planctomycetota bacterium
AGTTTGCCGACCATCGCAACTATGTCACCGGTGACGATTTGCGTTTTCTGGATTGGAACGTCTACGCCCGACTCGAACGCCTCTTCATCAAATTGTTCTTGGAAGAGGTTGACCTCCACGTCAACATCCTGGTCGATGTTTCCAAGAGCATGGACTGGGGAACGCCGAATAAATCAAAGTACGCCCGGCAGATGGCGGCTGCCCTTGCGTATGTCGGGCTTGCCAACAACGATCGCGTGAGCATTTACTGCTTCGCCGATGGCATCGTCGGAGAGCTATCCGGGGTGCGCGGTAAACGCATGTTGCCCAAGGTGCTTGGTCTGCTGCAAAATGTTGAATGCTCGGGCGTCAGCGAATTTGCGCAATCGTGCAAACAGTTCGCAATGCAACATTCCCAGCCCGGCATCCTCATCGTACTCAGCGATTTTTTCGACAAGGGCGGGTGCGAAGCCGGTCTGCGGCTGCTCTTGGGAAGCAAGTCGGACATCTACTGCATTCAGATTCTTGCGCCCGATGAACTCGAACCGCAACTCTCCGGAGAGCTGCGACTCACCGACGTCGAAGACGAAGACGTCGCCGAAGTCAGCATCAGCCGCGCACTCATCAATCGATACAAACAAAACCTCCAGGCCTACTGCAAGGTTCTCCAGGAATCGTGCGCCAGGCGCGGAGCCACCTACGCCATGACATGCAGCGATGTTCCTTTCGATCAGGTTGTGCTCAACGTGCTGCGAAGGCGAGGCCTGTTCAAATGATCGGTCGCGCCCACAATTCGGCATCCCGCCAGTTGCCAGGTCAGGAGGCGAGCCGGTGACGTTTCTGTCTGGTTGGGGACCGATTGCGCTGGCTGCGGGACTGACCGTTCCGCCGCTTGTTCTTATGTATTTTCTCAAACTGAGGCGTGCGTCGCACACCGTCTCCTCCACGTTGCTGTGGAAGCGTGCGATCGAAGATTTGCAGGTCAACGCGCCGTTTCAACGCATCCGAAATAATCTGCTGCTTTGGTTGCAACTGCTGGTGCTCCTTCTTGCGGCGGTTGCATTGGGCAAGCCTATTTTCCAGTCAACGCGCCAAACGGAAAGCACACTGATCCTGTTGATCGATCATTCCGCGTCCATGAACGTCGTTGAGGAAAACGGCGAGACGCGGCTTGCGATCGCTAAGGAGCAAGCCAACGCGATCATCGACAACATGCCCACCGGTGGGCGGGCGATGGTCATCGGGTTCAGCGATCGGGCAACCGTGGTCAGCGCTTTTGAGACGGAGCGGTCGGCGCTCAAGAAGCGCGTCTCGGATCTCGCCGCCACCGATAGCCGCTCCACCTTGGCGGAGGGCGTCACGCTGGCCGAAGCGTACATGCAGAACCTGATCATCGCCGGTGAAGAAGTGGGCACCGACATCACGATCCAATCATCCGCCACGCCCGCTCGAATCGTGATCCTGACCGACGGCAACATTGAAGACGCCGAATCGCTGACGATCAAACGTCTGCCCACCGAAGACATGGAAATCATCAGCATTGGCTCGCGCGATGACAACGTTGCGATCCTATCGATGGAAGCACGTCGCAACTACGAACATCCGCAGATTTTAGAAGCGTTCGCACTCGTGCAGAATTTTGGACCCGAAACCATCCGCTGCGATGCCAACCTGTATGTGAACGACGAACACATGGATGTTCAATCGCTCGTTCTTCAGCCCGGCAGAACAGCCCCCACCGCAGAAGCGTCAACAGGGGAAGGCTCAACAGAGAATGTGCCAACCGAAACTTCCAAGACCGACGACGCGCCGCCCGAAGGCAGCATGGCGTCGGTTGCGTTTGATGAATTCGACTACGAAGGCGGAGGCGTACTCGAAGTTCGGCTGAACGTGAACGACGCGCTACCCGCAGATGATTCCGCGTTCACCATCATTCAGCCGCCCCGAAATGTCACCGTGCTGCAAGTTGGAGAGGGCAATGTCTTTCTTGATCGTGTGCTTCCGACGCTCCCGATCCGCGTCACGAAGATGACGCCAGCCGAATATGAATCCGCCGACGAAGACGAACTGACAGAGTTGGGTCGCCTAAAGTTCGACGTGGCCATCTTTGACAACCACTCGACCGATCGCCTTTGGCCGGGCAGCTACATGTTCTTCGGGGGTGTGCCCGAAATCGAGGGCGTCAGCGCAGAAGAAACCGTACGCGGCGAAATCCTCTTCGACTGGGATGAGTCCCACCCGATCCTTCGCTATGTCGATGTCGGGAAGATTCTCATCCACG
>JAADIU010000299.1:2307-11667 GCA_013151185.1 Planctomycetota bacterium
AGCGGCCCGGTGATGGTGTTGCTGGCGCAGGAAGGCAAGCATTTTTTGATTTCGGCTTTCAGTCTGGTTGCCAAGGATGAGATCACTGGGCAGGCGCTCTTGAATTCCGATTGGGGATTCAAAGCCCACTACCCGGTCTTCTTGCAAAACGCGGTGCAGTTTATGACGGGGAACCTCTCGCTAAAGAGCGCAAACAGTGTGCGGCCTGGGGATCCGATCGAATTCGCAGTGCCGGAAAACACCGATGAGATTCAGGTCAGGCGTCCGGATGGATTTGTGGCAAAGGTCCAGACGGGTCAGTTTACGAATGTGAACTACGCCAACACCCGCGCCGTCGGTGTATACACAGCCAAGCCGGCCATCGATGGTCGTAGCCAATACGCGGTCAACCTGTTCAACCGCACCGAGAGCAATGTCTTCCCGTCGCGATCGCTCAAGCTGGGCGGGACAAAAGTGGACACGCAAGCCGCCATCGAAAAAGTCAACAAACCGTTCTGGCCATACCTGCTTCTGGCGATGCTTGCCGTCCTTCTGATTGAATGGGCGATCTACAGCAAGCGCATCTTTGTTTGAATCGAAGCAGTTGGTGCCGACTTGTTAATGCCGTTCCCCACCCCTGGAAGGGATGGACCACCCAACACCTTGGCTGTTGCCTTCGCGCTATGCGGAGATGATTTCACCGGATGCAAGATTGCATCGGCGGATGGCTTGGCGAATCCCCTCCATGCGGGGATGAATGTCGAGCGCTTTGTGAAGCGCGATGCGAGCGTCTTCGTATTGGCCCAGGTGAAAACAGTTGTGCCCAAGGCCTGCCGCAGCCCCAAAATGGTGCGGATTCAGAGCGAGCGTTCGATGACAGGCCATGATCGAAAGTTCGTAGTTGCCCGTGAGGTGCAAGAGAATCGCACGCTGGTTGCAGGCTTCTGCGAAGTGCGGGTCTTCAATCAGAATGCGATCCAACAACCCGTTCGCTTCCCGAAAGCGTTCGCTTTGAATGCAATCGCCGGCCCGCTGCAACAGCTTCACACATCGCGGTGTTGACGACCGCATCCAGATCGACCAGATCGATTTTTCGACAGCCGACACAACAAAATAATCGTCGTGCTGGAGAAGTTCTATCAGCCGATGCGTGTGCTGAAATTCACCCAACAGCCCCAAACAAATCGCTGCCACCTGCACAACCTGCGCAGATGGATGGTCGAGAAAATCAGCCGGGTCCAAGTCGAATTCGGGCGACCGAAGAAATGCCAGGATCGACGCTTCGTCGCGCATCGCAAACAGCGGTCCGAGGCGTTCGAGGAACCGCATCCCCGGATCGGTTGGAAGAGCGCTGGCGACCCCGCGCGCAACTACACCTGCCTGCGCGTCGGTCTCGCACTCAATCTGTTTGCCCGTTTCGGTTGTATGGTTGGTCACAAACCACCCCAGCGAAGAATTGAACCCCGCAGCCCGCAAACGCCATCATTGCCAAACAATTCACAGGACAGGCCGGGGATCGAAATCCTTTCGACACACTTTCGACGGATGCTAGGCATCGGTCGTGGCGAAGTCAATTTCGCAAACCTGTTGATTTGCCGAAAACGTGCCCGGTTCCACCATACGAACCGATGATCAGTCTGAGTGAACGCCAAGGCCGTTGAAGCGGGGCTTTGCGGGAGTGAAGGATTGGGCCCGAATCGGGGTCTGTTTCAGCGGCAGTGAATCCGGTCCTCCGTGGCAGCGTTCTGCAAAAACCACCGGGATGCTGGCGAGTTTTCCGGTGCTGCGGTAACGTTCGCGATCTTGCCCACCGGTGCAGCGTGCTTTCGGTTTGCGGGCGATGGAATTGCTTCGCGGTTTCCGATCCGCGAGATGAAACCGACTACCACGATACGGATCGATCAGGTGCAAAATCCAGGCAGAAAAAAACTTTGGATCGCCTCCCTCCTCATGCTGGCGTTCGCTGTGGTACCCGCGCTCGCGGACGGTGCTTCCGATGAGTTTCAAAAGACCCGGGAAGAGATTCTGAATCACGTCAGAGAAAGTAAATTGCCGGCAGAGGAGGTTGCAGGTTGGCTTGAGTTTGCGGACGAGATCAAACGGGAGGTCAAACAAGACCTGTCGGTGCTAAGTCGGCTTGATCGTGCGGTTCGAAACCCGTGGGTCTTCTTCGGTTTCGCCGCTCAGGCAACGTTCATGATGCGGTTTGTGCTGCAAATCATCGCCAGCGAACGGAAGAAAAAAAGTTACGTCCCGGTTGGATTTTGGTATCTGTCGATCATTGGCGGATCGATGCTGTTTGTTTATGCGGTGCATCTGCGCGATCCGGTGTTCGTCACGGGGCAAGGGCTTGGCATCTTCATCTATGCGCGTAACCTGATGCTCATCTATCGCCGACGCGGCGAGTTTCAAGACAGCTTGGCTGAGAGGCAGCGGCGCAGCAAGGCCACGGTCCCGGGCGAATCGCAGGAAGAATCAACGCCATCATGAAGGCATACCATCAGGAACAACCCAGCCTCGATTTATCGATCGTCGTTCCAATCTTCAACGAGCGAGACAACGTCGCGCCGTTGACCAACGACATCGTGGAAGCCCTTGTTCCCACGGGAAAATCGTTCGAAGTGATCCTGGTCAACGATGGTAGTTCCGACGGAACCGACAGCAAACTCGACGCGCTCACGTCGGTACACGAACAGGTGCGCGTCATCCACTTTGCAGGCAACCGGGGGCAAACCATCGCGATAGCGGCTGGCATGTATTTTTCGGTGGGTAAGGTCATTGTGACGATGGACGGTGACAGGCAAAACGACCCGTCCGACATCCCCGCGATGCTCAACCGCCTCGACGAAGGTTTCGATTGTGTGAGCGGGTGGCGACGCGACAGGCAGGACACCGGACCGCGGCGACTCGTTTCGCAGGTCGCCAACCGCCTTGTCCGCAAGGTGACGGGCGTCCCCGTGAACGACTTGGGTTGCACACTGAAGGCATACTCGCGCCGAGCGCTTGACCCGACGGAACTGTTCGGCGAGATGCACCGCTTTCTCGCCGTATACGTCTTGGCGCGCGGTGGAAAAATCTGCGAGATGGTCGTTCGCCACCACCCGCGGACAGCCGGGGTAAGCAAATATGGCATGAGTCGAACTGCCCGCGTGCTCGCCGACCTGTTGCTCATCCGCATTCTGCACAAATACCGCACGCGACCTTCGCACATGTTTGCAAAGGTATCGCAGTACATGTTTTTGGGGGCGGTGGTGTGTGGTGCATTTTGGGTGTTCAACGTTCTTCGATTTCGATCGCTGGCGGCGGGTTCGACATCGTTCTTATCCGCGATCATTCTCGGAGCGTCAGCCGTCAACATTCTGGTGGCTGGGTTGGTGGCAGAACTTGTCATGCGGGCGAAGCACTCCCTTTCGGGAAGCCATCCCTGGAACATCGCCCGGATGGTCTCGGGCGGTGAATCGAAGGAATCATGAAGCACTTCCCGAATCCCTGCGTCCTGTCACGGATGGCGAGCGGCCCGGTCTAATCGACGCTCCATGTGGTTGAATCGCCTTCATGCCAGCCGTAGAATCCTGCGGGTAATCCTGGGGCCGGGCACTGCAAAATGGAGCTTTCCTTGCACATTTTGGCGAATCTGAACGAGATGGACTGGGGAGCAGTCGCCTTGTGGGGCGGTTTGACGGTGCTGTCTGTCATCGCCCTGTTTGTTGCGATATACTTTGTGCGCAGAATGTTGCGAGATCCGAACCAGAATCGGACTGATATATTCGACCTTGCCGAACTGCAAACCATGCTCGATCGAGGTGACATCAGTGAGCCCGAGTTCAAAGCCTTGCGAGCCAGAGCGATTGAAGTCTTGATGACGCAAACCAGCCCACGAAAGGATCGATAGACCACCGTTCGCAGTCACGCTGAAACCGCGCATGGGTGGATGCAAACCGGGATGGAAAATCGACGCCTCGGCTGGCCTCGGGATGCGGAGTTGGACGATACAGATTGTATTAGATATCGGTTGTACCGGGGTTGGACGACGTTGGACCCCGAGGCGAGTGACACAAATAACCCTCACGGGCAGGCGACAAGAAGCCGAACCGAAGGGCAACGAAAGAGTTTCGGATGGCAGGCACAAAACGAAGTGGCGGAAGTTCGGGTAGCGGTGGCAACTCCGGCGGCGGTAAGAGCACGCGCCGCAAGCGCAGCATGTGCAGCTTTTGCGGGAAGTCGCAGCGCGACGCGGGCCCGATGGTTGAAGGCCCCAAGGACGTCTACATCTGCAAGTCGTGCGTCGAACTTTGCCAGAACATTATTCGCCAGGAAATGCGGAAGACGTCGGCTGCCCGCACGGTCGTCGGGAAGATTCCGACACCGCGTGAGCTGGCTGAGTTCCTCGATCAATATGTGATCGGTCAGACCAACGCGAAACGCGCCATGTCGGTGGCGGTTCACAACCATTACCGCCGTCTCGAATACGCCGAGTCTGCCGGTCCGGACGATGTTGAACTTGAAAAATCCAACCTGCTGATTCTCGGTCCGACCGGTTCCGGAAAAACGCTTCTCGCGCGTACACTTGCCCGCGTTCTGAATGTGCCCTTCGCCATTGGTGACGCAACAACGCTCACCGAGGCGGGTTACGTTGGCGAAGATGTCGAAAACATTCTGCTGCGACTCTTGCAGACGGCAGACTACGACATTGAGTTGGCGCAGCGGGGAATTATCTACATCGACGAAATCGACAAGATAGGCCGCACAACGCAAAACGTAAGCATCACGCGCGACGTGTCGGGCGAAGGCGTGCAACAAGCGCTGCTCAAAATGCTCGAAGGCACCGTCGCCAACATTCCACCGCAGGGTGGGCGTAAGCATCCGGAACAACAGTATATTCAGCTTGATACGTCGAACATCCTGTTCATTTGCGGCGGCACATTTGTCGGCCTCGACGACATCATAAGCCGGCGCCTCGGACGAAGTGCAATCGGGTTTGCCAACGAAGAGCGCGAGGTCAACGCGAACACAGAGCTGGCAGAGTTGTTGCAGCAGGTGACGCAGTTTGACCTGATGGAATACGGGATGATTCCGGAACTCATCGGGCGTCTGCCGGTTATTGCCGCGCTGGAACCGATGACGGCAGACATGCTGGTGCGCATCCTGACGGAACCGAACAACGCCCTCGTGAAGCAGTACGAGAAATTCTTCGAGATGGAAGACTGCAAGCTCGAATTCACGCCCGATGCGCTCTTGGCCATTGCGGAGCGCGCCCTCGAACGCGACACCGGTGCCCGAGCCCTACGAGCCGTCACCGAAGAAATCATGCTCGACCCCATGTTCGACCTGCCTGAACAAAAGCGAAAAATGACGTGGGTGATCGATCGCGATGTTGTGTCCGGTAAGACGCGCCTGTTCGACAAAGCGCCCCGTCGACGACGTGAGTCGGCTTGATCGCCGTTTGCCATTGCATTGATTGGGTACCAGTGCATGCTTGTGCAATGGCATGCTCGGCCTTGCGTGGGTGTGACGCTCCCGCCATTAACGACTGCGAGCCATCAAGCGGTGCCCCCAACCAACCGATAATAGTTTAGAGACGCAGCGCGTCCGCCCCCAGTTTGTATCATATGCTGGAGGGGGTTGCGGTCGGGGCGTCGCGATCGGTGTGTTTAACTTCCGGCATGTGACAGGCACATACCGGAGCGCCCGATCCAGAATTGTTCCGACCCAGGAGCGTCGAAACGCCATGCCAATCACCGTCATGTGCCCCAGTTTGACTTGCCGCGCGGTCTTGCGCGTGCCCGACAATGTGCGGGGTAAGAAGGTCCGTTGCGGTCAATGTGGTATGGTTTTTGCGGTGCCCGCGCAGAAGCCAGCAACGTCAGCCAGCCCCAGCTCACAAAACGCACCCACGAAGTAACAAATCGAAGAACAACAAGTCGAAGCAGGAATATCCCGCCGCCAAATCCCCTTGGATGACATAACGATGTAGGGTCCGCTGTGCGGACCATTCGTCCGCATTGAACATTTATCCCTGCGACGGTCCGCACAGCGGACCCTACCAGAAACCTCGAATGCAATGGCTACGACGGGGAGCGTTCACATGGAGGCGTTCATGTGGAGATAGTGTCTGATCTTTTTGCTTCGTTGCGGACACGGCGCGCGAACTTGATTTTGGCAGTGAACGAATTGTGGTGAAGCCGCTCTTGTCGGCGCGGTGCCTGCGACCAGAGTTGGAGATACGCGTCGGCGGTCTTTGACCAACTGAGCGTGCGTGCGTGGGCATACGCCTGATCGACCAGGTTGCGTCGCTCGTCGTTGTGGTTTGCATAGTACGCCACATGCTTCGCGATGGCTTCTGCATCCCCGCCCGACACGAGCCACGGACCGAACGGTTCGCCGTTGACGTACAGGTCCTTGAGCGGGTCCTTGTATGCCGCAACCACGAGGCGTTTGCGGGCCATCGACTCTTGAATCGCCATTCGCCCCGCGATGAAGGCAAAACAGCCATCGGTGATGCGCTCTTGTGCGCCGGCTTGCCAACCGTGGAACGTGATGGGAAGGTTCTGCTGCGTGGCTTTTCGCTCGAGAGGAAGACGGAGTGTTCCGTCGCCGTACACGTCAAGGCGAATGGGCATTTGATGAACGTCGCGTAACACTCGGATGGCGTCCACATAAACATCGATTGCGCTATCGGGTTCCAATCGCCCAACAAACGTCGCGGATGTCGGGGGTGGTTCGGGGACATCCTCAATGTCGTCCGCCTCGGGGAAAAGGCCCTGATCGGGAACGCAGTCGGGCTTCACACCAAGCATGGGCTCGATGAACAACCCATCGTGAACGATGCCATCGACAAGATTGAGCGTGCGACGTGCCCTCGCTTTTTGCTCGGCGGGAACCGGGTATTCATAGGACATGCCATGTCGCGTCAAAAAGAGCGGTTTGTTTGGCATCGTCCATGCGAGCATGCGATAGAAATATTCAAGCACAAGCGTATCGCTGATGTGGATGACGTCAGCTTGCTTGAATAGACTGCGCTTCTGCATGAGACTCACCCAGCAACGAAGCGGGGAGCGGTGTGCGGGAAAGCGATGGATGCGAACGCCTTCGTAGGCCTCGCATTCAGGCAACCCGCCTTCGTGGGCTGCACATACGAGATCAACCTCATGTCCTTTGGCGATCATCGCCTGACTGAGGCGGTGCATGTATTTTTCAACACCACCCACGGCTGGCCAGTATCGATAGGTGACAAAAACGATTTTCATGCGCTCGATCTCTTGGGTCTCTCGGTTCGCAAGGCGACGCGTTCTCCGGTTAGCCTGCTGACAGCCGCTGATGCTCTGGATGAACCCAAGAGTTTCACCAGGCCATTTGAAACTGCTCCCTTCCAACCCGTCCTCTTCCGCGCCGCGAAGCAACCTACCAAGAATGGCAGCGCGTGGTCTGGTTTGGCGATCGCACAAACATCTGCCCGATCTTCCAAAACGGTGTAGGCGACGTTTGGGTATTTGGAAAAATCTTCCTTCGACCAGGTGCTCAGGTGTGCTTCTGCGGGATTGTCCAGGATGCCTTCTCTCGCTTGGGCACATCGCGGATAGGTCAACAGGATGCAGCCGTTCGCGTGATCATAGAGCTTTTGGATCATTCGCCGCCCGGCATCTTTTGGGAAGTGCTCCAACACGTCTCCCATAAATATCAGGTCGTACTGTCCCAACCTGTCGATCACCGACTCCGCCTCTCCGACGTGTATGCGATCGTAGATGTACTCGTGCAGTGGTGAGAGATAGTTCTTAAAAATTTCGATACCTTCCAGGCGCATTCGCCAACCGCCCCGCTTCGTATCACTCGCCGTTTTTGCAGACCACACGTCGACATATTCACGAAAGAGTACGCCATACTTGCCGAACCCGACGCCCACATCCAGGATGGAGCGCGGGTTCAACTGCCGAACGACGTTGGCGACAACCGGAATGGCGTAGGGCGCACTTGCAGGCATGATGGTCAAATCCCTTTATCGCGAGGCAGCTGTGGAGGTTGATGATTCTTCGGGGAGAGCTTCCGCGCGGGCGGCCCACGATGCCTGGGCGAGATGCACGGCTGTGCTCCAATCCGCGTGGTGCTGGAGCGCTTTCCAAAAAGCCGACCGGGCAGATCGAAACTCGCCCTCTTTGAAATGGTCGAACGCCATTTGGCGAAGGCAGTGGGCCAGTTTTCCACCGAGTTTCCGACGCGAATCCTTCGATGCGTGCGGATAACGTTCAAGGATTCGCTGCATCGCCCGAACTTGATGCTGCGTATTGCGGGCGGCACTCACGAGGCTCAGGCTACCCGGAGTCTGGTGTTGCACGGACAGAGGTTCCGCGACATATCCGACGCGGCAGCGCGACGAGACGTCCAAAAAGAACAACCATTCTTCCGAGTACTTCTGACCCGGAGGAAATCGCACTTCATTGCCGAGTACGCTGCGGCGAACCATCGCGGTGATCGGCGAGATCAGATAGCTGACCACCATTCGGTCGAGCAGGTTGCGATCGCAAACACACAGTCGCGGGGCAATCTCTTCCATCCGAACCGGCCCATCCCGTTCTACCAATTCTTCATACACACTTCGGTGCAACCGACCCGACAAATCGTTGTAAGAAAAATCGCTATACACCAATCCCAAGTCAGGCCTTCGGCAAAACATTTCCAACTGGCGAATCAGTTTGTTGGGCATGAACTCATCGTCGGCATCGAGAAATGCCACATACTCGCCGCGCGCCCGATCGATCCCGGTGTTTCGAGCAACACTGCTTCCAGCGTGTTTCTGCTTGAGGACCAGCATCCGGTTGCCCAACCGCAATCGATGCTGCTGAATCGAACCGATTGTGTCATCCGTCGAGCCATCATCCACGACGATAACTTCCCACGAAACCGCCCGTTGGCCAACGATCGAATCAATCGCCCGAGGCAAAGTCCGAGCCGCGTTGAGCGCGGGAATGACGATACTAACGAGGGGGTTGTCGGCCATTGATGACGATCCGTCGGTTGAAAGTTCAATCTGATGCCACAGGTTCGCGATGCCATCACGGAAGAGGCATGCCTCCCGTTATTATCGGAAGGTTCAAGTCTCAACTGGGGACGAATTCGCGTTCTGTTTGTCTCCATCGACGTGTTCGGCGACACCGAATTATTACTGATTCGCCGCCCACCGCAGTTCTCCAGAGGCATCTCACCCCGTCCGATAAGAGAATTGCAGACACCATCCGCAAGGATTCACCGACGAGGAACGCAACCACACCATGCCAAACGAGGGCACAGTTCAACTCGATAAGCCGCCGTCACGTCGGGACACCGGGACGCCTGTGTGGGAACGGGTTTGGCGGCATGTGCCCGAAGCATCCAAGGACGATGCCGCCC
>JAADIU010000217.1 GCA_013151185.1 Planctomycetota bacterium
CCAAGGTAAGCCAGTCGCCGCAAAACCGATCGCCGGCAACCCGATCACCAGAAACCCAAGCGCCAAGCCCCGCCAGCCGAGACCCCCGAAATGCGGGCCGCAAGCAGAAGCCAGTCAACCGATCGCCAACAAACCAACTGCCCGCCCCGTCAACAAACAAAGCGACTAGACACGAGGCGACCAAACGCCATCGAGGCAAGCACCAGAAGGCCAGACACAAAAAAGGCCCGCAAACGGGCTGATTATGAGAAGCTAAGCACCAGAGTATAACACGTTATCGCCACTTGGTCAAAAAATAGACGACAACAAACGACATTCTCGGGCTTGAGAGAACACGAAACTCGTCTGGGCATCATGCCACAACCGGCAGGTGGTCAGCTGCGCCATCGGCACACGCGGCCAGCATTTGGGTGTTGCTCGTCGAATCTTCTCTCGGGGGCGAAGTTGCTGAGTCTCTGGTACGGGACAACGAAGAGACTTGCCATTTAGAAAACGTCTAATCGTCACGCGTGAAGCAGTCTCCGAGCGATATCTACGGAGCGGCGAGGGCTTGGATTGATGCTGCGGTTTCTGTTGATGATGTGGTGTAGCCGAGGAAATTCAGGAACACCTTTTGGCTTAGCCTTGGGACTGCGAGGACGTCTACCTTGGCGAGTTGGGCCTCGAATGCGGCGTAGGCTTTGGCTGCGGCTTGGTATTTGGGGTCGTCTTCCGGGTCGACATCAACCGAGCGGCGGGGGCGGACGGGCGGGCTTCCCAATACGACGAAATCTACCTTGGCGGACAGTTCCGCGACGCTGGTTCCACCCCATTGTTCGATCAACGATTCGATGTCTCGCCGGCCACGCGGGTCGTCTCGTCCATCGCCATTGAGATCGAATTCACCCATGACGAAGAATTTCAACGCTTGATGCCGGTCGTAAATCGGGTTGGCGATGATGTCCTCTTCGAGAATCATCTGATCGCGGATGAGCGACACAATTTTGCATTCGGCGCTTTGACGGTGAATCGCCACCACTTCGATCCGAGCCTTGGGGCGACCATCTTCGGGGATGCCCGACAGCGCATCGTAGACGGCGAACTCCAGCCCCAGCGTCAGGTGGTCTTCGCGCCCCAGGTTGATGTAGACGATCGGATCGCCGGGTGATGCCTTGAGGATGCGGCCATCACCGACGCGGGCGGTGGCCATGGGGATGGGCGTAATCTGCGACTGCCCGAGTTTCGCCTGCAATTCCTGATGTCGCGCGAGCAGTTCGTCGTAGTCGGCTTGGCATTTTCGGGTTTCGCTGCGCTGCTTTTGAATGTCGGCAGAGCTTTGGTCTTTGATTTTTTCGATTTGTGCGTCGAAGGCATCAATCTCGTCATCGCGCTCGGCTTTGTACTGATCGCGGTCGTCACCGATCTTGACGAGATCGCCCTCAAACTGATCTGCGGCTTCGTCGTAATCTTTCTTTCGTCGCTCCTCTGCGCCGCGAAGTTCTGCAAGGTCTGCCGTCAACTGCGACACACCCTGCTCGGCTTTCTTTCGCGTTTCGGCTTCTGCGCGGAAGAGGCTGTGCATTGTGTCGAGTGCAGCCAGCAAGGTCGCACCTTCAAAATCCGACTTCGACTGAATGTGTTGATCTGCTGCAAACCGATCAAGCCGACTCGAAAGCTCGACGCGCAAGCTGGCTACGTCGTCGGTGCGATTCCCGCCAATCAGTTCAGCCGTGTCGCCGCGAGCGGATTCCAGTAGTTCGACCATGGTTCCACCGGGTGAGCTGGTCGCTTCTGAAAACTGGGGGAGATCCCTACCGGAGGCCGGTAGGATTTTAATAAGGCTCGCTTTCGCGTCACCGACGAGGCGGTCCTTGTCTTCCTGGTTCACATACAGGATGACGAGAAACACCGTGGACGTTAGCCACAGAGCGACAAAGACGATTAGCCAAATGTGGATCGCGGTGACTCCACCCTGCTGCTGTGCTCTGGCAACGGCCATCGAGAAAACTCCGTCGGTTCAAGTTTCGTAATCGTTGTCGATTGGACTGCAAGCATTGAAAGCGTGAAGTCGGCTTGGGCGACACGGCGGAGAATATCAAATCCCTACATTCTTCCGGCGGGTGCGGCCAAGGCTTTATTTTGAAAGGCCTTGCGCGCTATGTCAACAGACGACCGTGTATGGAGTCAGCCGAGGGCGTATTGAATGGGCGGGCCCGAGGTGATTCAGGCGGTTGCAGTGTCGTCCGACGAAGTCATCGCAGCCATGCGATTGGCCAATCCCTCGTGATGGATGCCAAGGCGCGACATGGCATCGCATTCGACAATACCGCGAAGCGCTTCACGCGGAATCCGTGGAAAATTCGTTCCTGCGCAGACGTGGTTTAATCCGTACAGTGCCTCAATACTTTCGGTGGCGGAATTGAACGGAAAACCGCTTGCAAACAGCAGTTTGTCCATCACGCCATACTGATATGCCGACAGCAACGCCTGATATGCCTGCCAGGGTTGGTGCAACAACCAACTGATGTCCGAATACACGTTTTGATGCTTGCCCAGCAAGACCAATGCTTCGCTGATCCAGGGATAGCCAAGGTGGGCGATGATGATTTTCAAGCCCGGATACTCACGGGCGACGGCATCGAGGAGAACCGGCTGGGCGTACTCCAGTTTACACTCACTTGAAATCTGAATGCCCTGATGGAACATCACGGGAAGGCCGAGCGCTTCGGCGTGCTCGTAAACCGCTTCCATGTTGCTGCTGCTCGGATGCAAATCCTGCGCTGCCGGCGAGACCGCGATCCCCTTCATGCCAAGTTCGCCCGACGCACGATTGATTTCATCGATGGCTTGTGCGCGGTTGGCTGGATCGATCCCGGCGAAACCGATGAGACGCTCGGGATGGCTTTTGACATATTCGGCGACGGTTTCGTTGGAGATTTCTGCACCCAGATACGCACTCTTAAAGCCAACCACGATGGTCGCGTCGGCTGCCTTCGATGCGGCAAAGTGACGGGCCATATTGGCGGCGGGGGCGGCTTCACCGGAGCTTCGTCCGGAGGGGACGCGCGACCGGGATCGCATTGCGTCGGCCATCCGACCGAGTTGGCCGGGAGATTCCCAAATATGCGTGTAGCAATCGACGATCATCGGGAGTGTCCTTGATGCCGCAAGACGCACGAAACCAGAATCTTACACCCCTCTACAGCCAGGGTTCACGGTGTTGATCCTAGCAGAAATTCACAAGGCGTACAGCTTAATCCGGGGGGATGATTGGACCGTTTCCCTGCGTTATCTTCCCCCTGCATTATCTTCGTCGCAGGGAGGTCAGTCCGAGAATAAGGCACAGCGGCGCACATATCCCCAACACCCCGCAGCCGACATTACCCGTTCCTTTACCCGGAACCGAAGATTCGCTGATGGTTTGGTTCATCGCGTCTTGGGCGATGTCCGCAGACTTTGGCGATGTCACTGGAGAAATCGTCGCCGCCAACGACCGGAATGGCCGCCCAAACACGGCGGCAACACCCGTGCCATCGGGAAGATTGCGAACGCGGCAGGTTGCTTTGAGTTCGAGGCTGAACGGATCGGATGGGCGGGCTTTGTATTGATACGGAATTGCCTGGTCGAGGAGCACAATCAAATGAACGCGGCCAACCGATTCGAGTTGGTTGACGACGCTTCCGATGCCCGGAAGGTTCGAGGCCAACAACAGAACCGGACCATCTACAAGCGTCGATATCCCGCCCGTTGAAGTGACGCCGATTTCGCCATTGGCTGCGCCGTTCACTTCAACCCCACCGTCAAACAAACCCTCGCCTGCGGTGGCTGACGAACCGCCGATCTGTTCGACCGTCACCGCGAGTTCAACTTGCAAACCGGAAAGGTCGCGTGTCGGGTCGCTGCTCCAAATCAAAATGCCACCGTTGACGAACACACTGCCCAAAACAACAACATCGTCCGACGAATCATCGGAAGCGCCTTGGTCGGCTAGTTCGGAAGTGGTTGGTGGCGGCAGCCTCAAGTCTGCGGGCGTGAATACAATGTCGCGGGTTTCCAATACTTCGGACTCGACTTCGTACGCGATCGAAGCGTCCAATGAAAAGCAGTCGGCTTCGACGCCCAACTCGCCGGGGTTGGCGAATAGCGAAGCGGCTGGGTCGAGAAAGGTCGCAACACCGCGCCCGCCGAACTGCGCCTCCTGGCCGCCTTCAAAATTTCCCAAACCGGAAAACGATTCGATCGGTAGCTGGCTCTGCGTTGCTGGGAAATTTTCGATCGACGTGTCGGTCGAACCCACTTCGCCATCGACGATTTCTGAAACGCTCGACGTGGTTTGTGAACGCAGGTCGGTGACCTCTCCGTGAACTTCGCTGACGTGCGAGGAGAGAATTTGAGCCATGCAAACCATGACCGCGATTGTGGCTATCCGTTTCTGTGGTGTCATCCGTGCAACCTTTGCTGAGACCAATGGGGGAGCCATCGATGCAAGTTTAGACCGCGTTCGGTCGAAAGTCGAGACGCACAAGCCGCCATTCGAGCTTGGCTACGCTCTTGTAAGGAATTGATAGAGATAAATCCCGGAGAAGCAAAGCAAAAACACCATTCCGACCACACTCAGAATGCGAAGCCACTTTGGCGGGGCTGCGTCTGCGGGCAGATTCGGCAGCGTCATCGTTCGGTGGTTGATATACGCAAGGACCGGTGCAGACAGGAACGCCAGGATCGTCACGAAATCGACAAGCAGGGTCATCTTCGACGAAAAATAGGCGATGATTCCGATCGCTCCGCCGCACAGCAATACGATCAGCACCCAGTACCACGCGCGGACGTTTGTTTCGTCATCTCCGCGCAGCACACGAACGGACTCTGCAAGCACGCGCGGGTATCCGTCGATCACCGTGATGGTTGTGCTGAACATGCAGGTTAAAGCTGCCGTCAGGATGAGCGGCCGGCTCCAATCGCCGAGCGCATCGGTGTACATCGAAATCAACTGCGCGGCGAAGGGGACCGCCTTCGTTTCGACTTCTGCGCCACTCGCATACATCACCAAAGCGCCAAGGCTGACGAACATGATTGCCATCACGGTCGTCGCGAAGTAACCGAGGTTGAAGTCGAACAGTGATTCGCGCATCGTTGGGCGATAACCCGTTTGTAGCGCACGCTCTTTCATCCAGAGGGATGGCCAGGCTGCGATGTCAACGGGGGTTGGCATCCAGCCCATGAGTGCAATTAGAAACGGAAAACTCCAGTTGCTCACCGGTACGAATTCAAACGCGCGTGGCGACGCCTTTCCGATTGCCGCGATAACAGCTACTGCGGTGCTGACCGCCAGGAAAACCATCATCACTTTGACGAGTTTGTCGAGCCACGGATAACCGCCCAGCGCGAGCAATCCCAAGCACACGCATACGACCAATACCGCCCACAACGTCACGGACAAGGCACCCGACAAAACGTTCGCCGCAAGGCCAGCCGTCACCAGCGTGACGACCGCAACCGTTGGGATTCCCGATCCAAACGAGATTATCGCGAACAGGATCAGCGCCCATTTGCCGACGCGCCGGTATCCGCCGAGCAACGTTTCACCCGTGGAGGATGCGTACCGCTGGCCGAATTCGAAGAACGGATATTTGATGAAGTTTATGGCGAGAACGGCCCACAGAAGCGTGAACCCGTACCCCGCACCGGCGCGGGTCGATTGAACCAGATGCGATACACCGATCGCTGCGCCCGCAAAGACAATCCCCGGACCGATCGCCTTGAGCAGACCGCCTCGGCTTCTGGTGGATGAGTTCGCCAAAATTCAATCCTGAAAAGTGTCCTGAAAAGCGTGAACTCTACCCGTACCGTGGGCCGGCTGCACGGGCAAAATCGCTTGGCGTGGGTTGGTTGTTGCGGGTCTTGGCAACAAAAAGCAAACCGGCAATCCAACGGGGTTGGATTGCCGGCGGAAGATTCGATTCGTTGCGCAATAACCGGCGCGTTCGAGGTTTCTGGTAGGGTCCGCTGTGCGGACCGTCGCAGGGGCAATGTTCGACATCGGGAAACGGTCCGCACAGCGGACCCTACTAAGCAACCGAGGTTCTCAGTTCTGTCGGATCGGCTTGCGGAACAAACAGGAACCGCCCAAGAGCATGAGGAACGCAGTTGCGGGTTCCGGAACGATTTCAAAACCCATCAAACCTTCGATCGGATCCTGTGCGCCGCCGCCCTCGTTGACCGAAACCAACTCGCTGAACCCGCCATCGGTTGCATTGCTGATGCGGATGTCGTAGAGCCCCGGCGCCATGGCCGTGGTGTCGATGGTTACCGTTCCCAATGCGAGCGTTGCGTCGCCGATTCCAAACGGATCATTGTCGGAAGTGATGCTGACGCTGCGCGTGTATGCGGGGAGCATGACGCTGTCGATCACAGGCACGCCTGGAAAAGCGAATGCCGCCTGCCAATCCGGGTTGAAGCCGAAGCTCAATCCGAAGACGGGGTCCGTCGAGCCAATCGCAATGTTCGCAAAGTCGAACGAATTCAGTCCGCCGCTTTTTGAAATCGAAATATCGACGGTGATCGGTGTGCCTGCCGTGACGCTCGTGGGGCTGGTCGGTGTGAAATTCGCAGTCGCAGCCGCGAACACCGTCGACGCGCCCAGCGCCAAAACCAACGCACCTCCAACAAAAGCCTTCATCTTTGTCATGTCCATCCTCCTCCTGAGTTCCTGTTCCTCTATTCCTTCACTTCAAATACCGGCTCGGCTTCGCTCTGCACACGATCAATCTGCGTAAAAACAGAAAGAGAGAGCGGAACCGTTCTACCGGTTCTTCTCTCTCTGCTTGTCAGCCTCTCACCGCTGACGATTTCCCTGGTCCCATTCGACTGAGACGCTGCTCAACCGAGGCGGCATTGTGCGGGTTGTTCAAGCCGATCGCAAGCGCAATTTTGGTGCGTTATTACACGCTCTTTTTTGGCTGGGTGAAACGCCCTAAGCCGACCGCATCGAAAGTAGTTTTAGTGAAGGTGGGCCAGCGCAGCACGCTCGGAAAATATTTTTGCAAGCGTGTCTTTAAGCCAGGAACAAGACCAGCAAGAGGCTGACCGTGCCCAAGACCACACTGCTCACCAAGCCGCACAGCACTGCTTTCCAACTCACGCCACCGAGCAAACGGATGTTGACTTCCAAACCGATGGCGGCCATCGCCCAGATCAACAGTGTTTTTCCACACCATGCAAAAACCTCGATCAAAGATACCGCAGGTGGAACACCCCAGTTTGACGCAGTTCCGCTTGGATCAAAAGTGAGGCCGGGGATGAGCCCGACAGTTCCGAGCGTGGCCATGATCGCGAAACCCCATACGAACCACGGAACCAACCGCGCATAGTGGATGACGGGCGAGCGATTATCGTCGGGTGCTTGATGCCGCTTCGCGTAGAAGATCGCGAGCATACAGACGAGGGGCGCAAGAAGCGCAACGCGAACCAACTTCGCCAGCGTCGCCATCGTTCCCGCTTCAAGACTGAACGCAAAACCTGCCGCCACCGCTTGCGGAACCGCATGAACGCTCGTCCCTGCCCAGATGCCAAACGCGTTGTCGGAAATCGAAATCATCGCGCCAATCGCGGGCAATACGAGCATGGCGATGAGTCCGAATAGATTCACCGTGCCGATCGAAAGCACCAGGTCTTCGTCGTCGGCTTCGATGAGTGGGGCGACTGCAACGATGGCGCTGTTTCCGCAGATGCCGGTGCCCACACCGATCAACAACGCAACCCGCTTTCCCAGACCGAGCAGCTTTCCGACATACATCGACGTCACCAGCGCGATCGTCATGCACACGATGATCGTCACCAACGCGCCCGCGCCTACATCTGCCAACTGAATCAGATTCAGCTTTGCACCCGTCAGCACGATGGCGATGGGAATTACTTTTTTGATGATTTTCTTGCAACCGGCGGATGCGAAAGACATTGGGGGTCCGAGATTGCGCAGCGCGAGGCCCAGCAGAATTGCAATGATCGCCGCGCTGATCGGATAGGCGGTTCCGGTTGGCCGCTGAACTGCGAAGGGTGCGAACGGAAGGTAGTGGATTGCAAATGCCAGAGCAGCCACCGCGGCTGACAGGGTCATTCCTGGCCAGAGTGCAATGTCGGAGATGCCTGCCTTTGGTGCGGTGGGCGCGGCTTCGACGATGGGCTCGTAAATGCCCTCCATCGACCCCAACGAACCCAGCGCCTCGATGCTCACCGAACCGAGGTAACGCGACACGGCTGCATGTGTGTCGGGGTCAGTCCGTCCTTTGGCCAACGAAGATGGGGACGACTCGGTCAAATCCCACCCCCGTGGATGCACTCGACAACCATGGGTCGATACTCACCGACCACCCGTTCCGTCAACGAGAATGTATCCATCCGCAGAAGCGGGGGGGAGTAAATATGCAGCGTCACCAGATCTTCGTCGGCGACTTGCAGGTTTGAGATTTGATGCGTGTCGCTATCCTGCGAAACCGAGATAGCCCCGCGTTCGTGGTCGAAGGACGCGACCGGTTTGAGAAGATCGGATGGCGATGACGCGAAGGACGTTTCCGTGGCGATGCCTGAAAGAACGCGCACACCACATGTTGACCCTGCGTGGTTGTGAATCGGACTGCGCTGGCCACTTGACCAACACATCACCAGCAGTTGATACATCGGTCCTTCGCAGACGAGGTTTCGCTGATAGCGCTCGGGTTTGAAACGCACAAACTCCTGAACGTCGTCGATGCTGACGTCCAACGTTTCAAGATGAGCACGCAGTTCGCTGACGCTCGCCCGCTCCGTCAACCCATCGAGGTATGATTTCAACGGGTTCAATTTTGCAATTCCGGTGTTCGCTGTCATTTTCATTTTCCTCAACGTCGGTTAGCTTTGTCTTGACTTTTTTCTGATGCCGCGTTTTTTTGCAACGATTCAAGGATCGCGATTGATTGTGTCCCGCGTGCGGTGAACGTCAACTTGCGACAGTTCTCTTCAACCACTTCGAGCTCGACATGCAGGTGATCGTTCGGGATGCTCTCTGCAACGCGGTCAGCCCATTCGACCAGCACAGCCCCACCCGTGTTGCACATCTCGTCGAAGCCGAGGGAGTCCAATTCGAGTGACCCGGACAATCGATATGCGTCCAGGTGGAACAGCGGCAGGATACCCGGATATTCGTTCACAAGCACGAAGGTGGGGCTGCTGACGCGACAATCCACCGGAATGCGATTGCCCGCTGCCACGCCTCTGGCAAACACCGTTTTCCCTGCGCCCAGCGTTCCGCAGAGGGCAAGCACCGTTCCCGGCGTTAGCCGCTCGCCCACCCATCGCCCCAGGGTTTCGGTCTGCTCCTGACTGCCCGATTCGATTTTGTGTGATCGGTTCGCACATCAGAAATGCTGCCAGCCGACGGGTTCGATTTTGGTTTCGTGCCCTTGGCTATCACGGAGACGCATTCCTTCGCCTTCGTCGATGGTCCCGACTGCAATCAACCCAAGGCTTTCGGCTTCCTCGTCGGTCAGTTTCGCGGTGAGTAACAATTCGTAATCCTCGCCATCGGAAAGCACATGCCTGATGAGGTCTTCATCGTTGCGGCTTATCTCGTTTGCTGCATCGGATGCGACAGCCAACACCGCATCGCGATCCAGTATCGCTCCTTTGCCCGATGCTTCCAACATTCGGTCCAGGTCAATCGCCAACCCGTCGCTGATGTCCATCATGGCGTGCAGGTTTTCGCCCAGAGCAGCCGCGATCCGATGCGCTTCGTGAACGCGCGGTGTAAACGAAAGGTGGTGGCCGCGAATGCTCCCGCCCAGTCGGCCTGTCGTTAGAATGCGATCTCCCGCCTGCGCACCGTCGCGACGAACAGGACCGATGCCCGGATAAGGACAGGCAACCATCGCCACATCGACCACAAGCGGATGCTTCCACCGCGTCGTGTCGCCGCCCATTAACACACAATCGAACCGCCCGCACATGTCGATCACGCCCTCCATGATTGCTTTGGCGTCATCCACAGAAAATCGATCAGGTAACGCCAACGATACGATCGCACCCCTCGGGCAGACTGCCATCGCGGCACAATCGCTAAGGCTGCACGCAGCAGCTTTTCGACCGATGGCCGCAGGGCTGTGCTCAGCAAGATCGAAGTGAATACCATCGAGCAACATGTCAGCCGTGACGAGAATCTGATCGCCGCCAATCGCCAAACCGCCCATGTCGTCGCCGATGGGAATCTCGACGCGGCATCCGGTTCCGGGCATTAGGGCGGACTGCGGCTGCGTCTCACCCGCTCTTGCGGTTTTTCGACAGCGGGCTTGCAGCCAACGAACGAAATCGCGTTCGTCTTGGCACGGATGGGTCTGACTCATAATCGCCAGTATAAGCGGTGGTGTGGCTGGCTTGAAGGCGGTCGGGGGATGCCCAGCCGGGATCTTGACCGGTCCGAGCCCTTGCAAGCCTTCGCCGGTCTGATATGCTCTCCGGGCTCGGCCCTTCTGGTTCCGACCACGGTTAGGGCGAATGGTCGATTTGAGGATTGTGAGATGCATTACCCACGCAGAAACAGCAGAATCAAAAGAAGCCGCAAGCAAGGCTTTCGGGCCCGAATGAAGACCGTCGGCGGACGAAGAATCATCAACGCCAAGCGTCGTCGCGGCACCCACAAGATCAACGTCGCTGCATAGCGGTTTCGTTGGTTACATGCCATACCCAATGCCGCCCTTTCTCTTTGGGCCTTTACCATCGGTGGTGGTTTTTATTGGTAGGGTGCGTCCCGGACGCACCGAATCAATAAACGCAAGACGGTACGGCCAAGCCGCATCCTACGAACATCCCACACCCAGCCAAATATTGCGACAACGTATTCACCACGAGATGCCCCCTTTCATCATTGATTCGATCGATCGAGACGATACTGTCGGCGCGTAACGTGCGTCGTTTTCGTCGGCACTTATCAGGTCCATCCAACTGAGTTAGACTGTGCGCGAGTTACCCTTGTGCGGAGGTGTTGGCCGATTCTCGCGTCAGTAAACACAATGCCGGCGAACCTGGCTGCGCCTGGCCCGGGTCTGCTCTTTGGACTCCTGCTGCTTGGCAGCATCCTGGGCGGAATGTGCGCCAAGCGGATTAGGGTTCCGAAGGTGGTTGGCTACCTGCTCGCAGGCATCGCCGTCAAAATGCTTTTGCAGTGGTACCTGCAAAGACAGGATGCCGAACTCGATGCAGCAAAACTAGCCGGCACACTCGTTAACCCTTTGCAACCCGTCAACGACTTGGCGCTGGGGCTTATCCTTTTTTCGTTGGGTTCTCTTTTCGAGAAATCGCACGTCAAATCCGTCGCCGGCCGGGTTTTGAAAATTCACTTATACGAAGCGGGCTTGACGTTTCTGGGAGTTTTTGCCGCGTGTTCGGCGCTGGCGTACGCGACGATGGATATCGGGCTCCAGATGTCGCTGACTGCGGGAGTCTTGTTGGGCGCGATTGCCGTCGCAACCGCGCCCGCAGCCACCCTGTTTGTGATTCAGGAGTACGACGCCAAAGGTCCAGTGAGTGACACGATCTTGTCACTCGTCGGGATGAACAACATCGCCAGCATTGTCCTGTTTCATGTGTTCTTCCTGCTGCTGGTCACGACACAAGTTATTGAGGCACCCTATGTGTCGGAGGGACGGAATCTCTTCCTCGATCTGGCGCTAACGACCTTGGGCAGTGCTGTCTTGGGTCTTGTTTTGGGCGTTGTTTTCAGCGTATTGCACGCCAAACTCCTCCAGACGGAAATGCTGGCAATCTTTCTCGCCGTATTGATCGGCTTGGGGGAGGGCTGCGAATACCTCAGCCAGAATTTTCACCTGTCGTTCAACTTCCTACTGACGACGCTCTTTATGGGGGCTGCGTTTTGCAATCTCGCGATTGATTCCGAAAAACTTTATGCATCAATTCGCACGCTGGGCTTCCCGATTTTTGCGAGTTTTTTCGCCATCGCAGGTTACGAATTGCACCTGGGCGAATTGCGACATCTTGGTCTCGTCGGGTTCGGATATGTCTTGTTTCGAGGGGCGGGCAAATATTGGGGATCGCGGTGGGGCGTTCGGAGTTTGCCGACTGACCAGCAAGTCACACCGATTCTGGGGGCAGGCATGTTGTGTCAGGCGGGTGTCGCCATCGGGCTCATTACATTTTTGAAAGCGCAGTGGGGCACGATCGGCGACGACGGTTTCGTCCCTCATCCGTTGGCCGACACGATCGCCATCGTTGTGCTCGGGTCCGTGGTCATCTTTGAAGTCATCGGTCCGCTCGCCGCGAAGTGGACCGTCGTTCGCGCGGGCGAAGTGACCGTGCTTGCTTTGCTCGGTCGCGCGCGCGCCCTCGACGCTTCCGAGCCGTCGTTCACGAAACTCATCCTGGGATCGCTGCGCCGAGTCGTCGGGCTGTCACCCAAGATTGACAACCATCCAACGAATGAACTGCGTGTCGAGCACGTCATGCGGACCAATGTGAAGTTGCTGCCTGCCTCCGCAACGTTCGACGAAGTCCTGCACTTTATGGAACGCAACAGCTTCAATTTTTTTCCTGTAGTCGACGACGATGGAACGTTCGTGGGGATTGTGCGGCTTTCCGACATCAGGGATATTCTTTACGACCCAGCCACGTTGACCCTCATCACAGCCACGGACTTAGCCGACCCAGCCCTTCCGACTGCATACGTTGATCAACCCCTCGAAGAACTGCTGGATATTTTTAGCAAGGTCGGTGTCGAGGGCGTTCCGGTTGTCGAATCCGCGGAATCAAAAACCGTCATCGGAATTATCGAGCAGCGTGACGTTCTCAGAGCGCTCCATCTCGCCGCCCACAGTTGAAGCATCTCCTCCCCAAGGCGGCTCTTGGCAATATCCGGTGAGGTCCGAGTGGTCACGTCCCCCCTGGACTTGTTCCGGCTTGCAGGTTTGCCGATAGGTTCATTGGAAATAGGTGGGAGTTAACATGAAAACAATTGTAAGCCAGTGCGATGTCTGTCGAAGAAAAATTGATGATGAACGCAGCGACCTCTGGGGTGGGGCGTGGGATCTTTCAATCTGCGAGGCATGTTGTCGCCAGCGGATGCTCAAGGATGGCGGGCTATCGATTCGATTCGAGCGCCAGCCGCGCGACGCGGCATTTGACATCGGCGAAGTGCAAGTCAAACCGGGAGCGATTCACTATCTGATTGAATCCCGCGAACATTGTTGGCCATTCATCGAGCAACACGCCCGCACCGCGAAACCCGCCGACACGCACGCTACCCGGCTTCATTTTTTTGAATCCGGCGGAAACCTGGTTAGCGAACATCAAACGAAGCTGGGCAAACGCCTTTGGCTGATGACCGAACCGAGCGGTTTCACCGTCATGATGGCTCCGGGTGAATTCTGAACACCCTCCAAATGCGGAGCCCAAGTGAGGAGCATGGTCGGGAATGAAAGTGATCGCAGCTAAGAAATGATTGCAGCCGAGCGCCGCGTTCTACTTGGCGAGCACCAGAAGTGAGAAACCGCCCAGTATCCTGACTGCATGATCCTTACTCACCGCGAATGCCATCTTCCTTGGAATTTTTAACAGGTTCGCCTTCCACCCGCGATTGGGGAGTTCCAAGGTTCCGTTCGTGTAAAAGTGGTCGACAATTTCGTAGCCCGTATCCGTCAACGTTTCCAACGCTGTTTCTTTCGAGAAATAGTGGATGTGTCCGACCGTCCTTCTGCTCTTGATGATCGGCGAAGAGCGAAGGACCGATTGAACCGACAGGTCCAGAGGAATATGAAATATCTTGTATTCGGCGGTCTCCTTCAGATTTCTCAAGAAACCAAAACAATCTTCGACATGCTCAAACACATCGATGGCCATCACCAGGTCAAACCGCGCGTCCTTTTCTTCAAATAGATCCCGATGGAAAAAGGTTCGATTGGATGCGGTCTTCTTCTCGCACAACTCAAACGCCTGGGGCGAGATTTCATAGCCGAAATACTCTTTGCCGGTGAAGTGCTCGGACAATTGACAAAGTATCTCACCAGCCCCACATCCGATTTCGCAAATCCTGGTTGGGTTCAGCCCGTTTTTTTCGATCATCTTTATGATCTGCCTGGCTTTCCACGGCGAGTCTTCCTCGTGCCAAGACGGATTGTTTTCCAAGTACTCTCCATCTTCGTAGATCTTCGTCATCTTATCCGCCTTGATCATTCACTTGAGACAATGATTGCACCGGTTCACATCGACACGCGAGATTGGGTCGGCCGTCCCCCAGCCACGGTTCAACGTCTCCACATCCGCGAAGTGTACCGCACAACACGCGCAACAGGCGACAAGAATCCCATCGGCCATTCGCCCTGACGCCTGCCGCACGACGGTATTTTGATGCGATCGATCGCAATTAGGTTCCGATAAAACATGTGGCACACAAACTTGTGCGGATCAGGCGAACGGCATGAATCAATCAAAACCCAACCTCGTGCTAAGCGTCGATGTGGAATGCTGGGGGCAGTCTGTCCTCGATCGTTCGCTGCCGATCCTTCCGCATTCGGCGGAGAATGTTCGGCGTCTCTTACGGTTGTTCGAAGATCACAACGCCCGCGCGACGCTGTTCGTCCTTGGTAAATTCGCAGAGGCCCATCCAGCCGTCATCGCAGAAGCCGCCCGCGCCGGGCATGAAATTGCTTCACACGGATATGGTCACACCGAGGTCTTTCGCCAAACGGCAAAACAATTTCGCGACGATCTTCGCCGCGCCGGTGATATCATCGCTGGCATCACCGGCCAGCAGCCGAAGGGGTACCGCGCACCGGTGTTTTCGATTCGCAAGGATTCGCTTTGGGCGCTTGAGGTGCTTGCGGAGGAAGGATTCGAATTCGATTCAAGCATCTTTCCGTTTTCCGGATCACGCTACGGCATCGGTGATTGGCCGACAGGACCCCGGACGGTTCGCCTGCCAAACGGTTCGTCGATCGTGGAGTATCCCCCTTCAACGCTCCAGTTCATCGGGAGACGCTGGCCGATTGCAGGGGGCGGGTATGCACGCCTGATACCGCGACGCATCCTGCGGGCGTGTTTCGATCGCGCCGTGCGAACGCACACGACGGCTCCGGTATTTTATTGCCATCCCTACGAAATCGATGCGAATGAAATCGGCGCACACTATCGCGGCTTACCGATCAAGCGTCGCCTCCACCAAGGGTTGGGGCGCAAATCGTTCTGGTCAAAACTCGAAGACCTGCTGCAACATTTTAACGGTATCGCGTTCGGTACCGCGATCAATACCGAAAGCAACATACAATCCATGTCTGTTGAATCGCACATGCCAAAGAAAAACGGAGCCGCGATCCCGCATCGAGCGAATCGCGACCCCGTACATTTTGGTTAGCACCGCCTCCGCGAAGGTCGATGCGCTTTTCTTGCGACATCCGTGGTATCCATGAAGAGAATGTTCGTAGCCAATGACCGTTTTGCATTTCTGCGTTTCCTTCCGGCGTTTTTCCCTTCCGATGGAGATTGAGGTTGGGGGGGGGAGCAGCCCCCGAGGGGCTGCCGTACATGTCCCAAACCTAGCAATCGCGCACTTCAAAAAAACCGCGTTCCACGTATCCATTCGAACTCCACGAAGCAAATGAAACAAACTCGCTCTGCTGGCGTGTGCCACATTGTCGCATTCGAGCGGCGGCTCACATAGGGTGACGGCGTTGTTGTCGGGATCTGTTCCGGATGGTGACGCTTGTGTTTCATCTAAAAATCCTCTTGCCCAATCAATGGGCTGTCTAGACTCTCATGACACATGGATCAGATTCTGGGGAGCAGGTCAATTGTGTCAGATGGGGATTGTGTGCATCCATCGTTGCAATCACGGGAAACATCGCTCGTTCCGAGGTGATTGACTCCGAAATTGTCGAGAATACCGGGAACGAAGCGGCGGTCATCTTCTCGACCAACGGTGTGCTATCTACCACAAATTCGATCTATCTCACATTTGATACGGTTCTGCTTGCTGGCGACGAAGAGGCCCAGTTGCTTAGGGCTCAGGGCGGAGGGCTGGCGTTGAGCACGCAAAGAAGCAACATTAGACCCCGTTCTTGATGACATCCGCGGCAGTCGGTGCTTCGATATGACCGGCAGTGTTTGCCCGTTTGAGATCTTTCAAAATCAAGGTCAACAATTCGTGAATCTGATTTGTGTCAATCAAAGCGGGACTCGAAATCTGAGCTTGCCAGATCCATACCTCCATCGTCAAAGAAAACAGAATCCCTCCGAGTCGCACCGAGAACATTCGTTCCAATCACCGAACTGCGATTCACATTCGATCGCAGCAGCGGACCCGGCGGCCAAAACGTAAACAAGCGAAGCAGCCGAGCCACGCTCTGGTTCGATGTGCTTGAAAGCCCGTCACTAACGGATCATCAAAAGTCGCGACTGCAAAAGCACCTCGAAACGCGAATCAAGAAAGAGGGCATCTTGCAAATGGTGGTGTCCAAATTCCGCACGCAAGCCGCCAATCGCCGCGTACTGCTCGAGCGATTCGTCGATGTCGTAAGCGAAGCCCTCACGGAAAAAACGACCCGCAAAAAAACACGAACACCCAAATCGGTGAAGCGAAAGAGCGCGAACGAAAAACGCCACAAAAACTGCCTGAAAGACTCACGCAAACCCCCAACCAGGGACGACTGATCAAACCCGGAGACGGTTGACCCGGCCTCAAAACGACTGAGCAATCCCAAAATAATCGATTCGCCGTCACCCCAAATCGGAGATGCCCGGGAGCCATCCGCACCGAAGTTGTCGCCAGGCAAGCCATTTGATAGACTGCCACTCAGACCCACGGGGCGTAGCTCAGACTGGCAGAGCACTGCGTTTGGGACGCAGGGGTCGGAGGTTCAAATCCTCTCGCCCCGATTCACCTTTGTGGTCGAAATGCCCTTTCGATGGTTTTCGACACTTTCGCCCGCGACGTTGCGGGCTTTCTTTTTGTCTATCTTATCCTCGCCCGGCGAGGTTTTCTCTTTGTTTTCTGATTTTTCCTGTCCCCGGGTTGCAATAGGCTTGGTATTGCCATCCTCGTTGTCATCCACATAGTCCTTTCCAAATGGCGGTACTGGTAGATCGTTTTCATCAAAAGTAATCACGCCGCCGACGAGCTTTTGAACACGTCGTTTCTTGCCCTTGACGCTTTCGACGAACTCGAGTCCGAGCCACAA
>JAADIU010000155.1 GCA_013151185.1 Planctomycetota bacterium
ATAGGCATGTCAATACTGATTGTTGATCGTCATCCTTCATATCTGCACGAGGACAAAGGCGCGACCTCTCTGCTGATGCTGCCGCTTGGTTCGCGCAGCTACCTGGACTACATCATCTCTGCCGTCGGGGATGGCAGCGAAGTCATCGTGGTCCCGACGCCGGGCGCGGAGGACGACTATTCCGACCGCCTTCATTCGATGACCTCGGCTTCTTTCAAGGTGGTCGAGCCGTCGCAGCTTGGTGAAGTGCTTTCCGGTTTTGATGCCGAATCGATGGTACTGGTGATCGACGCGGGCCAGTGTCCGACCACCGGGTTTCGTGAAGCCGTCTCAAGAATCGACGACTGCACATACCGAGGTGCGACGCATGTGATCGCCATGGGCGACGGGACGGAGCGGGCCCGGGAGCGAATCGTTCGCGATCCGGAAGGGCACGTTCGCCATGTTCAACGATTATTTCAAGGGGCATCCTGGCCGCAGGTCGCGAATACGCAGTCGTGTATGACGCTTGCACCAGCCGACGCGCTCAGTCAGATTTCATTCTCGTGTCTCGCAGATTTGCGCACGAAGCTTGGTCGGCGCGGTGTTCTTCAACGCGATGTGCCGCTGCGCTGTGGGGTGGTCGACCTGCACACGCAAGAGGATGCGTTGCAACTGGCGGAACTGCTGATGGCGATGGCGTTTCGGCGTGCGCACAGGCTCGGTTATTCGAGGAAGGGAAAGCATGTGTTGGTGGGTCGTGATTGCTGGGTTGACAAGAGCGCCCGACTGATTGGTCCGGTGATTGTTCACGACGACGTCATCGTGGAGGAGAACGCGACGATTATTGGCCCGACGGTGGTGGGTTCGGGAAGTCGGATCGGTGCGAATTCGGTCGTGGCCCAGTCGGTGTTGGCCGGCGGCGCGGTGGTTGAAGAAAATGCCACGGTTCGTCACCTTGTGTCATCCGGCGGTGAATCCAAGGCGTCAATAGTGATTTCGTCGGATACCGAAGAAATATTCAAATCCCTGGATTTTGATCCTTACGATTCGATGACAGGTATGGAAGGGTCTGCTGCGGAGAAACTCCCCGCGCATCAAAAGCGCGTGCAGATGGGCATCAAGCGGGCTATCGATGCGGTGGTTTCTTTGGGTGTGTTGATTGTTTTCGCGCCGTTGCTATTGATCGTTGCGGTGATTATCAAATTGGAATCGCGTGGCCCGCTCTTTTTTGTTCACCATCGCGAAAGCAAAGGCGGCAAGGAATTCCCGTGCCTCAAGTTTCGCACGATGGTCAAGGGCGCTCACGCCCAGCAGAAGGAATTGTATGCCCAGAGCGATGTCGACGGGCCCCAGTTCAAAATCGATGACGATCCGCGGGTGACGCGCGTTGGTGCGTTCCTGCGTGCGACGAACATTGATGAGATTCCGCAATTCTTCAATGTGCTGTTGGGTCAGATGAGCATCATCGGTCCTCGTCCGTCACCGTTTCGAGAGAATCAGGTTTGCGTGCCTTGGCGAAGGGCGCGGTTATCGGTCAGACCGGGCATTACCGGACTCTGGCAAATTTGCCGCAGTCCGGATCGAAGTGGTGGCGATTTTCACGAGTGGATTTTCTACGACACGATCTACGTCAAGCAGTTTTCACTTTGGCTTGACGTCAAGATCTTTGCGGCGACCCTGCTGACCTTGGGAGGGCGGTGGAGTGTTCCGCCACCGTGGATCGTTCGTGTTCATCCGTATAAGATGAATCAACTCCCAAACCCGTCAACTGCGCAAGCAGGATAAAATGCGCCGTTGCGCGAACCAAAAACCGCACCCTATTTCCGCCGTTAATAGCTGGTATTCCCTTTCGATTGTTCCGTTAATGCGTACGATAGCTGCGTCGAACGGAGTCCAGCGTGTGTTCCTCGAACTGTCTTCGGGCATCGACGCTGACCCCAACCACACTCGCAAAGAGTTTGTTTTGTGACAGCTCAAACGGATCGGAACGAAAGTGCCTCATTCGCAAGGCGCTTCAAGGGAGTGATCGTGCCATGTCTTTCATACCAAATCGTCGAAAATTTCTGACTTCGCGCCACGTCGCGCTATCCGTGGTTCTTGCTGCGTCGCTCTTTGGTTGCAATCGAAACGACCGGCGCATCGATCTTGATGAATTCATGCAGATGCGCGAGGAGTTTGTCCAGAGCGAACAGGAACAAAGACCCAAGGCGCGGCCTGCGACGTTGAGTTCAGGGTTGGATCGCGAAACGGTGGGACCGGGCGATGTGATCGAATTGTCATTCCCGGGGGCTGGGCTCGATCCAATTTTCGCGGCGATGATGGTGCGGGTTGATCGAAGGGGCAACATCGATTTACCGCTCGTGGGCGATGTTCACGTTGGCGGGATGGAACTTGAGGACGTCGAAGACGCTGTGGCAGCCGCCTACGTTCCCGAGGTCGTCAAGGATGCAAGCGTGCATGCGATTCTCAAGAAAGCCGCGCCCACCAGCGTCCTCGTACACGGTGCGGTTACGAAGCCCGGTTTGACCAAGTTGCGGCGTACCGAGCGAAATCTGCTGCACGCGATTCATCGCGCGGGTGGCTTGTCGGAAATCTCCGCAGCCACGGTGACGCTCTCGCGGCTTGGGAGTCCGGGCGAGGACGTGACTGTGAACTTGTCTACGCCCGAGGGTTTGTCGCAGGCGTTGGCACTCGCCCCGCTTGAAGACGGCGACATCGTCACTGTGCAATCGGCTAAGGTGAATGCCATTTTCATCGGTGGGTTGGTGAACGCACCGCGAACGCAGATCTATCCGCCGGGTGTGAAGATCAACAGCCTTCAAGCGCTGGCTGCGGCTGGCGGATTGCGCACGGATGTTTTTCCTAAAGAAGCCACATTGGTCCGCCGGATGCCAAACGGTGAAGATGTGCATGTGCGAATCAATCTTGCCCGGCTCGCCAACGGAGACGATCCGAACCTGATGCTGGCGGCTGGCGATATTCTTTGGGTGCCGGAGACGGCTGCCACTCGCGTGCAGGATTGGATCAACAAGAACATCTTCATTCGTGCCGGACTCAACGCTTCTATGAGCTACAATGTCAGTGGGAGCGAGTTCCTGAACCGCAGAGGCTCGCAGGGCATAGGCGGCGGTGGGGGAGGTTTGCAGGATCAGTTTGATCCGTTCGGTTTCCTGAACCGCGGCGCCGGGATCAACGCGATTCAAACGCAGGGCGGTGGTTGACGATGAATTTTGCATGAACCTAGCCACGGAATCTTCGACGCAATCGGATTCGTTCGTCGCCAAAGAGGCGGGGCGGCTTGGGGAGATTGCGATCCGCGCTTTGGAGCGCATGTACGATCCGGATCGCAGGTTGTTTTGCCACTGCATCCGTCGCAGCGCGCAGGGCGACTTGGTTGAAGGCGTCAGCGTCCGCTACACGGCGACTGTGTTGATCGGGCTGGCGGAACACGCGACATCTGTCTGTGGGCGCGTGCTGCGTGGCCATCATGCACAGGATGTTTGCGGTTCACTCATCCGGGGACTGACGTCGGAATCGGAACTGGGTGAGATTGCCCTGACGCTTTGGGCTGCACGCGCGCTGAATCACCCCGATGCCAATGTTGCTCTTGAGCATCTGCAACGTGCGAACCCGCAATTGTGTGAGGCTCCGACTGTCGAAGTGGCGTGGTCGTTGTCGGCGCTCGTTGCAGACCGCGCGTCGAACGCGAGCGATGACGGGCTCGCAAAGCAACTGGCCGGTCGTCTGCTGCGATCGTTTCACACGGACGCCGCGCTCTTTTCGCACATGCCTGCCGACGCAACCCAATCGGCGATGCGATCGCATGTCGCCTGTTTCGCCGATCTGGTGTACCCGATTCAAGCGCTTTCGTTCTATCACCTTGCGACCGGAGATACTGAATCGCTGGACGCGGCTCGGAGGTGTGGGCAGAAGATGGCCGACTTGCAGGGCGATGCGGGACAGTGGTGGTGGCACTACGATATCCGCACGGGCAAATGCCTGGAGCCCTATCCGGTTTACTCGGTGCATCAGGATTCGATGGCACCGATGGCGCTCCTCGCGTTGAAGCAGGCAGCCGGAATCGATCACGCCGTCGCGATCAAACGCAGCCTCGAATGGCTCGACAGGTCGCCCGAAATTGATGGGTCGTTGATCGACTCCGAAGCCGACCTCATCTGGCGAAAGGTAGCACGTCGCGAACCCGGCAAGTTGGTCCGCGGATTGCAAGCCACCGCCAGCCGAGTCCACCCTGCGCTTCGGGTACCGGGGGCGAACACGATTTTCCCTCCGACGTATGTAGATTATGAAACCAGACCGTACCACATGGGCTGGATCCTCTACGCTTGGTCCGACCGTTTTGCACCCGCTCCCCCCGCCCCCGCGCAGGCATCTTGAGCAGGAACGACATCCCGTGCCAACTTCAATCAACTGCAAATCTCGCGATTCAGATTGCGGACCCGATACCGTCCGCGAGATGTTTGGAATTCCCGTAAACGCGCTGACGATGGAGCAGGTTGTTGCGCGCGTGCATCGGGCGATCGACACGAGGTCTCCGCTTCATATCGGCGTCATCAGCGCATCGAAGGTCGCCAACATGCGCCGCAATCCCGATCTTCGAGAAGCCGTGTTGCAATCCGACATCATCCTTGCCGACGGCATGTCGGTCGTGTGGGCTGCGAAGCTCTTGCGCCGTCCCCTTCCCGAACGGGTGGCTGGCATCGACTTGATGACCGAAATGCTAAGAACCGGGTGCGATCCCGGGCATCGGATCTATTGTTTCGGCGCGACGCAGGAGGTGCTCGACGCGGTGGTTGCGCACATCAATAAAACCTACCCCGGCATCATTGTCGCGGGTGGCCACTGCGGATACTACGACGCCAAAGACGAACAGCAGATCGCCAACGACATCGCACAGGCAAACGCAGACATTCTCTTTGTGGCGATGAGTTCGCCGAAGAAAGAGCAGTTCCTAGCCCGCTATGCAGACCGAATCCAGATACCGGTCACCCACGGGGTTGGAGGGTCGTTCGACGTGCTCGCGGGCAAGGTGAAGCGAGCGCCCGCGCTTTGGCAAAAATGTGGGTGCGAGTGGTTGTACCGAGTCCTTCAGGAACCCGGACGGATGTGGAAACGATACCTGGTGACAAACACCGTCTTTGTGCTGATGTTCATTGGCGAGGTGTTTGGATTTTCGCGCCACCGGACCCCACAGCCAGTTTCTCCCTCTAAGACAACTTGAGCATCCGAGGGGCGCTCGAGGCATCGAGGCCCGATACTCTGCCATGATACGAGTCACTTTGCTGTGGTTGATCGTCCTTGTCCTGAGCGCTTATGCGTGGCGCGATTGGTTCAAGTCGTTGTGTGGTCTCATTCTGCTGATGGCCATCATCGAGCACCCCGACATTCCCAAGAGCATCGGTGGCATTCAGGGTCTGAATCCTTGGAATGTGCTGCTCCTTTCGACGGCATCTGCATGGTTGATTCAACGGGGAAAGCAGGGCCTCCGCTGGGACATGCCCAAACACATGACGCTGCTTCTATTTGTCTACTTGGGCGTGGTGGTCGTGGGGTTCATGCGATTGATCGCGGATCGAGACAATATTTTTCTCGCCGAATATGGCGAAACGATCGCCAGCCTCACCAGCGAGCACATGGTCAACACGCTGAAATGGGTGATCCCCGGTTTGATGCTCTTTGATGCGTGCAGAACGCGGCAACGGATGAAATGGGGAATGGCCGCGGTCCTGGGAATCTATGTATTGCTCGCGCTGCAACTTGCCCGATGGATGCCTCCAAGTACGGCTGTGTCTGGGGCGGCGTTGACGCACACGAGCCGAAAAATCATTCAAAACGAAATCGGTTATCACGCAGTCAACATGTCGATGATTTTATCCGGCGCGTCGTGGGCGGTGCTTGCAATGACGCCACTCTTCCGGAAAAATTGGCAGAAGTTGGTGGTGCTCGGGTTGTTCCTGTTGATTGCATACGGGCAAGCGGTGACGGCGGGGCGCATGGGTTATGTGACTTGGGCGGTGATTGGCCTCTTGTTGTGCGTGCTTCGTTGGCGGAGGTTGCTCTTGTTCGTGCCACTTGTACCGATCGCGGTCACCATGTGTTTGCCGGGTGTCGCCGAACGACTGATGGAAGGGTTCGGTGACAGTGAAAGCATCGTCGAAACGTCCGTCGATGACTATGCTGTCACGAGTGGTCGGACGTTGATCTGGCCTTTTGTGACCGACAAGATCGAAGAGGCACCCATTGTTGGTTATGGTCGTCGAGCCATGACACGAACCGGGTTGGAAAAAATGTTGTGGGAGCAAATGGGGGAAGAGTTTCCGCATCCGCACAACGCATACCTCGAACTGCTTCTGGACAACGGCATCGTTGGATTCATCCCGGTGACTCTGTTTTATGCGTTCGTCGTGATATACGCGGTTCGTTTGTTTCTCGACAAGCGCGATCCGTTGTTCGGTGCGATCGGGGGCATGACGTGTGCGTTGGTCTTCGCACTGCTGATTGCGGCGATGGGCAGTCAGACGTTCTACCCGCGCGAAGGCGCGGTTGGCATGTGGTGTGCGATCGGGATGATGCTGCGAGTGCATATATCGAGGAAGGGCATGTCGGCTACGCGGGTTCAACCGGTGCGCTCCGCGCAGGCAGCCGTCTTTCAAAAGGCGTCGGTTGCAGCACCGGCGATTGGTGGGGCATCGCGATGACTCAAGTAGCTTACATTCTGGCGGCAAGTCATTCGGGATCGACGCTGTTGGCGATGCTGCTGGGTGCGCATCCCGATGCCTGCACCGTGGGTGAGTTGAAGGTGACGCGGCTTGGCGATGTTGAGCGATACCGTTGTGCCTGTGGGCAGCCGATCAACAGGTGTCAATTCTGGCGCGACATCGCCAAGCGGATGGAAGTGAGCGGGGTTTCCTTCGACATTGCGAATGCGCAAACGGCGCTCGCCGCGAATGGTTCGGCGTACACACATCGTTTGCTGCGACCGCTCCATCGCGATCGTTTTCTGGAAGGGTTGCGAGATGCGGCGCTCGCGCTGTCGCCAACATGGCATCGACAAAGACGCATCTTCGCGAAGCGAAATACGACCCTCGTTCAAGCGGTAGCCGAGCAATCGGGCGCTCGCGTCATCGTTGATTCGTCGAAAATTGGCATCCGCCTGAAATACCTACTGCGGTTGCCCGAGTTGAACGTGCGCGTTGTGCGATTGATTCGAGATGGACGCGGGGGTGCGCTCGCCCTGATGGAGCCCGCCGCATTCGCCGACGCAACCGACCCCAAACTTCGCGGTGGTGGCAGCGGTGGAAATCGTGATGACGAACGGTTAACAATGTCGGAAGCGGCGCATGAATGGCGCCGCAGCAACGAAGAAGCCGACCATCTTACCGGGGCGATGAACCGCGATGCGTGGATGCAGGTACACTATGAGGATGTGTGCCGAGACCCGGCTGCCACGTTGGCCCGCATCTTCGGATTCCTCGGCCTTGATCCCGACAAAACGAACGCGGATTTCCGAAGCGTGCCCCAGCATGTTATTGGAAATGGGATGCGGCTGGATTCCGGGTCAGAAATTCGCCTTGACGAACGTTGGAAGGAACAATTATCTGACCAGGATTTGGCCGACTTCGAGCGCGTCGCCGGGGATGCGAACCGTCGATATGGCTATAGGTAAGCGGGTTCATGCAAAGAGTGAACAGTTTGGATGGCCCGCCCCTTCCAGGGGTGGGGGAACGGATTGCGACACTGTCCGATCATCGGCAAGACCAGCTCAAGCCCCGTTTTTCACGATTGTGCTTACACGAAGCGCGGTCGTAGCGCAGAATTTACCGTCCGGATTTGACCTTGAAAGTCGGTGCTTGTGACGTCTACGCACAACAACAATCCAACTCTTGAAGGAGGCGAGCCGTCGCACGACGTGTCCGGCCGCGAGCCCATGGCCCGCAACGTGATTGCTGGCTGGCTGGCGCAGTTCTTTTTCATCGCCGGCGGATTCGTATTGCCAAGATTGGTCAACGACCGACTCAGCCAGGATGCGTTGGGCGTTTGGGATTTCGCCTGGTCGCTGACCGGGTTGTTTGGCATTTTGCAGGGCGGCATCGTGTCATCGGTCAATCGATTCGTGGCGAAGTTCCGTGCGCGCAACGATGTAGAAGGCATAAGCTGTGCCGTCAGTTCGGTGTCATTCGTCCTCGGCTTGATCGCTCTTCTGGTGTTCACGCTGGCGATTTCGATCGCGTTTTTTGCGCCGGTCTACTTGAAGAGTCAACTGGGTGACCACGCCGAAGATGCCAAGTGGGTGATTTTCTTATTGGGAACCAGTTTTGCTGTGCAGGTGGCGACGTCGGCATTCGGTGGGGTGATCACGGGTCATCATCGATGGGACATCCAGTACGGTATTCATGCGGTCGTCTACATCGTCCAATTCCTGGGCATGATTGCTGCTGTCCTTCTCGGTGGTGGACTCGTTGCGATGGCCATCACTGTGTTGGTATGCGAAACGGCGGGGCGCGTGGTGCGGGCGATTTACGCCTATCGGTTGTGTCCGGGGTTGCGGGTGCGCCCCTGTTGCATCCGCCGGGATATGATGGCGCGGATGGTTTCTTTCGGTGGAAAGTCCCTGATGCCGGACGCCGGTGGCTTGTTAGAGTATCAGGTCGTCACCATACTAATCACTTATTGCCTCGGGTTGCCTATGGTGGCGGTTTATTCGAGACCTCAAGGGTTGATTCGACACGCCCTGACCCTGGTGGAACGGTTCGCCTCGGTACTCACCCCGACCGTCAGTTCGCTCAAGGCGACAAAAAGCAATTCTGCCTTGCGTGACCTTCTGACCAAAGCGACCCGCGTCGGGATCTATCTTGCCCTGCCCATGGTTTTGGGGTTGGTATTGATGGGGGACAAATTACTTTTGGTTTGGATGGGGAAACAATACAGCACAGCGAGGATATGGTTGCTGTTAGTCGTGTTGGCGATCGGGCATTTGGCTACGATGGTCCAGCTTCCCATCCGCAACATTCTGATGGGCCTCAACGCGCACGGGCGAACCGGGTTTGCCAATTTTTGTTCTGCTATTGTCAGCGCCATCGCCGCAGCGATCACGCTCCTATATTACAAGCAGGGGCTCGTGGGTGTCGCGTTGGCCGTGACGATTCCGATGACGTTGGTGAACGGTTTGTACGTTCCGTGGTATGCGTGTCGCCTCATGAAGATGAATGTTGCGTCGTATGCGTATGCGTGCCTGCGTGGTCCGGTGTTGTGTGCAATTCCGTTTTCAGCCTGCCTCATCGCAGCACGGATCTGGCTTGAGCCTTACCCGCTTATCGCGTTACTCTCGGGCAGCGCT
>JAADIU010000260.1:0-639 GCA_013151185.1 Planctomycetota bacterium
TTCCAGCGATACTGGGCTCCGTCGTAAACATATCGCCGTTTTGAATGAACACCGACGGCCCGCATGAGTTCGATCTGCTTGGTTTCGCGATCGCGAATCGTGCTGGGGCGGGCGATCGTGTAGAGGTGATAGTCCTCGAATGATTTTTCGGATACAGCTTGTTGGCCGCCGACATAGCCACGGCTGCTCCTCGACATGAATGCACCCGCCATCCTGGGGGTGTTCTCCGGGGCAACTCGACTTACATCACCGGCCATCAGCTTGATGCGTGCATCTTCAAATGTTTTGCCGCACTGGTTTTCAATGGTCACCCATCCGAGGACTGAAACATCATCCCCAGATGAGTCAGCCACCACGTTGTAGTCTGCCTTCCACGTCATCCCGCCTGTGATGTAGGCAAGTTCAGCGGTGATCGCCTCGGTCTTGTTGGAGAGGATTTGCCAGTGCAGCGTCGGTTTCAGAATGCTGTCACTGGCAAGGTTTGGAAAGAGCGGTGTACCGGGCAACCCGAATCGCAGTTGGCCATCAACTTCGATCAGCGGTTGGTTTTGCACCCCGTACGACATTTGAGCCTGTCGCTGATAGTACGCCCGTCCAAACCGCGTCATCGCACTCTGATGCGGAACGTATCCACTGCGG
>JAADIU010000260.1:772-10103 GCA_013151185.1 Planctomycetota bacterium
GCAGCTCTGTCTTTCCCGTTGGATCGCGCAGAATTACCGAATCCGGTTCAGCGTGGGCGGTGATGTTTGCGAATGTCACATTGTTGATACCGGCCTTCAGGTTCATTGGAACATCCTGGCGAACAACCGCGAAGTCCTGGTTGTAAACCGTCAGCGCCGGGCCGGCAGCTCGGGTCGCTTCGTTCGTCGCGAGGAGGATGAAAAGAATAGATGCCAAAGCGAGTGCGCGCATGATGGGTCTCCAGAGAGGTGGCAGTTCTTGATAATTGCACAGAATGCAGCGGACGAAGGTGTCCCGAACCCTTGGACCCACGAATAGCCACATGGTTCCAAGAATCGGCATTATTTTTGCGAATGATGACGAATCCCAGTTCTCCCGCCGCAGTTTCGATCCAATCAACACTGCTCAGACCACCTGTGAATTATGATGTGCCAGCCGAATTTTGCGACTCTCTTGTGACGGTGATACCGACCACTTTCCGTATAGGGTGTTTGCCCGATAGAAATGAAGTGGGCCCGTGTGCATAATAGGGGTTGGCTGGTGGTGGTGAATTGCTCCCGCACATTCGTTACAATCGGCACGGATCGTTACAACCGACACAGGGCGACGTGCATGTTGCCCGTGTCGACACATCGATGGGTACGCGGAGCCCTGTCAGGGCAGACGCGGCGAGTGCGGGAACCGTGGTCTTGGGAAGGGCTCACATTGCAGCGATTGGCTGTCTCATCTGGATGTCCAACGATCGACGCAGAACGCGCGGCATACTCGGACATTGTGCTCCGCGCCAATGACGACGAACTGTTGATCCTGCGATACTCGGTCTACTTTCGATTGTGGTATGCGTGCGGGTGCATGTCGGTAGCGGCAGCGACGAACGGTGTGATTCCCGATGCCGATTTGTATTGGCACGGTGTCGGATATGTGGAGGACGCCACGTTCGGGTACGCCACCTTCAAAGAGAAACCTCTTCAGCAATCCGAACAGTGGAACGATTTCTACGACCGCGTGCAGCAAACCGAGTCACTTCAATCGCTGCGACAGTGGGCCTAACGGAAACGACAGTGGGCTTAACGGAAACGACAGTGGGCCTAACCGAGATTGTGCATCGGCCAAACTGGGCTAAGTTCGTTCGTCCACTGAGTAAGTAATCTGACTGCCCCCAACGCCATTCGGCGCGAAACTTGCATCCTGGAGTTACCATTCCGGCACAAAAGGAGTGAACACATTCGAGACGTATTTCGTCTAGAACGGTGTGAAGACTAGACAGGATGCTCGTATGTTGGGTCGGGCTGGGAAGGAAGACTTGCGGCGACGCGTTCTTCGGGCGGTGATCGATCCAAGTGTCGAACAAGCACCACGCCGTCTGCCAAGGATCAATCGTTTTCGGCAAATCACGTTTCAGGCAGAACCTGGGTGGGCTGTGCCCACCGTAGGTTTAGCGCAACACCCAATGGCGGGCACGGCCCACCCTACACTCGCTCCAAGACAGAAATCGCATGGTTGAAACGGCATTACAACACTACCATGTTCGCACATATTCCTACTACTCGGTCGTCTTGGCGGTGGGTTTTTTTCTGGCGATCTGTCCTGACATCACTCCCCCGTAGGTTGGGCCATACCATACTCCGCTGTAGAAACCGTGGTGGAACATGACTCGGGCAGAGTAGGTTCCCAGCATGGGCATCGCCAGTTCTGACAGGGTGATCATGGGCGTGTCGTCGGCCCATACCACTCGGACGGGGACTGGTAGGTTGACATCGCGGTCGGCATATATGATGCGGGCGGTGATAACCCAGTGCTCGCCACCGCTCTTGATCGCCGAGACGATTTCGTATCGGTCGGAACGCGGCTCACCAAGCTTTGTTTCCTCTTGCGGCGTGTTGAAATGGGTCATTCGCCATGTGCCTTCCATCACCGCACCAGTCAGCAAATCCGCGAACGCTTTTTCCCTGGCGCTCATCCGGGCTGAGTTTGGCGATTCGCCCGTGGGAACGGGCTTGGGGGCAGGTGTCGGCTTCGAGGGTGCGGTTGGTGGTGAGGGCTTGGTCGGCGGATCGTCGGCGATGGCGCTTGCCGAGTTGTACACCGCGAACAATCCAAGGAGAACGTAGGAACATATCAATGTCTTTTTCATACGAATCCACCTCGCGGAGCAAAGAAACTTGTCGAGAATATTGCCAGTATCGATTCAATGCAGGGTGCGTCCCGGACGCACCGCATGAACTTCGTCACGTCGAAGGAACTACCAAAGCCTTGACGCTTACACCCGATTCGACGTCGGCAAGCGCTTCGTTGGTTTGGTCAAGGGTGTACCGTTTCGTACTCACATGGGAGAGCGCATCGGTTAACCGTTTGGCTTTGAGCAATTGAACGCTGCGATAAAAGTGGGAATAGTCCGACCCCCAAACCCCGCGAATGTCCAAGTGCTTTTGGTTTAGCTCGGTATGCGGATTGATATCCACCGTCCCCGCATCGGTATACTGCCCCACCACTGTGACACGCCCCGCATCGCGCGTCCACTGCATTGCCTGTTTCACCGCAATCGGCGCACCGGTCGCCTCGATGGTAACATCCGCACCGCGATTCGCGGTTTGCTCCATCACCCACGCGAACCGCTCCTTCACATTCGCATCGTCGATACACAAGGTTGCTTGCGCACCCATTTTCTTGGCGATGGTTAACCGATGACCTGGTGCTGCGATACAAAGAACGCGGGCAGCTCCCCGCAAATGTGCAAGCGCGACAGCGGCTAACCCTACGGGTCCCGCGCCCAATACCAAAACCGTTTCGCCGAGTTGAATGTCGCTACGATCCACCGCATGAAGCGCAGTAGGCAAGCCGCAACCCCCGGCCATGAAGAGTAATGGGTCGATCCCGTCGAGTGAAATGCAGTGCGTCCCGGACATCAGGTGCAACTTCTCAGCCCACCCACCGGTCAGGCCATCATCAACACCGTATGTGATACCATAGACTTTTCGCGACGGGCAACGTGTTGATGCCTTGGCTACCAAGCAATGCCAACATGCGTGACACGTTCGATGCACGTCGAGAAACGTCACACTGTCGCCCTCTGCGAACGCTTTTCCCGAAACGTCGACGATCTTACCGCGAATTTTTTCAAGGATACCCACCGAAACGTGGCCGGGAATGATCGGATAGGGAACGCCCGCAAGCTGCCCGTGGAGCAGATGAACATCCGTGCCACAAACTTCGCTACAAGTCACCCTCAAAAGCGCCGCGTTTTTCTCCAAATCGGGTTCTGGAAACTCGCGCAGTTCGACCGGTTGATTGGGTGCAGGCATGACCGCAGCACGAACGTGAGGCATTTACTGTTTCCCTTCGAGATAGAATCCATCCGCCGACTCTTGCAAGAAGTGTATAGCGGGTGATGCTCGAAATGGAAAGCGGGGCGGTCGCCCACCTAAGGCGCTGCGACGGCCTCCAGCATCGAGGCGTAGTCTTCCAAATCCACGTCCGCGTCTATGGTGAAGTTGAAGACGTCGAGGCACTTTTGCGTGTCCCAACCAGCCGCCGTTGGCATGGGCGTTGCGCCGGGACCAAAGAGGCAATCGGCGAAGGCGGGCAAATCGTCTGCATCCACATTGCCATCACCATCACCGTCACCCGCGACGAAAATGTCGCGAAGCACATAGTCCATCACGACCGGCGCACTCTTTCCAAACATGTCCCACATGGTGTAAGCATCGTCACCGGTGGTGTTCGTTGTGTTCTCGTCGCGAAGAAATTCGATGTATTCCTTGCTCGTGGTCTGGTGGAAGACCGTCACTTCGACCTTGTCCGCAAGCGCCGGGATCGTATAGTCCGTGTCGTCCCAGTACTGTCCATCGACATAGGTGTAGCCAACCGGGGGTGCTTGAACCGCATCGAACGCCGCATTGGCAAAGCCCATCGGTGGAATGCGATTGTCAAAAAGTACGACGTTATTCAACGCAAAATGGAACGATTCACCCGCGGTCAGACCCGTCGCCGTCGCGACGGCCGCATCGAGACCCTGCAAGTGCTCGTAAACTTTTGTATCGTTCGTGGTCAATCCTGCCGTCGTCACGTCATACGCACCGTGCTCGCCGATTAGCACCATCGAGGCATCAAAGAATTTGACGTTGATCCACATGCGACGACCTTCGCCGTAACCCGTCGGGAGTTTGTGTCCCGAAAAGTTGGTGATCCGAACGGTCAACGTACCGTCAAGAACAGTGGTCTCCATGTCCGAAGCAAGCGCCAACATGTTTTCGTTGCGCGCAATCGAATCATCGACGCGCTGCTGATTCAGGCCGGTTTGGAAATCGGGATACAATTGCCTCACCCCTCGCAAAACCCAACTGTTGGCTCCGTTGAAATTATGCTGCGGTAGATCAGTTCTGATAAAGGGCGGTGGGAAACGACAACCGTCGCCATCCACATCCTGCATGTGGCAGTCCTGGCAAGTGCTGACGGCTGGCAGGTTGCCACCGAACCGACCGCCCAAATCGATCGATGAAACAGCAAAAGCACTTTGCGACCATTCGCTGTAGGTGCGCTCAAGCGGAAACTGATCGAACTTGTCTTGCGTCTCATGCGCCAACCCGAGGGTATTGAGGTCATAGGTCCCATCCAATTGGCGCGTGTATGCCGGGTTGCTCACGTCGTGGCAGGTGGCGCAAAGTTCGGATGTCTGATGAAACGGCGACTCCTCAACAGCATGGTACGGAAAAAATCCACCGTGGTCCGTGACTATGTCAAAAGGACCGCGACGGCGATCGTTGGGATCAAGAACGAGTTGACCGGAACCGGGATTAACCGGAAGTCCGCCCGTCACACCGGCCAAGATCCCGCTGTCGATTACCGGGCTGACGCCCGGTTTGTAAATCGGATCGACCAATCGGTGGCACACAGAACACGACACGCCATTGATATCCTTGGCTATCAGACCCGATCCATCGGTCAGGCCCGGCGCCGAAACGCGACCTTCAGCCCAACCAATGGGAGCGTGACAGCGCAGACACAAGTCACCTGAAAACGAGGCATCCTGTTCGGCAATCGTGAGCGCAGCAAGAAAGATCGGATCACGCATGGCCTGCCCCATCAAACTCGACGCCCAACGATCGAACTGCGCGGTAGACTCGTTGAATGTCTGCGTGGGTGTGCTGGCTTGGTGGCATGCGGCGCACTGCTCAAATGGACCGATCAGAGGTTCCTGCAAGTCCGTGCCCTTTCCGATGCCGGGTTGCGTACCCGGCATGAAGAAATCTTCCAGCGTGGTTCCAACCGGAAGCGCTGCAAACATGGAAGGTGTGAACGCAAAGAGAACACATGAGACGACTACAAGCATTGCGCCGCGTCGGCGCGAAGGGATGATGTTTGGCACGCTTCGACTCCTCCTTTGGCCCCCTTCCAGGGGCTCGCCCACCCGGGAATGTAACAGGTTCGGCGCTTTCGCTGCGATGGAAAACTTACTCAAATCACCGCCGGAAGGCCCCGGCCAAAGCGGCGATGACATCCGGGTCGCGATGCACGACCGAAGCCATTTTACTGCAGCGATTCTACCTTTGGACCGGTACTGAATTCAAGCATTTCGGGCGACACACATTCGACACAAGCGTGAAATGACGCTGGGTTTGTGCAGACGCGCTGGCTCAACCGTGTTACCATCCGCGTTTCCCGTCAGCTTATGGGTCACTTGGATTCAAACGGAGCCATCAAATGTCATCAGTCGCGAAAATCACCGAAATATCCGCCAGTTCAAACAAGAGTTTTGCGGACGCAATCGATGCGGGTATCGCGCGGGCAAGCAAGACCATTCGCAACATTTCCGGTGCGTGGGTCAAGGACATGAAGGTCGACGTCGAAAACGGCAAGATTACGCAGTACCGCGTCAACATGAAGGTGACGTTTGTTCTGGCGGATAGTTAACCCGGTTCAGGCGAATCGACCTGACTCAGCCTGACTCAGTTTGGGTGCCCCATCCCTTCCAGGGGTGGGGAGCGGACTGACGGATCTAGCCTGCATACTCGGCGTAGGTTTTCGGCGTTTCGTAGACGCGAACTTTGCTCAGCTTCGCGGGGCTGAACGCTCCGTCGAGGCGATCCCAAATGACGCGGGTGATGTTCTCGACGCTTGGGTTTGTCGTGGCAAATTCCGCGCAGTCCATGTTCAGATGCTTGTGGTCGAACACATCGATCACCCGTTCGTTGACGATTCTTTCCAGCCGCCCCACCTCAAGCACAACTCCGCTGTGCGCATCGGGTTCGCCGCACACGGTGACCTCGACCATGTAGTTGTGCCCGTGACCGTTTGGATTGGTACACTTTCCAAAAACGCGTCGATTCTCTTCCTCGCTCAACGAGTCGCAGTACAATCGGTGGGCGGCTGCGAACTCGAACGATTGTGTGACGGATACAACCACAGGCTGCTCCTTTCGCCATGTATACGCAAGAAACGGCGTCACCCGCAATTCGACTCGCACCAATTCGACATGCCCGGGAAGCGCTGCGGACAAAGGGGCGACGATGCTCAACAATACACACTCGCTGACGACACCCTTCGACTCGCCTTCGCAGCATCGCCTGCGGATCAGCGGAATCAGATGCGTGCGAACAGCCCGATCAACGGTCACGATGTTGCACAGGTATCCGGTTTGCTCGTCCACGATCCCGCGAACGGTTGCGCGGAGCACGAGGTAGGGAGCCGGTCCATTCGTCGCCGGCCAACCTGCCCACGAGTTCATCGACTCGGATTCACCGCACCCGTTGCCGATTGAGAATCGAACCTCGCGCGTCAATTCCATGGAAACGGGTTCGCTCATCGCACAAATTGTAGCCTCCCCCACGCCCGCGTCGAGGACCGGTTGACGCCTCTGGAAACCGGTTCACGTTTCCGCCATACTGCCCGCATCATGGACACATCCAAATTCAATACGGCGATCACCAGCACGAAACCCGACGAGATTCTTCTGCGCGGATATCCTATCGAACAGTTGATGGGCAACGTGGATTTCGGCCAAGCGGTTTACCTGCTATTTCGGGGGGAACTGCCCAGCGCCAAGGTGGGTCGGTTGATGACCGCGATGCTGGTTTCGTCCATCGACCACGGGCCTGCCGCGCCCTCGGTGAACGGCGCGAGGCTGTCTGCCTCAACAGGTGCCCCGCTCAATGCCTGCGTCGCAGCCGGCATCTTGAACATCAATCGATTTCATGGCGGTGCGATTGAAGACTGCGCCATAGCCATCCTCGAAATCACCAAGCGCGCGGAGGCTGAATCGATTGGGCTCGATGTCGCAACCGAAAACGTGTTGAACGAATATCGCCAACGCAAGTTTCGCGTCGCCGGCTTCGGTCATCGCCTCCACCAAGCCGACCCACGGACGCCCCGACTTTTTGCCCTCGCTGAGGAAGCAGGCGTCTGCGGAAAATTCATCGAAACCTGCAAGCTCATCGAAGCCGGTTTGTCCAAACAACTTGGCAAGCGACTTCCCATCAACGTAGACGGCGCGATCGGAGCCGTGCTTCTTGAACTGGGATTTGAAACTGAATTGATGAACGGATTCTTCATGATCGCCCGTGTCCCCGGTTTGATCGCTCAGTCACACGAAGAAACGACACGCGAAAAAAAGATGCGCAAAATTATCCCCGGCACACACGCATACGACGGTCCGGCGAAGCGTGATGTGCAAACGGACTAAAAACTCTTGAGCGGACCTCAATGGAGGCGGGCAAACACCATGCGAGACAAAATCAAAAAACTATTTCCCGAGCTGGACGAAATCCGCGACGAAACCCTTCGCGACAAGGTCATTGCGGTCTGGACCGAAGCCATCACCCGAGGCGGATGGGAGCCGGAGGAACTGGAAGAAATCCCCTTCACACTCCTCGCTGGCAAGATCGACATGCGATTCATCGAGCACGTTCGCTCGTGCGTTCAAATGTGCCTCGCTGTCGAAAAAGTGCTCAATCACATTTGGGGTGAGCGCGTCCCGATTCAACACGACCACCTGATCGCCGGCGCACTGTTAGCCGACGTCGGCAAACCACTCGAATACGCCAAGAAGGACGGCAAAATCGTCAAAGGCCGCGCAGGTGACATGCTCCGTCACCCGTTCAGCGGAGTCGGGCTTTGCTTCCTGCACGACCTTCCCGACGAGGTCATGCACATGGTCGCAACACATTCCAAAGAAGGCGACCACGTTCAACGGACGATCGAGTCGATCATTTTCCACCATGCCGACTTTATCGATTTCGACATCGCAAAAGCAATCGGTAAGTAACCGAACTGAGGCATGCCGCACATTTGGCATCAAACCTTCCAATGGGTGACATGGTGACGCTGACTGAAAAAATCGTTTCGCGATACGCCACCGGGCTTCAACCGGGCGACAATGTGCGCGCTGGGGACTATGTGTCCATCCGTCCGAAGCACGTTATGACGCATGACAATACCTCGGCGGTTATTCCGAAGTTCAAAAACATCGGGGCAGAGCGCATTTTCGATCCGAAGCAACCCGTGTTCTGTCTCGACCATGACATTCAAAACATCACACCCGAAAACCTCATGAAGTATGCAAACATCGAGGCGTTTGCCCGCAAACACGGTGTCGATTTCTACAAAGCCGGCACCGGTATCGGCCACCAGATTATGGTCGAAGAGGGCTATGTGACGCCCGGGTCGTTTGTGGTCGCGAGCGATTCGCACAGCAATCTATACGGCGGGATGGCCGCCCTTGGCACGCCCGTCGTCCGCACCGATGCTGCCGCCCTTTGGGCAATCGGCGAAACGTGGTGGCAGGTTCCTCCGATCGCCAAGGTCAATCTCGTCGGGAAACTCGCTTCGGGTGTTGTGGGCAAGGATGTCATCATCGCACTGTGCGGGCGGTTCAACGATGACGAAGTGCTCAACCACATCGTCGAATTCGTGGGCGATGGGGTGGCTGGCCTTTCGATGGACCAGCGCCTGACCATCGCGAACATGACAACCGAGTGGGGCGCGCTGGCTGGCGTATTCCCGTTTGACGATGTGCTTCGCGATTACTGCTACGGGCGTGCGGACATGTTCGCCGATCGGGGCGACGAACACCCACGGTACACGCGGGCGGATGTGGATGGTTGGTTCGCCGAAATAATCGAAGCCGACCCCGATGCGCAGTACGCCATCGAACTAACAATCGATCTCGCGCAAATCATCCCGCACGTCGCCGGCCCGAATGAGGTCAAAGTCATCACCCCGCTGCCCGAAATCGAAGCCAAAAAGGTACGGGTGAACAAGGCGTACCTGCTCAGTTGCGTGAATGCCCGGTTGGAAGACCTGACCGAAGCCGCAGAAATCCTCGACGGGAAAAAA
>JAADIU010000225.1:0-14195 GCA_013151185.1 Planctomycetota bacterium
GCGCAGCATCTACTACCCGCAGACATCGATCGATTCGCGGAGATCGGTGTCGTGGCTTCCATGCAGCCTCTCCACAAAGCCGACGACGGACGTTACGCCGAAACCGCCATCGGGCCTCGGCGGGCTATGACGTCGTATGCGTTCAGGGATCTCATCAAGAGCGGGGCGATCGTTTGCTTCGGAAGCGATACGCCTGTCGTCGCGGCGAATCCGTTTGCCGGCATCGCGTCAGCCGTTCGCGGAGAAACGCTCGATGGCGACGTGTGGATTCCGGGGCAGCGCATCACACGCGAGCAGGCGCTCTTTTGTTACACGGTTGCACCCGCGTTCGCTGGATTCATGGAAGATCGATTGGGGACTATCGAGGTTGGCAAGCTCGCCGACATTGTGATCCTCGACACCGACATCCTCGATGCACCCATGGATGCCGTGCGCCAAACCGAAAGTGCCATCACGATTGTGGACGGAAAGATCGTCTGGCGGTCGGACCACCCATGATGACCGCAATCGGAATCTCCCCTCTTGGGGGTGCTTTCGGAATCCTTCTCGGACCACCTTCTTGCTGGCGGTCGAAGTGAATCTTTGCTTGACTCTTGTGCAATTGCCCGCCTAAAAAAGGGTGTCAGGGGCGACGCGGGCCAGCCTAACGGAGGGTTCCACCTGGGAGGTGGGGAGAGATGCCTTTCTGCTAGTTACCTTGCATCGCATCAACAAAACGGGACGAAAGATCGGATCGACATTCTCCCCGCAAACAGGGGATCGATGGTGAACCGGTTGGATTGCGAATGCGATGGGGGTGTGCGCCCTTGGGGAGGGGCGCCTGGATGTGACCACACACTGCGACCCGCGAAGCCTCTGACACGTTTATGAACAAAGCGTGCAAGGCGTTTGAACGTGCGGTGCGCTCAGAATTATACTTCGTTTGCAACATGCTGTTTGACAACATGCTCTCTCTCTTAAGTCGGGGTTGTCCAGGATGGATGACCCCGGCTATTTTTTTGCCTCCGCCGAATTGCGCTCAGGCAGTGGCAACGACAAACAGATTGTAAGCCGCGTGCGTTCCGGCGGCGGGTCCGTATCCGCGCCAGACGAAAATGGTTCCCAGATACAAACCCGCCAATGATCGGAAGATGAACTTCTGGCTGGAGAACGGTTCGCTGCCCATCGGTGGATGATGGTGTGCGGAAAACGCCAATGCCGCGACCACCACGGCGACGATGGTTGTGGTCTTTGGCGGAAGGCGTAGCAAGTCTGATCCGATCATGCTCACCAGTGAAATGAGCACCAGTCGAAAGACGAGTTCTTCGTATACCCCCGCGCCCACGCCCAACACCGCTTCGGTCAGGATGCTTCGGGACGCGGAACTGCCGGCGGGCTCGGCGCTGAGCAGGAAATTAAAACCCATCAGTGGCAGCGCGAACAACGCAGACTCGGCGTACATGACACCGATGACCTGTCGGCGAACTTTCCACGGTTGCTTGCTTGCGGCATGGGTGAAAAGCAGAATCACCACGATCGTCAAACCGGGCATCCATGCGCCGGTCGATCCGAAGAGTTGGAAGAATACCTGGAGCAGATAGAACGCGACCACCCGCTGTTGGCCTTCCGTCCACGACACATCGGGGCTGACCAGAAGACAACCGATTTCGTAGAACAGAATCAAAGGCAGAAGAAAAACGAGCGACTCGAGCGGGGTGGTCAGCAGTCGCGGGGTCAGGCCTTCTTCCTTGGCTTTTTTGGTTTTCCTCTTCCGTGAGGTGGCCATGACGCGCTATCCTGACGATTTCGTTTCTGCTTGCAAGTGGATAAAGTTCGCGACATCAAAATGAATCCCCCCAGGCACCGCGACATGTTGATGCGCATCTACAAAACTCTCTTCGATGCGTATGGTCCCCAACACTGGTGGCCGGCAGACCACCCCGAGGAGGTCGTCATCGGCGCGATCCTGACTCAGAACACCGCGTGGACCAATGTGGAAAAAGCGATCCAAGAATTGAAACGCGCCGGCTGCCTGGGGTTTCGCAAGATCGACGCGACAAGCATCGAAGATTTGATGCAGTGGATTCGACCGGCAGGGACGTATCGACAGAAGGCGGAATACCTGAAAGCCTTCGCCCGTTGGCTGATCACCGAGCACGATGGCGATCTTCAACGCGCGCTTCAGGGCGACGCGGACACGGTTCGTCGCAAGCTGCTCGCATTGAAAGGCATTGGTCCGGAGACCGCCGACGCCATTTTGCTTTATGCGGGCAACCGGTCCACGTTTGTTGTCGATGCCTACACGATGCGCGTGCTTCGCCGACACGGTCTCATCGAGTCTAACGGAGCGGGCTACGAATCGGTCCGCGGACTCTTGATGCAGGCGCTACCGCACGACGTGCAACTCTTCAACGAGTATCACGCGTTGCTCGTGGAGGTTGGGAAGCGCCACTGCAAGGCGGCTGCGCAGTGTGAAGGCTGCCCGCTTGAGCATTTGGAGCACAATGCAAACTTGTAACAACGGTTGGAGATGTTACAGGTAGGGTCCGCTGTGCGGACCATTCGTTCGGTGCGTGATGACACCCGTGGTCCGCACAGCGGACCCTACATCGCTCCCGAATATTCGTCTCAGACAACGCAGCGGCGTACATGGTAGGGTGCGGCAAGCCGCACGCTACGGGTGTTCCCGAACAGAAACGACGTTTCTGGAAACGGCGCTAGAGACCTTCGATCAACTGCGGCACCACGTCGAACAGGTCGGCGACGATACCGATGTCGGCGATTTTGAAGATGGGTGCTTCGGCGTCTTTGTTGATCGCGACGATTGTTTTTGCGCCGCGAATGCCGGCTGCATGTTGGACTGCACCGCTGATGCCGATCGCGAAGTACAGTTTCGGGGCGATGGCCTTTCCCGTTTGGCCGACCTGGAATTCATTCGGCAGCCATCCTGCATCGACGACCGCGCGCGTTGCGCCGACGGCTGCCCCCAGTTTGTCTGCGAGGGCTCCGATTGTTTCCAGATACTCGGCAGACTTGATGCCACGTCCTGCGCCCACGACGCGGTCGGCTACGCTGAGGTCCGGGCGTTCTGACTTGGCCCGGCGCAGTTCCACAAACCGAATCTCATCGCCAACAGTCACTCCTGCATCGAACGCAACGACCTCGCCTGCGCCGCCTTCGGTCGGATCGTCCATCGTGGTCGGATCAACGGTCATGACATGGATCGGTGTGTGGATGCGTTCGGTGCGAAGGGCCATCCCGGAGAACACCGCCCGCTGGTAGCATGTTTCGCCGTTGACTTCGCAGAGCGCACTCACGCCACGACACATGCCCGCATCGAGAGCGCCCGCAAGGCGCGGGAAGAAGTCGCGTGCGGTGGTCGCCTCGCAGCCGACAATTCGATCGAACCCATGCTCGCGCGCGAGATTCGATACCGCGTCGGTCAGCGGTTTGGCGAGATAATGTTCAAACTCCGGAGCGTCGATGACGAACAGCTTCTTTGCGCCGAAACGATTCAACTCGTTTGCCGCATCGCCAAGCTGATGTCCGAGCAGGACCATCGAAAACGAATCGCCGTCTTTCTTCGCAAGGTCCTGTGCCATGCGGATCGATGCGCGGTTCGATGGTTTGAGTTTGCCAAGCTGCATCTCGGCGACGACCAATATGTTCACTGCCGTTACTCCTATCACGAATATCGCTCGCGCGAAATGGGTTGCCGGGTACCGCTTCCCGCGCGACATCCACGGTAGGGTGCGTCCCGGACGCACCGAATAAATAAATGTAAGACGGTGCGGCTTGGCCACACCCTACTAAGCTGGTTCCGTCACTGGTTGAACAGTGTCGCAATCTGTTCCCCCACCTCTGAAGAGGTGGGCCACCCATTCATCCATCAATTCAGGAGTCAACGGGCACCAGTCTAATCGACCAGCTTCATGTCCTTGAGCGTGGTCAAAAGTTCCGCCGTGTCTGCGACCATTTTCGCTTTGCCGCTGCGCCCCGGCGGTAGGCTGTAGGCTTCGACCGTGACCCGAGGTTTATCTTCGATGCCCAGGTCGGTGAATTTCAACCGCTCCATGGGTGCTTTCTTGCTCTTGATCAAGTTGGGCAAGGTTGCGTATCGCGGTTCGTTGAGGCGAAGGTCGCAGGTGATGATCGCGGGCAACTTGACGTCGAGCACTTCGACACCCTCATCTGTTTCTCGACCGACGGTGACGCGCGATCGGTCGTCGTTGAATCCGATTTCGGATACGAATGTCGCCTGTGGCCAACCCAGCATCCCAGCCAAGAGCGGACCCACCTGCGAAGCGTCATCATCCGTGGCTTGCTTGCCCATCAATACGAACGCGGGCTCTTCTTTCTTGACCACATGGGCGATGGAGGCCGCCAACTGATACGCACCCAACTGTTTGCCCTCGGGGTCGATCAGCGTGGCACGGTTGGCACCCATCGCGATCGCCGAGCGAACCTGCGCCATCTTGGAATCGTCGGTCACAGAGACGATGCAAATGTCGGTGACGCCGATATCCTTGAGCCGAATCGCCTGCTCCACCGCGATCAAATCGAAGTAGTTCGCGACATCATTGACGGACCCGCCTTTGCCCTCCTGCTCAGCAATCCAAGCCGCTGGCGGCGTGTTCGGATCGGCAACGGGTTTAACAGTAACGAGTACTTTCATAACCACTCCAAGAGGCGACGGTGGGTGTTTTCCTGATCGGACGCGGCATTGTAGCGATGCGTCGAGGGGTCAGCAATGAGCCGAAATGTACGCGAAATATCGCAAAATTGTGGATGGCACTCGGAATAACCCGGCGTTTTGTTCAAGTGCGAAATAGCGCGCCACCAGCGGGTTTTTCCACCTACGATTTTGCCCGTCGCATCAGTTCATCCTCGTCGATGATCTCGATGCCAAGCGTTTCGGCTTTGGTGCGTTTGGAACCCGGTTTCTCTCCGGCGACGAGGATGTCGGTTTTCTTGCTGACGGATTTTGAAATCTTGCCACCGAGCGAATCGATGAGTTCCTGCGCTTGCGTGCGCGACAGGTTCTCCAGTGTTCCGGTGACGACAACGATTTTGCCTGCGAACGGACCTTTGGCCGCGGTCTTGCTTTCGGGCTGTTCGACGTTGACCCCGGAATCTTTCAACCGTTCGATCAACGCCCGGTTGGCATCGTCTTCAAAGAACGCATGAAGGCTACCCGCCAGTTCGCTACCCACACCGTCGACCTCGAGAAGTTGCTCCGTGGTTGCATCCATGATGCGATCGATGTGGCCGAAGTGGTTGGCGATGGCGCGGGCCGTCGAACCGCCCACGAAGCGAATGTTCAGCCCCGCCAGCAATTTCGACAGCGGTTTCGTCTTGCTGTCTTCGATGCCAGCCAACAGGTTGTCGGTGCTTTGCTCGCCCATTCGGTCGAGGGCGATGATGCGATCGCGCAGCGTGTGAAGCATATACAGGTCGGCACAATCGTGCAGCAAATCCGCATCGACGAGTTGTTCGATGAGAACCTTGCCCGCTCCTTCGATATCCATCTGGTCGCGCTGGCAAAAGTAAATCAAGCGTTCCTTGCGTTGAGCCACGCAATCGGAATTGACGCAGCGAAGCGACACCCCGCCGTCGTCCTGTTCGACAGGCGCTTCGCAGGCTGGACACCGGGTTGGCCTTGCGATGGGTTTGGCGTCGGTCGGTCTCTTTTCTTTCACCACGCGCACGACCTGTGGAATGATCTCGCCGGCTTTCTCGACGACGATGGTATCGCCAATGCGCACGTCCAACCGATCGATCTGGTCGAAGTTGTGCAGGGTCGCGTGTCGAACGGTGGTGCCCGCAAGTTCGACGGGTTTCATTGTGGCGCGCGGGGTGATGGTTCCGGATTTTCCGACCTGGAAATCCACGGTGAGCAGCACGCTTTCGCCTTGCTCGGCTTCGTATTTAAAGGCGATGCACCATCGGGGGTAGCGGCTTGTATTTCCGAGGCGTCTTCGCTGATCGCGCGAGTCGATCTTGAGTACCATGCCATCGACTTCGTAGCCCAGCGTGTGACGGACGGCATCAAACGCGCTGCATTTTTCGATGGCGGCTTGGATATTTGGAAGCAGTCGGGATTCCGGATTGACCGGGACGCCCCATGATTTCATCAACTCGAAGAGGGCGTGCGTGGAATCGGGAAAGTTCGACAGTGGTTCAAGTCGCCCGACACCGTGTGCGACGAATGCCAAACCCCGTCCCGCGACTTTTTTCGGATCGAGTTGTTTGAGTGTCCCGGTGGTTGCATTGCGCGGATTGGCGAACTCGGGTTCGCCGTTTGCCCTTCTTTCTTCGTTGAACCGATCGAACGTTTTTCTGGGCCAGAAGATTTCGCCACGAATATCGATGCGGGTGGGCACATCGCTTCCGATAAGTCGAAGGGGAACGGATTGAATCGCCCGACAGTTGGCGGTGACATCGTCGCCTGTCGATCCGTCGCCCCGCGTGGCTGCGAGCGCAAGCAAGCCGTCTTCGTAAGTGAGTGAAATCGCGACCCCGTCCACCTTGGGATCAACGATGTATGCGTATGTTTCGTCACCGAGTCGTTTTTTGATTCGCTGGTCGAATTCGATCAACTGTGAACCATCGTATGTGTTGTCCACGCTGAGCATGGGAACCGCGTGTGTGACGTGCTCGAAACCCGCGAGCGGTTCACCACCGACACGTTGGGTGGGCGAATCGGGCGTGACAAGTTCGGGATGCGCGGCTTCGAGGTTGCGGAGTTGATCGAGGAGGCGGTCGTACTCGCGATCGGAAATTCGCGGCTTGGCCAGCACATAGTACAGGCGATCATGTTCGCGAATTGCCGCACACAGGTGGGCTATTTGACTCGGTATTGTTTCGCTCATTGTTGACTCGTGCTGATTGCTGGAATCAATGGCATTCCAGCGGGGTTTCCAATATGGCTCGATAGGCATGGAATGCTTCGTGCATGTTTCCCATGTTTATCCGCGATGTTGCGGCGCCTTCGATGGTGCCGCTTCCATTTTTCTTTCGTTCAAAATCTGCACTTTGTATGTGCCTTGACGATATACTCTACGTTCAGATCCCGCACGCCACAGAGCGAGGATCACGGGCACCGCAGCGTTTGGGTTGGACCATGTTGGATCCAGCCAAGCTGATCATATCGAAGCATGACGCTGTAGAAACATTCTTTGCATCGGGAAACAAAATAGGACCCAGAAACGGAAGGCGAAAGATGTGCATCAATCCGTCCATCTCATTTTCACTGAAGACACTTGGCTGCGTTATGGCGATCGCCGCATGGTCGGGCTTGGCACAAGCCGCTGTGGTGAATCTGTCACCGGTGAAAGACACCACACTCTACGGTGAATCGGACACCCTCAGCAACGGATCGGGCGCACATTTCTTTTCCGGATCGACGGGTGGTGGAAATGTGCGGCGGGGGTTGTTGGCATTTGATATCGCAGGCAGCATCCCTGCGGGGTCGACGATCAATTCCGCTTCGCTCACCCTTTCGATGTCGCGTAGCCAGGGCAGTACCGAATTCGTCTCCCTCCACCGCCTGCTCACCGATTGGGGCGAAGGCACATCAAATGCGCCGGGCAATGAAGGCGGCGGTACCACGGCAGCCGACAACGACGCAACTTGGCGTTATACCTTTTTTGTCAGCGCGAACCCGCCCAGCTCTCCGGCGTGGTCAAGCCTCGGGGGCGACTTCGTCGGGTCATCCAGCGCCTTCACCACGGTGATCGGAATCGGTTTCTATACTTGGGGTTCAACCACGACGATGGAGTCCGATGTTCAGGGTTGGCTGGACAGCCCCGCTTCGAGCTTGGGATGGATACTGATCGGAAACGAAAAGGCGTCGTTTTCGGCGAAGCGATTCGATTCAAGAAACCACGCGACTTCCAGCGTGCGTCCTGTGCTGACGATCGACTTTACACCTCCTGCAATCACGGGTGCGTGTTGCCAAGGCAATGGTGTATGCCAACTCGAGACGATGGCCGACTGCGCGTTACAAGGCAACGCATATAAGGGCGACGGTACATCCTGCACGCCAAGCCCTTGCGGGCCAATCCTCGGTGCCTGTTGCCTGAACGATGGCTCCTGTTCGGAACTATCCGCAACCGATTGCACGTCAGCTGGCGGGACATACCAGGGTGATTTGAGTGTGTGTACAAACGGCTTGTGTCCGGTGGTTTTGGCGCCGTTCGTTGATGCGCTGCCCATTCCGCCCGTTGCGACGCCCACCGTCGGGACGATCGGATTAGCCGCTACATACGATATCGAAATGGTCCAGATTGAGCAGCAACTGCACCGCGACCTGCCACCGACGACGCTGTGGACGTACAACGGCACTTATCCCGGACCGACCATTCTTGCGCGGCGCGATTTTCCCGTCACCGTCAACTGGATCAACAATCTGCAAAACTCCAACGGTACGCTGCGCACCGACCATTATCTCGACGTGGATTTGTGCCCGCACGGCGCGCAGAACGAAGCCAAGGTCGTGGTTCATCTGCACGGTGGACATGTGCCGGCTGAGTTTGACGGGTATCCGGAAGACACGTTCCTTCCGGGCAACATGGATACATACGTCTACCCCAACAATCAGCGATCGAGCCTGATCTGGTACCACGATCATGCGCTGGGCATCACCCGCCTGAATGTCTACATGGGGCTGGCGGCTGCCTATATCATTCGCGATTCGGTAGAGGACGCGCTGATATTGCCATCCGGTGAATTCGAGGTTCCGTTGATCATTCAGGACCGCACGTTCAATGCGGATGGCACGCTCAAGTACCCCAGCGTTTGGGAGCAAAGTTTCTTCGGTGACACCATGCTGGTCAACGGGATGGCTTGGCCGTTCCACAACGTCAAACAAGGCAAGTACCGCTTCCGTGTGCTGAACGGCTGCAACGCTCGGACACTGACGCTTGCACTATCCACCGGACAGACATTTCAACAGATCGGAACCGACGGTGGCCTGCTGACAGCCCCCGTCACACTCAGCGAGCTGACCCTCGGACCGGCAGAGCGAGCCGACTTGATCGTGGATTTCTCCGGCAGTGCGCCGGGTACCGAAATCATTTTGACCAACTCTGCGCCCGCGCCGTTTCCCGGTACACCGGGACAGGGTGTGATACCCGAGGTGATGAAATTCGTCGTCGTGGGAACGAGCGGTTTCTCCGATGCCATTCCCGCATCGTTGAGCACTCTCGAAATCCTCGATCCTGCCGCTGCGGCTGTCGATCGACAGTTTGAACTTCGCCAGTTCAGTGAACCTTGTGCCGGAAGCGAATGGTTGATCAACGGCTTGAAGTGGAACGACATCACGGAGTTTCCACGTTTGGGAACGACCGAAACCTGGACGTTTGTGAATCGCTCGGGGATTTCGCATCCCATGCACATCCACCTCGATTTCTTTCAGGTGCTTTATTCGCAGGACTTCCTGGTGGTTGGCCCCGACATCACCACCACCGGCCCGCGTGTGCCTCCACCACCGAATGAAGCGGGGTGGAAGGACACGGTGATGGTTCCACCGCAAAAACTCGTGAAGGTCATCGCCCGTTTCGAGGACTATCCGGGCCTGTTCGCCTATCACTGTCACATCCTCGAACATGAAGACCACGAGATGATGCGGCAGTTCCGCGCCGTTGTGTTTGGCGATTGGGACGTGGACGGCGACGTGGACCTGATCGACTTCGCAACGTTCGTCGACTGCATGGAGGGGCCTGGAAACGCACCGAATCCAACGCTGCCAACGACGGCGCAGGAGTGCTTGCAAGCGTTCGATTCCGACTTCGACGGCGACGTGGACCTCGACGACTTCGCGACGTTTGAATTGAACTTTGGCAACTGACTGGGGCGCTGCGCGTGCGCAGGCTGGGTGGCACGCCCCTTCCAGGGGTGGAAAACGGATTACGGGCACGGTTCAATCACTGGCGAGACCAGCTCAGTGATCGATCAGGCGGTGGCCAACGCAGCGTCAACGGATCGTTCGCACAAACCGTTCACCGCGTTTTGTACGAGGGCGGCAAACAGGGGCAGCAGGCTGGCCAGGACGAGTATGAGAACATAAATTCCGCCGTTGACGAACATCGTGGCCAACACGCCGGTCGTGAGGAGGATGCACATCGGCATCGCCAGCCATGTCGGTGCTTCCTGTTCCATGCCGCTGAATCGGCGCTGCTCGTTGATGCGAATGCAGAGGCGGTGGAAGCTGAAAAAGAACCATGCCAGATTCACGAACGGAATGAAGCACAAGCCGAGCGCTACCGTGGCTGAGGGGTCGTTCGGGCGCAGCCTGGGCATGCGTTCGTGCAGTTGATTCAGATAAATCAGCGTGAACAAACCGCCGGATACGAAGTTCAACAGAACGACCGAGGCGACTGGGAATGAAACAAGCGTGTGGCGCTGACCAATGACAGCCAACTCGTCCGGCGCGATGAACGACTTTCCGCAGGCGGGGCAGCGCGTGGTTCTCCCGGCGATCTGGTCATCCAGTTCGTTCGGTTTCGTGCAATATGGACAAGCAACCTGCATGAATGTCTCTCTCGACGTACCGGTTCCCAACTCATCGATTCTCGATGCACAGTCTTTCGACGCATCGTCCGTTCGACGTACCGTCGCCCTCCACCTTGGGGGCTGGCGTTGGCCAACCCCGATATCGGTGGACTGCTGCTCTCATCTTACGATGCAAGCCGAGGCGATGACGGCGCGATAATGACGTGCAATCGTGGTGTCGGCTGGTCATTGCGAAGGCGTCCGGTAAGATCCGCCGAATGTCTGTGATCGAGATCAACAATCTGCGGAAGACCTACCGCGTCCACATCAAGCAGGAGGGCTTGCTGGCGTCGCTCAAGGGCTTCGTGCGTCGAAAGTACCGCACCGTGCGTGCGGTTGATGGCATCTCCGCGAAGATCGAGGAGGGTGAAATCGTGGGTTTTCTCGGTCCAAACGGGGCTGGAAAAACGACGACGCTCAAGATGCTGAGCGGGCTGATCTTCCCCACATCGGGCGAGGCGACCGTGCTCGGGTACGTTCCGTGGCAGCGTGACAACGCCTATCGTCGACAGTTTGCCCTCGTCATGGGCCAGAAAAATCAGCTTTGGTGGGATTTGCCAGCGGCTGATTCGTTTCGATTGCTCAAGGAAATCTACAACATCCCGGATGCGCAATACCACCACACGCTCGAGGAGTTGACCACCCTGTTGGGCATCACCGAACTCATGTCCCAGCCGGTGCGCGAACTTTCTCTTGGCGAGCGTATGAAATTGGAATTGGTTGCGGCGCTTTTGCACTCACCCAAAGTTTTGTTCCTTGACGAACCCACCATCGGGCTGGATGTGGTGTCGCAGTCAAACATCAGAGCGTGCCTCCGCGAGTACAATCGCGACAAGAACATCACCATCCTTTTAACCAGTCACTACATGCAGGACATCGAGGCGCTGTGCAAGCGCGTCGTCGTCATCAATCATGGCCGCCTCATCTTCGACGGAAAGCTCAACGAAATCGTCGAGCGATTCAGCGAGCACAAGATCATCAAGTTTCGTTTCCGTGAAGGCGACATGCCCGACGACCTGACACCCTTCGGCGAAGTGTTGGAGCTAGCCGGACCGGCAGTCACACTTCGCGTAGAGCGGTCTCAAGTCGCAGAACTAACCGGCCATGTGTTGGCCAACCACGCAATCGACGACATAGCAATCGAAGAAATCCCAATCGAAGAAGTCATCGGTGAAGTCTTCAACGCAAGCGAACCGGAACCATAGGTAGGGTGGGCCATGCCCACCCTACTACTATTGCGTTCGAGGTTCATGGTAGGGTCCGCTGTGCGGACCGTTACAGAGGCGATGTCTAGATACCGAGAAATGGTCCGCACAGCGGACCCTACCTCGTTAAGTAATGTCCCAACAGGTTGAATTTGAATCAGGCCACCAGGGTTATGGCGTCTTGGCTCAGGTCAGGATTCTCAGAACGACCAGCAGCCCGAAACCGGCAGCGGTTCCCATGGCCATTCCGCGTAAGACACCGGACACGGAGAAAGCGTCGATGCGATCGGTTGATTCGCAGCGGTCCGATGTTGCGCTGATGGCGGCAGACGCAAAACTCAACGGCGCGGCGTCGTCGATCACATCGAGTTGCATGCCTTCGTTCGAACTCGACGGTTCATCCTCAAGCCGCAGCGCCTCGCACGCGATTGTCGAGTCAGACAGGTACTCTGCCAACCGCTGCACACCGTATCGAACTTTCACGACCTCGCGTTCGTGGGCATCGCTCGCATCTTCCTTGCCCAGGTAGTCGTCGATCATAAGGTCGTCGAAGTGCATCTGGGCGCGGTCGCGAGATCGGTTGGATCGCGAGCGTCCCGTGCCATATCGTTTTCGTTCGGAGTGACTCATGGTGGCGGCCTCCATTTTGCGTGGCGTGATGAAATTCAACCGAGTTGCATAGATTGTTGCCAGAGGTCATGCATCGACGTGGACGAATCGCGTTCATCACCTAAAATCACCATCGAAATGCTTTGAGTTGAATCTCCTCCCAGCCAGCCCAATTTGTCGGATCTGTGTGGGTAAATGGGTCAAGAAGGGTATGCGGGAAGTATGCGCAAATATTGGCAGGTTTTCAAAATTGCCCTGGCCGATCGGTTCGTTTATCGCACCGATTTCTTCATCGGGACGTTTCTGCGCTTCACGCCCATCGTGACGACCATCGCGCTGTGGGGCGCCGTCTATCGATCGGCAGACCGCGAGCAGATTGGCGACCTGCGCTACGGCGAAATGGTGTCGTACTATTTGATCGTGATGGTTTCGCGAGCCTTCGGTTCGATGCCGGGACTCGCATCCACGTTGGCGGGCGACATTCGCGAAGGCAACCTGCGTAAGTTTATCATCCAACCACTCAACTATGTGATCTATCACTTGCATCTGAGGATGGCGCACAAGCTTGTCTACTTCGTGATGGCCGCGATTCCTTATGCGTTGGTGTTCTGGTGGTGTCGAGAGTTTCTTCCCGGTTGGCCACCAAGGGAGCTTTGGCCGATTTGCATCGCGTCGCTGATGTTGTCGTTCGTGCTGGGGTTTCTGGTCAACATGGCGATCGGGTTGTTGTCATTCTGGTTTCTCGAAGTCACGAGCTTTCTGTTTATGTTTATGGTCAGCCAGTATTTTTTGTCCGGTCACCAGTTCCCCCTGACGCTGCTTCCCGAATGGTTGGAGCGCGTCGTGAAATTCCTGCCATTCGCCTACGAAACCTTCTACCCAGTGATGTTGTTGCTGGGCAAGATGGATATCAACGAGGGGCTTCACGTCATTGGCGGGCAGTGCGCGTGGATCGCGGTGCTGGCGGTCGTTGTCACGATCGGATGGCGACGGGGCTTGCGACGCTACGCGGCATTTGGAGGTTGATGTGGGTACGGCACTTGGGCGTTACGCTCGAATCTTCGGTTGTTTCGCCCGCAACGGTTTGGTCCGCGAGCTTGGCTTCCGCGTGAATTTTGTGTTCACGGTGATCTCAGAGATTCTATGGCTGGGCATGATGCTCGTGTTCGTCAAGGTGATTTTTGGCTATACCAAGAACGTGGAAGGCTGGTCGGGTGATGAGTATCTGTTCTTGCTTGGTACGCATTTTTTGATTTCGAGTTTGTTTGAGACGTTTTTCTTCGGCAATCTTCAGCGCGTCAGCCACCTGATCCGCACGGGTGATCTTGATTTCGTTCTGCTCAAACCGGTCAGCACGCAGTTTTTGCTATCGCTCGAACGCATGGACTATGCCGCGCTGGCCAACGCACCGCTTGGATTGTTCTTGTGCGGCTATGCGTTTGTGCAAACGGGTGCATCGCTGACGGCTGCGAATGTTGTGATGTATGCGCTGTTGGTGTGCAGCGGTGTGATCACCCTGTATTCGTTGATGTTCATGTTCAGCGCGACGAGCGTGTGGCTGATCCGGCAAACGAGTGCGTCGCATTTTTGGTTTTACCTGACGAGCTGCTCAAAATACCCAGCCGAGATTTACAAACCGATGGTGCGCGGTGTGCTTTGGTTTGTGTTGACGTTTATTTTTCCGGTGCTGATCGTCGCGAACCTGCCAGCCAGCGTGATGGTTCGGTCGTTTGAACCCTTTCTGGTGGTTTACGCGGTGGTGTCGGCTGCGCTGTTGCTGATGCTCTCGTCGCTTGTGTTCAACTGGGCGCTGCGATGGTATCGATCGGCCAGCAGTTGATGCCAAGA
>JAADIU010000225.1:14227-17329 GCA_013151185.1 Planctomycetota bacterium
ACTCAATCATGCGTTTGTCGATGCGCCGAAAATACAACTTCCGGCACTGGAGGTTGTCCGGTGCCGGAAGCGCGCCACGGCTAATGTAAAGCCGCAATATTCGTCGTCACAAACTGCAACGAATCTGCCCATTGCACCCTGTGAAGTTTCATGTGTGGTTGTCGATTAAGGGCCCGACTATAGCAGTGGGTTCGGGGGGCGTCAACGAGCCCAAAACCCGCTGGCATTTGGAATTCTATCTCTGTAACTGTAGCATGGACAATATCTTACAAATTTTCCATGACACCTCGTTTTCCGCTCCAAACGCCCTTTGGAACACGTTGAGAGGGGTTCCCTCCGACCATCGAACTGGCGTTTTGGCCCACCGTGGCGCGACCCTCGCCTCGTCCGGATTGTCCAGACATCTGGTCTCATCGATGATCGCTTTGAGAAGGTCGGTGGGGCGCCTCAATCGAATACTTCAGCAGGGCTTCGGCTAGCCGAGGGCATCCTGTGAATTTCGAGTAGGTCGGGTGCCTTGTCGGGTGTTTCATCTCAGGGTCCAAGCCGCTGCCATCGAGCTGCCGTTATCTGGCCGCCGCCATCTGGGCAGACATGGAATCCGTTGCGCGATGTTGGATGCGTCCGACACTCCCCCGCGTGCGGCATGGAAGCACCAAATAGCTCAAGTGATCCGGGTGGCCATAGGCTATCGCCGCTATGGTCCACTCGCCGTACGCGCCAGCGGGGCAGGTTGGGGGAACTGCGCGAGTCCAATGCCGTCGATAAGGCGGCAGCGCTGCTCAGTGACTTGCCCCGCGCTCGCGATACACGCCCTAACGAGATTGTCTCCACTCCCTCCACGTTGACCTCCTCTCGGGCTTGATCTTACAATCGCCGGGAGTAGGTTGCTTTCGTTTGCGCCGACGATTCGTTTCAAGACCAGCCCGTGGATCACCGCTTCTCATGCCCGTCGGAAAAGAACCCAAACTGGGATTGCTATTGGACGCCATTCGCGAGGGGGTTCCCGCTGCGAAAGCCAAGTTTGGCGAGTGGTGCGAGACGTGTCGCGAAGAACCCACACTCATCTGGCAAACCCCGGCTATTCGTTATGTCACTTACGCGGTTGTGGGGCTCGTTGGTGTGTTGACCGTTTCCGCGGTTGCGAATTCGTGCGTTCCCAATATCGATGTGCAGGAACGCGCCACGACGACAGACCACCGTGTCATGTGTACGAACACCGATTGCGCGAACACGTTCGTGGTGGACCGCCCGTTCGGTTTCGACGACTTCCCCGTGACATGCCCGAAGTGTTCCAAGCAGACCGGTGAGCGCAGCGTGCGCTGTAACAGCGAAACGTGTAAAGGGCGATGGATCGTTCGCGACCGGCGCGGTGATCGATTTGTTTGCCCGCACTGCGAAACCGACTTGGGACCGGCGGACTGAGTGTGAACGGGTTGCGGTTGATCGGCGCAATTCTCTTGAATTTATTGCTGGATACGGTACATTTACAGATCACCGGTTGAGTCGCACGAAGCGCATCTCGACACCCCATTCCAAGACGCTGCCGAGCCAGTCGGCACATACACACGCCGAACCCGTCGGCACGCTGCAAGGAGGCTGGACCCATGGCACGACGCCGCAGAAGCAGAGACCGCAGAACAAGAAAATCGACACACCAGGTTTGGGTCGTGGGTTTCCTCATCACAGCCGCTGGCATCTGGTCTTACGCGCGTTATGTGAGTCCTGTGTTGGAGAGCACACCGCAACGTGCCGCATCGACAGCCGATCCCAAATCCAATTCAGGCCTTGCCACCGGTCAGGATTCTGCGGCGAATTCCACAGAGGAAGCGGGCCGAAACGGAGCGGACCGAAACGAGGTGGATCGAAACAAGGTGGACAATCGCCTCATGGTCCGTGCCAACACTGACGCCATTCCGCGTTTGATCTCTCGGCGACCGGAGGCATCTGACGGACGTGCGGATCGCAATGTCGTGGAAAAAGGTGCGATGCCGGCTGGGAAGGATCAACCGGCAAAGGGCCCCAAAGGAATAAAGGATCTGGAGCGTGCAAAGAAACTGTTCGCGGCAGGCATGGAGGCGAACGCACGCGGTGATGTCATTCCCGCTCGCGAGCACCTCACCGAAGCCGCCGAGTTGGGTTTGCCTCGCCAAGAACTGATCGAAGCGCGGGCGGTGCTGACGAAGATCGGTTCTGAAACGATCTTCGGTTCGGAGGTTGTCGAAGGCGATCCGTACGTTTCGATATACACCGTTCAGTCGGGCGATCTTCTGAGCAAGATCGCCAAGCAGTTTTCTGTGACCGACGACTTTCTTGCGTCGATCAACAACATCGCAAACAAAAACAAAATTCGCGTGGGTCAGAATCTCAAGGTCGTACACGGACCGTTTCACGCTCGCATCGACCCAGCCACCTACAGCTTGGACATTTATCTCGACCGCACATTCGTCAGGCACTACCGGGTTGGGCTTGGCAAGAACAACAGCACACCCACCGGCGAATGGTTGACCGGTGAAAAGCTAATCAATCCGACATTTTTCCCACCGCCGTCGCTCGGTGGAAAAACGATCGCCGCGGATGACCCTGAGAATCCGCTGGGAGAGCGATGGATTGCGCTGGTTGGCGTGTCGGGCAATGCAGTCGGCCAGATGAGCTATGGCATCCACGGAACAATCGAACCCGAATCGATCGGTCGCAGTGAATCGTTGGGCTGTGTGCGAATGCACAACGAGGACGTCGCCGAAGTCTTCACCTACCTGGCTCGGAAAAAGTCGAGGGTCACGGTCCTACCCAGAGAATAGTTCGCCCGCATTCTGGCTCTCGCTAATCCAGATAAATACGATCGCCTGCTTTGATGGTGACTGCCTCATCCATCGATTGGCGGAGTTGTTCTGCGTTGATCGCCCGCAGCGGGGAAATCTCGATGGTGGCCTGCGGATTGCCCTGCGAGTCTGTCGGAACCTTCACACCGCACGCCTCAAGCCAACCGGACGCACGACGGACCATGTCGCGCCGGGCAGTTTCGGCGCTGTCAACGCCCTCCGCATTCTTCACCGGACTGAAGCAATCGCTGCGAGGCATTTCGAGGACGATGGACTTGGT
>JAADIU010000223.1 GCA_013151185.1 Planctomycetota bacterium
ATTTGGTTCTAGGTTGGGCTGATCGTCATTCATTGACTTGCACGCTGGCGCTTTTTTCCATTGTGTCGGTTGCGGAGCGTCCGCCTGAATTGAGCCTCGGGCAAACGTGTCCTGTGTTACTCTTGTCGATACGGTCGTCGCGATCGGTATGTGTCGATGCGCTGGGCCATTTCGCGGCGCAGCGATTCGTTTTCTTTCGACATATCGACCATCTTCAAGGCCTGCTCCGCGGTTTCAATCGCCTCATCGTAGCGCCCTACTTCTGCCAGCGCTGCCGCCCGGGCGTCGAGCACGGTAGCAATAGGTGCATACTGGCGAATCAACTGATCAGAAATCGCGAGGGCTTCACCCCCATTTCGAACGTTCTTATCCGGGCAGGTGGACCATAACCAAATGAGCTTGACCTTCAACTCGATCTGACCGGGTAGTGCGTCCGTACCTTTTTGCAGGACGCGCGACGCCTCGGAAAACCGGCGATCAAAAATGAGTGCGTCGGCGAGCGTGTGGTACACGGGGCGATCCGCATCAAGGCGAATAGCCTCCCGCAGATTCTTGATCCCTGCGGGAAGGTTGCCCCGTGCAAGTTCCAGGTGGCCAAAGGTCTCGTGCGCCAATGCCAACTCCGGATCTATCCTGATCGCTTCGCGGCATGCGTCTTCCGCTTTGTCGTATTCTCTCTGGAGCGTGAGAATGCGTGCAACTTTGCAATACGACACCGGATGCTGCGTCAGCCCGGCAATGTCTTCCGTGTGCAGCAGCGGCCAACTCAAAACCACAGCGGCCACGCCTCCGCCAACGTGCAGCCACTTTCGATTTGCGATCAGGCGAAGCAATTGCACAACACCGAATGCCGCGTACACGATCACGATGGGAACAATCAGAAGCCGAAACCGCGACGTGACAAAGAACATCACCACGCTGGCCATGTATGCAAGGCCGAATCCCCACAGCGGGAACTGGCCAACAAGTCGTTTCTTTCCAGAAAATATGACGCCAAGGAATGCGAATGGTACCAACATGCCAAACGTCAGCGGTAGGTATCGAACGATAGGCGTGTACTTGGCGGTGAAGAAATACAGGTTGTATGGGTTCGGCGCTTCCACATCGTTCCAAAAGAAGCGGAGCTTGTGCGCGAAGAGTCGAAAAGCAGCCCCCGGCTCATCGAGGATGAACCGAACACCGGCGCGGTAGTAGAACCGTGACACTTCGCCCGCGCTGAGTGTCCTGCCCGCGTTTGCTTCGGCGATTGCTTTCGCATCCTGCTGGGCTCCCCACCAATCGGCGCGCACGCCGGGGAGGACCGCACTCATCCCGTCGGACTGCGGGTTGTTGCCCACGTAGAAATTAAGCCCTCCGTTTGCGGCGATTGGGATTGCCTCTCCGCCCTTGATGAAGTTGCGAATCGTCACGGGTAGAACGACCAAAATGCACGCGGCAAGGAAAACAATCGCAAACCCTGCTCCGCGTTTCCACTGCGAGAGGCCATGTAGAATGATTGGCCAACACGCCAGCACCGGGACGACCAGAAGCACGTTGGGACGATTCAGTGCCGACAGGCCAAAGCAAAGACCGGCCATCGCCCACGTTGCCCAGCCGCGTTGATCGGTCCGCATCAACAACCAGATGCCGATTAGGTTCAAGAACACGCTGAGCGGTTCGACCAGCAATTCGCCTTCAAAATAGACCGAAACCCAATACGTCGCCAAAGCCAACCCGGCTACGAGTGCAACCTATCTGCCAAACGCGCGACGCGAAATTGCAAAAAGCAAACCGCAACTGATCGAGCCCACGATTGCGCTGATTACGCGCGGTATGAAATAGTCAACACCGGTCAGCGAATACAACCCGCCCAGAAGCCAGGGATAGAGCGGCGCTCGCGCGTAGACGCCCTCGAACAGCGAGCGGTTTTCTGTGATCGCGATGGCCCAGTCGACGTGCAGTTTCGCATCGAGGGAAGGGTTGGCGAAAAAAGGGCTCGATTGGAGTTGGTGGTTGTAGACGAGGCGGATGATCAGCGCGATGACCGTCACGCTCAGCAACATCAACCAATCGGTAACCGTCCACCCCGCAGAACAATCCTGCAAGCGTTCATCGGTGGCTTGACCGGTCGCGGAGGCGTCGTTCTTTCCTCTCGTCTGAATCGGGTTTTCTGCTGATGACATAGACGGTCGCGGCCTGCGTTGATGCGATTGGCGCGTTGTGACTGATCATGCACAGATGAACGCGCGATCACCATGCAAGGTGTGCATTGTGCGCGCTACCGCTTTGAGTGCAATGGTATTGAGTGCAAAGGTGTCGTGCGCGATGGTGATGCCCATTGGGTCGGATGCGTGGGAATCCGTAGCCGACTTTCACGCACTCGCTACCGTGTTTCCGATTTCGAGGATAACGAGCGTGACGTCATCACGCGGATTCAGCGACCCCGATTCCGCATCGAGCATCTCGGCAAAGGTGTCCACCAGTTTGTCGGCAGGCAGGTGTGCAATGTCGCTGAGAACCTTGCGATAGTGGCTGTATTCGTCTTCGCGATCCTGCGACTCTGCAAAACCCAGTTCGACCCCGTCGCTGTAGAGAATGACTTTTTCTCCGGGTTTCAACACGACCGACTGCGTCTCGAAATCCTGTTCGTCGAAGATACCCAAAAGTCCTCCGCCGGATTTCAATTCCGACAGCGTGCCGTCGACGGTGCAGTGGAACGGATACGGATGTCCGCCGCGAGCGTATCGCAGTTCCAGCGTGGTCGTGTTCAACAGCATATACCCAGCCGTGACGAATTGGCTATTGGGCAGATGCTGCGCCACCAGCTTCGCATTCAGCAGGCCCAGCGTCTCACCTGGAGAGAGGACCGTGTATCCTTCGTCGTGCATGCTTTTTGACGTGACCGCGTTCTTGATGAACATCGTCAGCAGACTTGCAGCCATCCCGTGCCCGACGGCATCGGCGACGTAGATTGCGATGTGTTCTTCATCCACGCGGTAGATGTCGTAGATGTCGCCCGACACAAATGTCGCGGGACGGTACATCGTTGCGAAGTGGGCCCGGCCCACCTTGTCCACCGTCTGCGGTAGAAAAGCCGACTGCAACCGTCCAGCCAATCGCATCTCTTGATCCACCTGCGCAAACTGCACGTTCAGTTGTCGAAACAACCGCTGCATATTTGCCAGATCCGTCTCCATCGAATGAACTTTGTGCTGATACCGCTGAATCATCGAGAGGCGGCCTTGGAGTTCGTCGGGAGAAATATCGGGCGCTGCATAGTCGACAAACTGCCCTTCGCCCAATCCTGCACCGGGTTTGTTGTCACCCACGACGATGGCGGCTAAGTCGTTTAGGTCGGCGTGTCGGACAAGATCGCGAAACGATCCCGAAGCCTGAGAAGCCGTCACGTCGGGAGCAGAAACCAGCAATGCGTCGAACGAATTGCTTTGCGCCGAGGCGAGGGCGGCTTGGTAGTCACCGGAAACTTCCACCCGGTGGCCCCGAGCGCTGAGCCCGGATTCGACTTCCTGCCTGAACCGGTTCTTGGGATCGACCAGAAGTAGGTGCATTCGATGACCTCGGGCTGTCTGTCGCGAGTCTGTCCGCAGTCCATTCCATAAATATGCGCAATGCCGAGCGCGGAACGGTGGACAAACGATCGATGGAGCGATCACCCGGCTGTCGTCGGGCTGCAACTCCATGCAAGTATACTGTTTAGGAAGTGCTTCGGCGGGTTATCTAACGTTGTTTAGGACCGTGTCCGGAAACTCGAGGGTGTCGCCTTTTTTGATTCCGAGATCCTTGAACAATCCACCCCGAACCTCCAGCACGAATCGATAAGATGCGTCCGAATATGTGGACCGATCATCGTAAGGTGCCATCGTTTTGATCGTGACGATTGTTCGATCTGAATTGACGAATGCGATATCCAGCGGCATGCGCACCCGTCTCATCCAAAACCCGCTGGCTACGCTTCTGTCGGATCCGAAGACGAACAGCATCGCAGGATGCTTTCCATCGGGACCGGTCACCAGGCGGTCCGGTTCTATTTCCATGAATCCCAACTGCCGATCGTTATCGGTCTTTGCCAACCACGTCGAAAAAACATCGTCGCCGATGGTGACCTCGGCTTGTTCCAAACGATCCAGACGTGTCGGATCCTCCACACCTGCCGGTGTGCAACCCGACAAGAAGATCGAGGCGAGCGAGGTCACGGTGAGGGTGACTGCGGATGTCTGAATTCTCATAACGATGTTCCCACGACTTCGTTCCCGGACTTAGGACGTTTCCAGGTTCTCGACCAATCGTTCATGTGTGGCGGTTTAGTCGCCTTGCAGGGCTTTGATCTTCTCCGCAATTAATTCGCGCACAGCCTTTGGATCGGCTTTGCCTCCGGAAACGCGCATCACCTGCCCGGTTAGAAATCCCGGAGCGGCTTTCGCTTTTTTTGGGTTGCTCAAAGCGTCTTTGACTGCGGCTTCGTTTTTCTTGAAGACTTCTTCAATCCATGCCGTCATCTGGCCTTCATCCTGCACCTGAACCAAATTGCGATCGTTGGCCAACTGCTCGAAGTCCACATCTTGCAGGGACTCGTGCAATACGTCGGCAAGCAGTTTTTCACCAACCGAAGCGCTGACCACACCGCCGTTGATCATGCTGGCCAGTTGCGCCCACGCGGTGGCGCTCGGTAGAAGTGCGCTCACCGTTGAGCCTTGCGTGTTCGCGATTTTCTTTGCCGAGCCAAGCATCAATGACGTCACGCGCTTCGCCAGCGATGCGTCTGTCTTGATGGCAGCGTCGAACAAATCCGCGTCGGCGCGGTTGGATACGATCGCGTCGGCATCTGTCGGCGCGACGCCGTATTCGTCGACCAAACGGTTGCGCCGAATCGAGGGCGACTCGGGCAGGGTTGCACGCATTTCGTCGATCCAATCCGTTGAGACGGTCACCGGCATCAGGTCGGGATCGGGGAAGTACCGATAGTCGTGCGCTGCTTCCTTGCTCCTCTGGAACTCCGTGATGCCTTTGTCGGCATTCCAACCTCGATTTTCATTCTCAACTTTGCCAAGCAGGTAGCCCTCATCGGCTGCCCAGTCCTGCACCTGCCGGCGCGTTTCGTAATCGATCGCATCCCGAACCGCGCGAAAGCTGTTGAGATTTTTCACCTCTGCGATGGGGGTGTAGAATATTTCGTCACCGCGTTTGATTTCGACGTTGATATTTGGTTCAAACCGCATGTGCCCTTTCTGCATGCTTCCTTCGCTGACACCGAGGTACACCACCAGCTTTTGAAGGTCGGTGCAAAAATCAAATGCCTCCTGTGCGGATTCGATGTCGGGCTCGGTAACAATTTCCAGCAGCGGAGTGCCCGTGCGATTCAAGTCAACGAGCGAACAACCTGGCGTATCGTGCAGGTTCTTCCCGGCATCTTCTTCAAGGTGGGCACGGCGAATTCGGATGCGTTTGGTTTTTCCATCGGCGATCGCCACATCACAATGACCCGCAAGACCCAGCGGGAGGTCGAACTGGCTGATTTGGTAGTTCTTTGGCAGGTCCGGATAATAGTAGCTCTTGCGATCCCACTTGGTAAACGTTGCGATTTCGCAGTTCATCGCCAATGCCATCCGGACCGAGGCATCGTATGCCGCACGGTTCATCACCGGAAGCGAGCCGGGCAGCCCAAGGCAAACGGGGCAGGTGCGGCTATTGGGCGTTGCGCCGAATTCGAGCGCACACCCACAGAACAGTTTGGTGCGTGTGGCAAGCTGGACGTGAATCTCCAGCCCCACGATGGTTCGCGTTGTCCAATCGGCTACCAAGGTCCGATCTCCGGCGCAGAAGTGCGTCGCCCTCTTGATTGCAAGCCATCATCTCCGATAGATTATTGGCCAGCGGTGCCATTCTAGCAAATGTGCCGTATCATTCAGTGCCCCAGTAAACGCGGCCAGTAGATGCGGCCGATGTAGGCGGGCTGTCACTGCGGTTTCGCGGCAGGGCATTTTGACAGCGACACACAACCGGAAAAGGCCACAGACTCAATGGAACCGATCAAGACCGTTTCGACAACAGAGAGAATCGTACGCAACGGAATCGTCACCGCGATGGTGGTCGGGTTTTCGGTCTGGTCGTTTTATGACGGATACGTCGCTTATCCGATCGACAATTTGAATCAAGCCAAAGAGGAGCTCCCCTCCGATTCGCAAGAGCAAGCCGTCATCAATGAGAAGGTCACCGAAGACATCGCTCAGTCGTTCAAGAAGGGCGACAAGGTGAAGGCGATGATCGAGGCGTTCGGCCCTCCGGCTTGGAAAGGTGATCAAAACGACCGGATGAAGAAATCCGTGTGGTTTGGTCGGGGGGGCTCGCTTGTTGTGGTTGCAAACTCCAGCGGCATCGCTCGGCGGGCTGAATGGAAAAAAGGCAAACATCGTGAATCGGACCTGCGCCTGCAAAAACTGATGGGCCTCGTCTTGGCACCATTGGGGCTCTTCATGTTGATTCGGATGGTTGCGATGTTGAGCAGGGGGGCTGAATTCTCCGATGAAGGGCTCAAGCCATCCGGAAAAACCATGATACCCTTTGCGGCAATGACCGGTTGGGATACAGAACACTACGACGACCGTGGGCAGATCACGTTGGAATATGAATCCAACGGCAGCACAGAAATTTACTTGCTCGACGATTATAAACTCGCCGCGTTCAAAACCATTGTGAACGAAATCAGCGCCCGCAAGGGTTTTGAAAATCCGCTGCAAGTTTCCGAAACCGAGGAGGTCGCGGACTCCGCTTGATCCGGGCGATATGTCCGGCCACTGCATCCGGGCATGGCGCGCAAACAAATCAGCCGCCTCGCTGAGAATTCGGTGAAACCGCCTCGGGAACCGGTAGGACCAACATGGCATCAAACGCACCCAAGCTGGTTATGCGATTGAGCCTTCTCGCCTCGGTCGTGATGCTCGCGGGCAAACTCTACGCATACGAGAAAACACACAGCGCCGCAATTTTCTCCGACGCAGCCGAGTCCGTGATCCATGGGATCGCCACCGCTTTCGCAGCGTTCAGCCTGTGGTATGCGGCACAGCCCGCCGACGACAACCATCCCTATGGCCACGGGCGCATCGCGTTTTTCTCGGCTGGCTTTGAGGGTGCGCTCGTGCTAGCCGCTGCCTGCACCATCATCTTCACCGCGATCGATCGTTTGATTCACGGTGTCGAATTGCAAAACCTGGGACTGGGAATCCTCGTTTGCTCGGTCCTGGTTCTCATCAATCTGGTTCTGGGTTGCGCGCTGATCCGCGTTGGAAAACAGAACGATTCACTCATCCTGATCGCAAACGGCAAACATGTGCTTTCCGATTGTTTCACCACGTTAGCCGCCATCGTTGGTGTGGGCTTGGTGATGTTGACGGGTGTTTCGTGGCTCGACCCTGCGGCTGCCATTTTGATTGGGGTGATGATTCTCGCCAGCGGTGCCTCGCTGCTGCGTCGATCGCTCGCGGGTCTGATGGACTCGGTAGACGCAGAAACCACCCAAGCCTTAAAGGACACCCTTCGTGAGTCCGTCGAAGAGGGCCTGATCCTCGACTTTCACAACCTGCGATTCCGAAAAACAAACGACGAAATCTGGATCGAACTCCACGCCCTCGTTCCCGGTACACTGACCACGATCGAAGCCCACCACCGAATCACCCAAATGGAAACCGCCCTGGCTAACCGATTCCCAAAAAACCGCCTGAGAGTCACCACCCACATAGAACCAGACGACCACCAAGCCGCCCACCCCGACGGCCACGAAGGACTGGCATCTGGTGTAGACCACCCAAGATGACCACGGAACAATCGAAAGGAACCATGTTCGATCTTTCCACATTTTGATTCTCATTCGTCAAGAATCGAGTCGAAGCCGGATCGCGCGTTTTTTGATCACTTGGGTGTCTGATACAATCTGTTTGAGGCTTCACCATGGGCGACAGACGAGCAACGGAGGATTCGGTACACCGCTCTGGGAGCGTCACTACCCGTGCGCGGGCGTTTTCGGTTCTGGGGTTGGAGCCGGATGCTGGTGTTGAACGGGTGCGGGGTGCTTATCGTCGCCTTGCGTTTGAGCTTCACCCGGATCGCAATCGATCGACTCGGCAGGACGAAGCTGCATTCAGGCGTATCACCTGCGCCTATCGGTTGATTCTTTCCGGTGATCGGCTTCGTGGAACGGACTGCGTTGCCGGTGAATGTGCGAAGTGTGGGCGGGAGGCGGCTTTGCATCTTGGGCTGGACCGCAATGCGTATTGTCGCGATTGTCTTTTGACCATCGATGGGCGGCGCGGTTTGCCTGCACCGCCGATTGTGTTTGCGACCTTTGGCTTGGCGATGGCAGCTTTGCTTGGATCTTGCGTTGCTCTCGCTATTTTCATCTATACGGGTCGGGCAATTTTCGGTTGGGTCTCTCTGGCCCTGTCGGCGTTTGCGTTTGTTTTCATCGCCTTCACTGCGATCGTGGTTGGGCGCGTGGATACGAGGAAGAAAGTGCAGAATGGCGAAGCGACGTAACCTTGACAGCGATCTTGCACGGATGGGCGATCGATCGCAGGTCTTTTTTCGCGCGGTCTGGAATCGGTGGTGGACCGCGATTATATTTGCGGGTTATGACCGAGAGCGTGATGACTGCTGAGAAGCGTGCGGCTGAGTCGTCCCCGCAGCGCGTTGAGCCTGAGGTGACGAGGTGGGAGCGGTTTTCGTTTTCGTCGATGCGCTTTGTGCTGCGGTGCATCTTCAAAGTCGTTGGGCTCAATGGCTTGTATGGATTGTCGCGGTCGTTTGCCTGGATGGAGTATGCGATCAACCACAAACGCAGGAAGCGCGTGCGGCGAATGCAGCGCGTTGCGTTTGACGAAGACACACCGAAGCACGTTCGCAGCAAATGGGTGCGCGAACATTTCATGCGACTTCGCTGCGACAAAGTGTTCTACCTGATTTTCGACATGCTCACCCAAGAGCAGTTGGCTCCGTGTTTCGAGATTGTGAACCAGAAGGTTTTGGACGAAGCACTCGCACGCGGTAAGGGT
>JAADIU010000055.1 GCA_013151185.1 Planctomycetota bacterium
GAAGCCGGGCACAAGCAGATTGAAGTCACGTCCTTCGTCAATGCAAGAGCCGTCCCGCAGCTTGCCGACGCGGAGGATGTGATCGCCAACCTTGCGAATGCAGACGACGTGACGTATAGCGCTCTTGTTCCCAATGAACGCGGGTTGGATCGGGCGCTGGATTGCGGGATCGGACGCATCGCAGTGTTCACTGCCGCCTCAGAAACGTTTTGCCAAAAGAATATCGGGATGGGTCGCGCGGAGTCGCTGAAGCTTTTCGAGCGCATCGCGTCGCGGGCGATTGAAAAAGGATTGACGGTTCGGGGATATGTGTCGACGTGTTTCGTGTGCCCTTACGAAGGTGAGATTTCGGAGGTTGTCGTTCGAAATGTTTCGACAGCTTTGATTGATATGGGTGTAGACGAAGTGTCAATCAGTGACACTGTGGGCGCGGCAGCTCCCAACGATGTGAATCGCGTGTTGACGCATCTGCTTGAGTCGATCAGCAAAGACAAGATCGCCCTGCACTTCCATGATACCTATGGCACGGCGATCGCGAACGTTTGCGAGGGGTTGCGACATGGCATTGCCACCTTCGATGCGTCGTCGGGTGGGCTTGGCGGATGCCCGTTTTCGCCGGGGGCTTCGGGCAACCTAGCCACCGAAGATTTGGTGTACCTGTTGGATCGTTTCGGCATCGAATGCGGCATCGACCTGGATAAGCAGGCGGTTGCCTCGCGGTACATCGGGCGTGAGTTGGGCCGCGATCTCCCAAGTCGGCAACTTCAGCGGCTGACCAACGCCAGCGACGAAAACTGCGGACTATGCTAGAATCTCCTTGGATCCGAACGCACTCAACCCGTCAACGAGGCAAGCCAATGGGTACCATAAACCACAACATCGAGCAGGCGTTTGAAGACCTGCGCGCGGGCAAGATGATCATTCTGGTCGACGACGAAGACCGCGAGAACGAAGGCGACTTGGTGATGGCCGCCGAAAAGGTCACGCCCGATGCCGTCAACTTCATGCTCAAAGAAGCCCGCGGTGTGCTGTGCATTTCGATGACCCGCGAGCGCTGCGAAGAACTCAACCTTCACAAGCAGACCGCAGAGAATACAACCAAATTCGGGACGGCATTCACCGTGACGGTCGATGCGCATTCGCGTTTTGGTGTGACGACGGGCGTGTCTGCTTCCGATCGGTGCAAGACGATTGAAGTTGTGTGTGCAACAGACACAAAGCCGAGCGACTTGGCGCGACCGGGGCACGTCAATCCTTTGATGGCGGCAGATGGCGGTGTTCTGGTTCGGTCGGGGCAGACCGAAGGCACAGTGGATTTGTGTCGGCTTGCGGGCATGAAACCGATCGGTACGTTGATCGAAATTCTTAATGAAGACGGAACGATGGCCCGCCGGCCCGAGTTGGAAGTGTTCGCGAAGAAGCACGGACTGAACATGTATTCGGTCGCGCAAATTATCGAGCATCGCCAGCGGCACGAACAATTCGTCAAGCGTGGCGAGGTGATCAAACTGCCGACGCATCATGGCGAGTTTACGCTTGTGGAGTATTCTTCGCCGATTGATCGGGAACCGCACCTGGCGCTTTGCTGCGGAGACGTGGGTCCGACGGGGGAATCGGGCGACGTGTTGCCGCATGACGAGCCCGTGTTGGTGCGCGTTGAATCGGAGTGCATGACCGGGCATGTGTTCGGGAGTCAGCGCTGCGATTGTGGTAGTCAGTTGAACAGGGCAATGGCGTTGATCCAAGCCGAAGGCCGTGGTGTATTGATCTACCTTCGGCAGGAGGGGCGCAGCATTGGGCTGCACAATAAGCTGCGGGCTTATCGCCTTCAGGACGGCGGGTTGGATACGGTCGAGGCGAACGAGAAACTGGGCCTGCCGGCTGATCGTCGTGACTATGGCGTGGGTGCCCAAATCTGTCGCGATCTGGGGCTGCGTCGACTGCGAATTCTGACCAACAATCCGAAGAAGGTGAACCGTTTGGAAGTGTACGGGATCGAAATTGTGGAACAGATTCCCATCGAGATTCCACCGAACGCACACAATAGAGGCTACCTTTCAACGAAGAAGAAAAAGCTCGGGCACATGCTCGACAATGTTTGATACCTAATAACAATGTGTGATGCCTGATAATAATGTGTGATGCTTGATGACCATGTTTGATGCTTGATGAATTGCGAGGGGCTCTTCGCGATTTTGACACGCGCAGGCAATTGCGATATGAACGCTCTGTGCCGCACCAAGACATAGCCAACTCTCTGTGCAGAGGTCTGCGATGAACGCGATCGCGGTCATCCCCGCCCGTTTTGCCTCTAGCCGCTTTCCCGGAAAACCGCTCGCGAATCAGACCGGAAAGTTTCTGATCCAGCATGTTTACGAGCAGGCGTCGAAGTGTACGCGGCTTGGTGATGTGATTGTTGCGACGGACGACGCCCGGATTCGCGACGCTGTAGAGTCGTTTGGTGGCAACGTGGTGATGACGCGAGCCGACCATTCGACCGGAACCGATCGCGTGGCTGAGGTGGCGCAGGATTTGCACGCGGATATCATCGTCAATGTTCAAGGCGATGAACCGGAGATCGATCCTGCGCACATCGACGCGTTGATAGAATCGTTGCACACCGACAAGGACGCAATGATCGCGACGTTGGCTTGTCCGTTTGCGGTGTTGGATGGTGCGGACCCGCGCGACCCGAACACGGTGAAGGTTGTGGTGGATGGCAGGAGTCGGGCGATTTACTTCAGCCGAGCATTGATCCCACATCCTCGCGAATTCGAGGTGTCGGGTGCGTCGCATCAGCCCGCACCGTATCTATTGCACCTGGGGATTTATGCCTATCGCCCCGCATTCTTGACCGAGATCGTGCAGCTTCCACCGACGCCTTTGGAGCGAACGGAGAAGCTCGAACAATTGCGTTGGATCGAACACGGTTACAAAATCGCTGTGCGTCTTGTCGATCACGCAGCCGTCGGGATTGACACCCCGCAGGATTATGAAAACTTTGTCGCGCGGGAGCGAGAAAGCCGCGCTCGTACTCAACCTCGTACCCAACGTTAACGGATCAGTTGGCAACCTCCATGAACCATGAACGCTCATTCTCAGCCGCTGGCGAATCGTCTCAGGATACGGAGTTTTTCACTTCGATGCCTCCGTCGTACACACCGGGGAAAACGAAGTACGTCGTCGTGGTGGGTACGGTGATGAGCGGATTGGGCAAGGGGATTTTCTCCAGTTCGCTCGCCAGAATATTACAGGACAAAGGGCTGTCCGTCGCGCCGATCAAGCTGGAGGGTTATCTTAATCGCGACAGTGGTACGCTCAATCCATACCGTCATGGCGAGGTGTTTGTGCTCGACGACGGCATGGAATGCGACATGGATCTGGGCACCTACGAACGGATGCTCAACCAGAACCTGACGCGGATGAACTTCACGACGTCCGGGCAAATTTTTTCGCATGTGCTCGAAAAAGAGCGCAAGGGCGAGTACCTCGGACGCGACGTGCAGATGATTCCGCATGTGACGGGCGAGGTGAAGTATCGTCTTCGCGAGTTGGCGGTGGAATCGAAAGCAGACGTCGTGTTCGTCGAGATCGGCGGGACGGCTGGCGATGTTGAAAATGCGTACTACCTGGAAGCCGTTCGCGAACTGGCGTTTGAAGAGGGGCCGAACAGTTGTTGTTTTGTCGCGTTGACGTATGTGGTGGAACCGCCTGCATTGGGCGAACAAAAGTCAAAACCCGCTCAACTCAACATCAAACAACTGATGGCCGCCGGAATCATGCCGCACATTATCGCTTGTCGCGCATCAAATCCCGTGACGCGAACGGTTCTTGAGAAGCTGGCGATGTACTCAAACGTTCCGATTGAGCGCGTGTTCAGTATGCACGATGTCGAATGCGTTTATGTGATTCCGGAATCCTTGCGCGAAGCACGCATCGACGAAACCGTGCTCAAAACCCTCGGGCTCGAATGTCATGCCGACACGGAAACCGAGGTCGCATCGCGGGAGGCGTGGGCGAGCTATTTGCAGCGTTTTCGAGCGGCTGATTCTTCGATCACCATCGGCATCACGGGCAAGTACACATCCCTTCGCGACAGCTACGCCAGCATCATTCAAGCCTTAGAGCACGCGGGAACCCATCACGGAGTCAAAGTCAAAATCGTCTGGATCGACAGCACGCAGCTTGACGATCGAAATATTGCAAGCCGACTGACGGGCGTTGATGGTGTGATTATTCCCGGTGGGTTCGGTGTGCGCGGGGTCGATGGGAAAATATCGTGCGTGAAATATGTTCGCGAGAATGGGATACCGTATCTCGGTCTTTGTTACGGCTTCCAGATTGCGGTGATGGAATACGCCCGCAACGTGTGCGGCTTGGGCGGAGCGAGTAGCACCGAGATCGATGCAAGCACATCCCATCCGGTCATCGATATTCTTCCCGAACAGCGCGACCTGGAAGATTTCGGCGGGAACATGCGGCTTGGTGGACATGATATCGCGTTGACGCCCGATACATTGGTATCGCAATTGTACGACAGCGCCCCGACCGTGCGTCTGCGCTTTCGACACCGCTATGAAGTGGCACCGCAGTATGTGCGGCAGCTTGAGGACGCGGGCCTGTCGTTCGCAGGCCGATCGCCCGATCAGCGGATCATGCAAATTCTGGAGCTACCACGCGAAGCCCATCCGTACTTCGTCGCAACACAAGCCCACGCCGAACTAACAAGTCGCCCGCTGCACCCCGAACCCATGTTCCTCGGTCTAATACAAGCCGCACAAATCAGCGCCCGAAAAGCCTAGGTTTTGTCTGAAGACTGATGAATTTGAGGTCATCGAGCCGAAAGTATGATTAGATCATTCATGGAAAGGAGTCTCTCATGCTTCGACATCAGCTTACGGATGAGCAATGGAATTTGATTTGGAATTTGTTTCCTAAACCCAAGAAAACGGGCCGGGCACGACGAGATCACCGCGATGTGATGGATCGTATTCTTTGGATCCTTCGCACCGGCGCGCCGTGGCGTTCGGTCGGGATATGTATCGTAACCGCAACATTATCGAACGTTTGATAGGCTGGCTGAAAGAATGCCGGCGTATCTTCTCAAGCTACGAAAAAACCGCAAAGAACTACGGAGGTATGAGCAAAATGGCATTCATACTACGCTACCTAAAATGGGTCACGTAAGCGTGTTTTCCGACAGAGCCTAGGGTGATTCGGTGCGTCCGGGACGCATCCTACGGGTCAGACCTGTTGGCTTTGATGCGCCGTTTCTTGGTCCACCACAGGCGGGCGCATGTTCCGAGGATCCAGTAACCGGCTAGGAATACGCCTCGAACGGTTCCGCTGATTTTGGATTTTCCCCGCCGCTTGAAGTAGGGCATGTCTACTTCGAGAATTTGCAGTTTTTGTTCGACAGCTTTGATTTGCATTTCGACCGTCCAGCCGAACGCCCTGTCTTTCATTTGCATTTTTGTCAAGTCGGTTCGGCGGATCGCGCGGAACGGTCCGAGGTCTTGGTAGCGATGTCCCCAGCCGAGGCGGATGAGTCCGGTGGCGAGAGCATTGCCGAATACTTGCGGCAGGCTCATCGAGCCCAACTCGCGCTGCCCGCGCGTTCGTACGCCGATGACGATGTCGGCATCACCTTGCAGAATAGGCTCGACCAATTGCGGAAGCCGGTCTTGATCGTCTGCGAGGTCGGCATCGAGAAACGCGACCACGTCAATCCTGTCGGAATTCGGAACGAGAGCCAACGCTTCGATACCTGCGTAACATGCTGCGCCGTATCCGGGCGTGGGTTCGTGTGCGACCATCGTTGCGCCATGGGCGCTCGCTAGTCGGGCGGTGTCGTCGGTGGAGCCGTTGTCGCACACAATGATCGCCCCGACGCCCAGTTCAACCAGACGTGGCAGAAGGACCGGCATGTTGTCGGCTTCGTTGAGGGCGGGGATGAGGACCGCCGTGCGTGAGAGTGACGTTGTATCCATAGGAAGGGGTGTCTTTGGGGTTCCGTGTGGCGTTTGTTTGCGAGCACTGCGTCCGCAAGTTTGGCCCAAGCTGGTCTCGCCAATGATTGAACAGTGCCGCACACAGTGCGGTATTAAAAGCGGCCTGGGCCGCCGCAATCCGTTCCCCACCCCTGAAGGAGCGGGGCACCCACGACTGTTCACTACTTTGCACGAACCCGCTTGGCTACATTCCTTGCAAGTAAGGATTGCTTGCACGTTCTTCGCCGACCGTGGTCGCCGGTCCGTGTCCGGGGATCAGCGTTGTGTCATCCGGCAGGGTGAGGATATTGTCCTTGATGTTGCGGATGAGTTGCTCGCCGTTGCTGTGATGAAAATCGGTGCGTCCGACGCTTCCGGCGAATACGGCATCACCGACGAGGGCAAGTTTCAAATTTTTGCAATATAGCGCTCGCCCGGCGGGTGAATGCCCGGCGACGTCGAGCGCTTTCCAAACCGTTGCGTCGAACGTCAATTCATCTCCGGGGGCGATGTCGTGCAGGTTGGTGCTGCTGACGGTGGTGCCCACACCATGTTGACCAGATAGGTTTTCGTGTGCGTCGGTAAGGAGCGGCCACTCGCTTTTGGCGAGGAAGATCGGCAGGTCGCCGAACGCCACACACACGTCGTCAACGCCGGCAATGTGGTCACCGTGTGCGTGGGTCAGTACGATTTTCTCCGGGCTGAAATCTTTCTCGCGGATGTAGGCGACGATGTGCTCGGCTTGCGGCGGTAAACCGGGGTCAACGATCCAACATGTCGTGCCCGATCCGATTGATATCACCATGCCGTTTTCGGCGTAGAACGGGTCGTTGAAGATTTTGATTCGGACTTCCAGATTGCTCATGCTCTGCGCGCCTGCCATCGATTCAATGTGATTCGACTCAACCGACCATCGATTTCGCAGGCATGATAGCGGAATATCGGTCTGATGAAACTGCCGTGCTCTGCGGGCGGAGCATTGAAAGTGGGCATGTCCACTGCGTCGAGTGGACATGCCCGGTGTGTAGTCGTCGGGGTGTGTGGTCCGACGGGTTGGAGATGTGCTTCGGGATCAGTTTGCGCCGATGTCAGTTTGCGCCAATGACGGTCATGGTGGGTCGGATCAAGGTGGAAATCCTTCGTTCGATCGTAGCGAGATCGCCCTCGATTTTCTTGAGGCGGTCTCTGGCAAAATTCAGTCGATTTCCACCAAGTTGCTCGTATTCCTCTGCGACTTTGAGGGACGCTTTCACTCGCTCCAGCCTTTCGAGGGTGGCGGTGTGTTTGGCTTCCTGGTCTGCGTCGTCGATGGCCATCTCGGTGAGTTGGCGGTTCATGTCCACGACGAGATCACCACCGATCGAATTCGAGCTGTTGCGAATCGATTCATCTCGTACGCGTGCCAACTCCAGTTCTGCCTCAGACAGCGAAACCGCTAATTCACTGAAATCGGATGAGCGAATCCTATTCGCCTCATAAAGTTTCTTCGCCTCGCTGAGTGCAGCCTGTCTGAGAGCGACGACTTTCTCGAAGTGTTCAATCGTCTTTTGGCTGAGTGGATTGGCGCGGGACTCCGCCAATATACGCGCGATTTGTTCCTGCATTGCATCCCGCCTGGCGCGGGAAACCGAGCGAGTCATTTCCAGATGTAGTTTTGTCTCTTGAAGATCACGAAATTCGCTCAAGAGCCGCTTGCGGCTGAGTTCGCTCGTCTGAGTAGCCTCCAAAAATGCCTGGCGTTCAGCCAGGATCTTGTGAACCTCCACCCGTGCCCGCTGCAATTCCCCTTCATATCTTTGGCGCTTTTCGTGTGTACTTACGACCGTCGATTCCCCAAAAGCCGTCAGTGCCTTGTTCAAATTGTCGCACACCCGAGCGAGCAATCGCCCCGATTTACCCAGCGGATCCCCCTCGAACTTAATGAGCAAACGAGTGACGATGGTGGATGAGGTCTTAAATGTCCCCTTCGACCATCCGCTCAGTAGCGTCAGGCGGACAGAAATCGAATCGCGAATCTGTGCGGTGTCTTCACCGAACGTCTCATTGAGTGCCTTGCCCCAAACGCCTGACGACCGAAGCAGTGCCTCGACGACGTTCATATTCAACCGGGATGCGCTTGCGTCCCAGGAAATCTTGAGTACGCAGCTTTCGGTTGTGACGTGTGACTTAGCAGTCGACTTGTCGCCTGATTTTTTTTCGCCCATCACGACCGGAGATGTGAGTCCGTAAGACAATACAACCACAGCGAAAAGGGTGGAAAGTTTGGATTTCATGTCGTTGCTCCTGATTGTTTTTCAAGTTGGGTCAGGCGGAATCGGGCTGTCTTTGCCGCCGTCGTTGTGGGAAACAAATCAATGGTTCGGTGGTAGGTGCGAATTCCTTCTTCGCGGCGTTCCGGGTTGGTCAGCCAGCGCCTGGCTTGCTCGACCATGACCCGCGCTGTGATTTCCGCCTCCTGCTCGATCACGAACCGGATCGGAATCACAACGGGCTTGCGACTTTTTCGGGATGTCTGGGATGACGGTTTCGGGGCAGCCGCGTGCGATGCCGCGGTCGCGCTGTGAAATTGCTTTGCCATCAGAGCGAGGCGATCCGCTTCGTCGCACAGTTTCTGAATTTGCTGGCTCACATCTTCCTTCGATATCGTTGGTTGCGTCGTTTTCGCAATCGTAGATGAGCGCGCCTTTGGTTGATTCCACTTGTTCATCGTCGATCCGATCGACAGCAAGACGATTGCCAAGGTCGTTCCGCATCCTAGCATGAGGCGGATGCGTTTTTGGCGACGAACAATCTGGCGTGCGCGGTGGGCCAACCCGTCCGAAGAGACGGCTGGGATGTTGGCAGTGCGGTCGGCCCGCTGGAGGAGTTGTTCAAATCCGTCTTGCTTCATTGCTTTGCTCTGTTGGCATTGCGGTTTCGCACGAGGTCGATGGTCGTCTTGGCTCGTGTTCGGTGCAGTTAGCCGCACCGTCTTCGTTTACTTAACCGTGTTCGTTTACTTATTCGGTGCGTCCGGGACGCACCCTACGATTGCGTTTGGCTTAC
>JAADIU010000054.1 GCA_013151185.1 Planctomycetota bacterium
GGCCCGCAAGCCTCAATCAACCCCATGACCATGCGAACCGTTTCTTGAAATGGAAATAGTACAGACCGATGCAGCGCATCGCCACGATCCAGGCGTAAATGTTCAGCAGCCATAGGCATACTGCGATGGCAATTTCGTTTCCGCCGAGTGTTACTGCGACGGCTGGCAGAGCGAACTCGAGTACCCAACTGATGCCGAACGCCATCGCGGTGACGAAGCATGTGACCAAATACGGAACGAACGTGCGGGCGACAGTGAGCGCGATTTGATCGGGCCGAAACAGGCAACTGATCCCCCCCAGTGAAAGGACCAGGATCGTGATCGGCCAAAAGAATACGCCGACGCAGAGTATCACACCAAGAACGCTCGGGGAACTGCCCTGGAATCCAAGAACTGGATTACCCATGCTTCTTGCGTACATGATCGCGGGCGCGAGCACGAAAAGCCAACTGGCAACAAACTTGAACAATGGACCGACCGTGTCTTCAATCCAATCGCCCGTGAGCCCGATGTCCGGGAGGTCAGAGTCGCCGCTTGCGGCATTGAGGATCACGTTGAACAGAAACGCGAATAGCAATCCCAATACGAGGAAATACCCGACAAGCATGATGAGCCCCATCAGGAATACGCCGGACATCGCTCCCAGGATCGCTCCGAACAGTGCAAGGAGTGCGACGAAAATAAAGGAGATCATGTTTCCGGGTTCAGACACGAACGCCACGCTTTGCAGGCAGTCTTTTAAGTATGGTCCGATCCCGCCTTGCTTTCCCAGTTCGTCGGTTCGGATGGATGCGGCAGCCGAATTCACGCGGCGTCCGGTGCGTAAATCGTGGCCGCATCGCACGCAGATTTGCGCGTCTGTCGCCAACGGAGCGGAGCAGTGGGGGCATGTGGTTGGCCCCGTGGCAGCGTCTGATCGACGCGAAGAGGAAGTGTGGCCCGCGTTTGATATTCCGTCGTCGATGAATGTGAAAGCATCGCTTTCCGTTTCCGCTTCGATGACGGCGGAATCGCTCAGGCCAAGCGGCGCGGCGGCTGTCTGTTCCAATGCGAGACCATCAAAGTCGGCATGGGTGTCGACGCTCGCTCCAACGGGGATGGGGGCTGCGCTTAGGTCGCTGGTATCTGCATCGCCAAGACCGTACCTCAGTTCAAACTCACCGATCCGAACGACGTCTCCGTCGCAAAGGCTGTGTTCACTGATGCGACGGTTGTTCACAAAGAGGCCGTTGGTGCTGTTTCGATCCTCCAATCGCCAACCGTTTGCACGGGGGACAAGGCGGCAGTGTTGACGCGACACGCTTGAGCAGCGCAGGCGCAGGTGTGAGTCGGGGCCTTTTCCGATTTCGAGGGGGTCGTTACCGCCAAGGAAAATTTGTTCTCCGACTCGCCGGGGTCCTGTTTCGATTACGAATTTTCCGCCGAGTTTGAGGTTTTCAGTCGCGGTGGCAGCGACGATGCGCACCGGCCCATTGCAAGCCGGGCAAGCTGCGAGTTTACCCACATGTTGGGCGGACAACTTGAGGCTCTTGTTACAATGGCAACGGACGCGCGGCATGTGGTTCCTCTGGTTCGACCCGGTGCCCGAACGTTCTTCGATTTGCACGCAGCGGGGCACAACACCAGCCCACCCAATGATACAAGCCGTCACCTGTCGCGCGACTACAATATCAGCGATAGTTTCGATGGGGGCTGACGCTCGATGATAGGGACTGACGGAGGGATTCCGCGTGAAGTCGATTCAAAATGAAACGCGGCCTGACTGGATCAGGTCGGGGATCACCAGCCAGGCCACGCATACAACCAAATCAACACACGCGCGCAGAGGCGCGATTTCGCTGACGTGCGGAACAACTAAGTTTTTGCTTTTTCCCGACGCGATGAGACGGGCAGGATTCGCGCTCTGGGGACGTGTTTCGCGAAGTGCGTTTCTGTCATGCCCGGCTAAACCACACACACACACGGATTATCGACAGGGAATGCCACATGCGTCAAGTGTCTTGCAGTATTAGGGTGCCGACAGCCTGTCACCCTGGCTTCCGTTTTTGGCTGCGTTCGAGCCAGGCACCGTCACGCAGGACGGACTGCGGGCTTTGGGGCTGAGGAAACGACGCCGATACGTATTCATGTTATTCGACTGTTCAACTCGTCCGTGTTGCTCTATACGCCCTTCTGCACAGGTTTGGTTGGCAGGATAATGACAATGTCGCACCTGGCTTTGCAGCGCCGGAATTGCCGCTCAGGGGGACAGGATCGGCTTGGAACCATGTTTTTTCAACCATTTTGGTCTGTCATCCTTGACGAAGAATCGGGGGTTTTGATAAAATGCCATGGAGAGAGAGGGCTGTCACCGTGGAATACCGAAACATGATCAGGCGCGTGGCGATCTGGATGGCCTTGGTGTTCGTTCAATCGGTATCTGCCGGTGCGGCGATCACTCTTGAGGCTCCCAACTACATCGCGACACTCGGGCCCGACAGGGCCTACACCATCGAGACACTCACATATAACGGTGTTCGAATTGTTGATAACATCGGTTCCTGTCAAGGCACAGTCTTACGCGAATCAACTTTGGGGTGGTTCGGAAGCTGTCATGGAGGCGAAACGGTCATCGCCGTGACTCTCTTTGTGGACGGCGAAGTGGAGGAGATCGTAGATGGAACTGTTTATCAAGGCATGCGGTTTCGATTGGTGAAGGATTCATTGCTTGGCGACTTTGCCAACATACACAACGAGATGGCTCTCAACGAGAACGCCATCCACGAAACAACATCCGTGACGTTCCTGCAGAATACTTCGATTTCTGTGTTCTACCCCTTTCTCAGCTCACACAGCAACGTGTTTACTGAGGAAGTTGGAATCAACTCGCCAAGAGAATTCCTTCATAAAGGGCAAACGGATTTAGACGATTCCAGCTCGCTATACCTCCCGGGGAGCAATGTCATCGGCCAGTATGACCCATCCGGCGGAACCGGAATTGCAACACACTTTCAAATAACAGATTCGTTTGACGCGAGCAATCCGTTCATTTGGGATCGGTCTGCTGACAACAAATTGTATCTTCGTTTCTTGGGATTCGGCAATCTGATTGAAGCTGGCGAGGAGTTCGTATCGGTCACGACGCGATACCCGTTCTCGGTAGACGCTGCCGATTGGCAGGAGCGTGTGATACGCCCACTGTACGGGGATTCGACGCGCGATGGTTTGGTTGATCTGGCAGACTTTGCAGATTTTGCTGCGTGTTGGCAGTCGCCTGATTTCCAAGGTTCGGAAGCATGTGTTGTTTGGTTTGACGCCGACGGTGACCAAGATGTCGACTTGCAAGATTTCGCCGAACTGCAACGCAATCTAAAAGTCGAATAATTCCACCGGCGCGTACCTGCATCGTGATAATTCGTGGCTTTCTCTGATGATCTGCCTGTCGGAGGCGTTGTTTCAGGCGTACCGAATCGCCTTGGAACGGTCTTTTATCAAACGTTTTGTCGCCCTTGACGAAAATCGGGGGTTTTGTAGGATGCGGGGCTCTGCGATTCATTGGTTTTTTGTTGGGATTGGTGCAGATATGCCGACAGGACGCGTTCCGTCATACATGGCCCGCAAGGAGACCTTTCACCCCCAGTGGCATCACGTCGATGCCTCGGATCGGGTGTTGGGACGCTTGGCGGTGAATATTGCGACCGTGCTGATGGGCAAGCATAAGCCCACCTACACACCGCATGTGGATACAGGCGACTTCGTTGTGGTGACCAATTGTGAAAAGGTCAAGCTCACGGGGAACAAGCTGGCGTCCATGAAATACGATCGATACACCTACTACATCGGTGGTTTCAAGTCGGATTCCGGTGAGAAGGTGATGGAGCGGCACCCCGATCGCATTTTGCGATTTGCGGTGAAACGCATGCTGCCCAAAAGTGCGATGGGCAGAAGGATGCTCGACAAGCTGAAAATTTACGCGGGCGATCAACACCCGCACGCAGCACAGCAGCCGCAGGCTTGGACGTATTAGGGATATTGGGTCCGTTGGACCCATCGGTGCGTCCGGGACGCACTCTGACTGTTGCACGCTGGTTGTTTGAACTGACCTGATTGGAGATGACGTTCGTGGCTGACTCACCCAAACCTGAAGATACGAAATCACAGGAAGCATCCCCCGCGACAGAATCTCGGGCGACAGAATCCCGCTCGACAGAGGAATCCGTCGCCGTCGCGATGCCCGTGATGGACAAGCCCACTGTTTCCTCGCTGTCGCACGAGTGGTCGGCTCCCAAGCCGAAGGCTGGCGGTTACCATTGGGGCACCGGTCGTCGCAAAAGCGCGGTCGCCCGTGTGCGTATCAGGCACGGGAGCGGTAAGTTTGTGATCAACGGCCGCGAAATCAAACAATACTTCCATCTGGAGCGCGATCGCGAAACAATCATCGCACCGCTTGATGCCACCGACACCCGCAAGCGCGTCGACGTATTCGTCAACGCCACCGGTGGTGGGACCACCGGCCAAGCTGGCGCAATTGTCTTGGGCATTGCCCGAGCGCTGACACTCGCGAGCAAGGAATACGAGGCGTTGCTTCGCGATGGCAAGTACCTCACCCGCGATGGCCGCCGCGTCGAACGAAAGAAGTATGGCCGTCGAGGCGCTCGTCGCAGCTTCCAGTTCTCGAAGCGTTAGACAAGTTTTTACAAGCGTGCGTTCTTATAGGGAATACATTCTTCCACGGGACGCATTCCCGCACGGTTGTCGTTTCATACGAAGTTTTTTGAAGCGACAGCCCGCCCAATACGGCTTTGATGAGCATAGCAGGCCCACCTTATGGTGGGCCTTTTTTTGTTGCTATGGGTTTCGTCGGCTGTAGGCTGGATTGCACACGATCCGGGTCCGTCCGAAGATACCATTTGCGAGGGAGTTTGATGACTGAATCGAATCACCGATCGCCCGTCAGTAGCCCACCGAACTTTCGGTGTCGCCGTTTGGGGTTCACCCTTGTCGAATTGCTCGTGGTCATCTCGATTATCGCGCTGTTGATTTCAATTCTGCTTCCATCGCTTTCGCGCGCTCGCAAACAAGCCCGGAGCGTGTTGTGTCTTTCAAATCTGCGACAGCTTTCGCATGGTTGGCATATGTATGCCGACGAGAACAACGATACTTCGCTTCCCGGTCGATTTGCAAAATTGCCCGGAGGCACCAGCAATCCCGAGAACTGGTTCGAGATCGGCAACGGGAAAAAATATCGACCACGATGGGTCGCGACGATGGGCAAGCAGGTTGGAATTTTTGCATACAACCAACCCAGCACAAGCGACGATCGCCAGGACTACGACAGCAAAGTCTACGCATGTCCTGCGGTGCCAGCCTGGATTGATGAGCGAAACTACGCCTATGGCTACAACCATCAGTTCCTGGGAAACGCCCGCAAAGCCAACAACAGTTTCTATAATTTCCCGGTGAACCGCTCGCGGATACGGAGTTTTGCGGGCACGGTGCTGGGCGGCGATTGCATGGGAACGGCGGGCGGTTTGCCTCAAAATCAGCGAAAGGCCTATGCCAATTCCGGGACCGACTACGCCGAAATGGGCAACCACGGATGGGTTCTCGACCCACCGCGATTGCTGGCTACATCGGATCGCGGGACGGGTGATGTTGGAAGCCCGCGAACCTCCCTCGATCCGCGCCACCTGAAACGTGCCAACGTCGTGTATTGCGACGGACACGGTGTGACGGTCAAACCAGAGAGACTCGGGTATCGTCTCCTGTCGGATGGCGCGACGGTGGACTTGCAAACGGTCGCAGACCCGCCAAGCAATCGCCAATTCAGCGGAACCGCACGCGACGACGCCCCTCCAGATGTGCCGTAGTAGACGATAACCGAAAGGGGCGCTGCCAAAGCTGGCGTTCTGCCACACCCACTAAGAATGCGTGGGCATACAACCCGGAATCAATAATTCGTGCAGCAAGTCCGCCGCCGATTGACCTTGAAGCCGCCCAGGCCCAGCATGATGAGCGTGAGCGATGCCGTTGCGGCTGCTCCACATCCGACGGGTGCGGGTACTGGAGCGCCGCCACTTCCTCCAGAATTCGCTCCGCCGTCGCCCGGCGTGCTACCGCCACTCCCTCCCGAACCTGCTCCACCACCATCATCAACCTGGCCCAACGCTTCTTCGCTCACTCCGTCGGGGAGGGGGACGGTTGCGATCCAGGCCACTGTGACGCCCGATGGGTTTTTGCCTTCGCCTACGATGATTGTTCCGTCTCCTGAGACACCTTCAGCCGACTTCAACTTCCAGTCCGTCAGATCGATGCCGAAGTCGTTGACCAGAATATCCTGCAATGATCTCATGCCTTCCGCTTCGGTCCAGCGCATTGCTGCCTTACCGTTTTCGGATGTTCCGTGTCCCACGATCACCACACCGTGAGCCGAAGTGGCATTCGCTTCACTACTAAAATCGCCTCCGTCTAGGTCGCCCAGGGCGACCATTCCGCCGGCCTCAGTCCACATGAACGCTTCGCCGAATTCGGCGGCTTCTGAATCGCTTTCTCCCACAACGACCGTTCCGTCGGCCGACGTTGCATTCGCGATGCTGTTGAAGTCGTCTCCCTCCAGATCGCCAAGCCCGACCATTCCGCCGGCTTGCGTCCAGCGAAACGCCTCGTCACCGGATTCGGATTTTCCTTGCCCCACGATCACAGCGCCGTCGGCTGATATGTCGAAGGCGATGCTGTTGAAGTCACCACCTTCCAAGTCGCCCAACCCGACCATGCCACCGGCTTGCGTCCAGCGAAATGCTTCAGGACCGAAATCACCATCGCCTCCGCCCGCAACGACCGAGCCGTTGGCAGACGTTCCGTTTGCAACGCTTTGACCGCCGGGAATGGAGACGCCCAGTCCGACCAATCCACCAGCGGCTGTCCAACGGTACGCTTGGGTTCTCGCCTCTCGTGAACTGGATTGTCCCACAACAACCGTGCCATCAGCCGAGGCACCGTTCGCAAAGCTGTGAATACTCCTTTGACCGCCACCTGAGAGAAAGCCCAACCCGACCATTCCTCCGGTTTCCGTCCACCGAAACGCCTCGCCCGGCCCGAAAACAGAGCCTTCGGAAACGGCGAATCCCAACATAACCTTGCCGTCGGCTGATACTCCCGTGGCCTCGCTGGCGAGTGTCGCCCCAGGAGAGAATTCGTCACCGGGGATGAGATCACCAAGGCTTTCGAAACTGGCCGCGACCTCTCCGGCGGATGCCGGCTGGATAGCGAGCAGGCAACTCAGTGTGAGCATTGCAAAACACTGGCTGACTGAGCGACGGGTTTGTGTGACGATTTGACGGCTGCGATTAGTGTACATGTTCGGCTCCGGGTTATCGGTTTATTGTCTGTTCCAACAAACCCTTGCCGGTTAGCCGTGAATCTCTGAAACATTTTTCGAAAATGATGCGGAATTTGGAATTGGAACGCGCGTCGTGGGACCGAGCGCGGCGGGCAGATTCTCAGATTGCGTGCGCAGAAGCAGGAATTTGGGGTGGTGAGCCGTACTCGAAACCAGGTTCCTCGCACACGTTTCCAACTGGGTCGATACGATTCTTGCGCGATGTTCCAGGTAGGGTGCGTCCCGGACGCCACCGAATCAACTAGCGATGCGTACGGCGAATTCGTCGTCGGTTAACTTTCAGACCGCCGAAACCGAGCATCATCATTGTGAGCGTGGCCAGTCCGCCGGCGCCGCATCCGATGCCATTTGCGCAGCCGTCTTGGGCGTCATCCGTTGGGTCGGGTTCGATGAGCGCGCATCCGACCGAGTTCACCTCGAAGCCGGCAGGGGTTAGCGCGCATTCGTCGGTACGGTCGGGGACACCGTCTCCGTCGCTATCGGGTTCGTCGGCCATTCCATTGTCGTCCATTCCGTTATCACCGATGTCGGGAACTTCGCCGTTCGTATTGGTGTCATCACCGGGATTCGTTCCGTCGTCGCCATTCGTGTTGGCATCGTCGGGTCCGGGTTGCGGATCGGGTTCGATCACTACGTCGTCATCGAGCTGCGACGGTGCGCATCCATTCGTGTCCACGTCTGCAATTTCTGCCGCCGGTGTGTCGGCGCACTGATCAACGTCGTTGGCGATACCGTCTTCGTCGTCGTCGAGTTGCGACTGAGAGCAGCCGTCAGCATCGACGCTCTCGCCCGTCGGTGTGTTCGGGCAGTCATCCGCACCATCGGAAACACCGTCGCCATCGCCGTCCGGGGGTGGTCCGCCGCCTCCACCACCACCTCCTGCGGCATTGCAGGTGTCGGTATCTTCGTTGCAGCTTTGACCCGGTTGGCAAGCACCGCCGGGTGATTCGCACACACTGTTGATGCAAACCTCGGTGCCATTGCAGAACAATCCGTCGTCGCATTCTGTGTCCGTCGTACAGCCTTCGCACTCATCGGGGATACCGTTGGTGTTGGTGTCGTCGCTGGTGCCGGCTGCGATGTCGTCGAGGTCGCCGATGCTGTTTGTATTGCAGTCGGGCTGGCTACAAACGTCTGTCGGTTTATCGCACACTTCGCCGAGAAGGCACGGATTTGCACCGGGTTGGCATGTGTCGGTGTCGCACGTTTCCGCGCCATTGCAGAAGTCGCCATCATCACAGCCGGCGTCGTTGAAGCAGTCGTCGCATTCATCGGGGATGCTGTTCGTGTTAAGGTCGGCGCTGGTGCCCATCGCAATGTCCGTCGCATCACCGATGCCGTTGGTGTTGCAGTCTGCACCTGTGGGGGGGCAGGTGGCGGCTGCTTCGTCGCAGGTTTGGCCGGTGAGGCATGCGTCGGTGCCTGCGACGCATGTATCGACGTCGCACGTTTCGACACCGTTGCAGAAAAGCGTGTCAGCGCAGTCGTTATCGTTGAGGCACTCATCGCATTCGTCGGGGACATTGTTGGTGTTAATGTCGTTGCTTGTACCACCGAAGATATCAAGTGGGTCTGCGACGCCATTGTTATTGCAATCGAGGTTGTCGACGCATGTGTCCGTTGGCTCGTCGCAGAATTCATCGACCGCGCAAGGGT
>JAADIU010000119.1 GCA_013151185.1 Planctomycetota bacterium
TGCCGTTCCCGATTCGTGTGAACCCAACAACGATTGCAACTTCAACAGCATTCAAGACATCTGCGACATAGCAGCCGGGACCAGCATCGATTGCGACGGAAACGAAATCATCGATTTGTGCGAACTGGATGGCTTCGTTGATAACAGCTTGTTCGCCGCCGACTTCGTAAACCAGTTCCCACCCTCGGGATGGTCTGCGACGGGCTTGTGGCATGGAACAAATCAGTGCCCAAGGCTCAACGAATGCGACCCTCCCAGATGGGCGTACTTCGGGCGAAGCGGCCTGTGCAACTTCGACAGTGGCTTGGTTGAAACCGGGACCATGTCAGCACCACAGGTCACCATCCCAGCCGACGCAGTATCCGCAACACTCACCTACTGCTCCGCGTACAACGGAGAGGGCGGTAACGCCAACGTGTCCGGCTTCGATTGGGCTTATGTGACAATCAATGGCACCGAAGTGGACGATGCAGGTGTTGACGGTATCCAAAACGAATGGGAAGTGCGCAGCGTCGATCTATCGGCATTTGCAGGGCAAACGGTAGACATCGAATGGCGATTCGATTCCCGCGATAGTTCGGGCAACACGGGTCTGGGATGGCAAGTCGATCAAGCCGAGTTGATTGCGAGCATACCCGTTGACCGCGACTGCAACGAAAATGGGACGCTCGACGCCTGCGAGATCGCTGCTGGCTCGGGAACCGATTGCGACCTCGACGGATTGCTCGACCAGTGCGGCCCCGATTGCGACTCGAATGGCATTCCCGATGTGTGCGATGCGATTGCACTGCTCCCAAATCAACCGCAAACCCAGGAACAATGCGTGGGCGAAACTGCCGTGTTCACCGTAACCGCGCCCAGCCCCTCCGCAACCCTGCAATGGTTTAAGCTGGCAACACCTTTGGTCGATGGTGGTACGATTTCCGGTGCCACGAGCAATGAATTGACGATCACCAACGTGCAATTGGCAGACGGAGGGTCTTACCGGTGCGTCATCACCGATGGATGCGTCGTCGCGAACAGCGATCTTGCGAGCTTGTCCATCGCGACGATCCCGGTGTCGATCCTCCTCCAACCCGAGCTGCAAATCTCACGATGCGCGGGCGAAGAAGCCGAGTTCACGGTCTTTGTCGACGGGTCATTCCCGCATACGTTTGAGTGGCGACGCGATGGACTCCCATTCGGCGCGCCCGACTCACCCACGCTCACACTATCCAACCTTACGACGGACGACACCGGCGACTACACCTGCTTCGCCTCCAACGCCTGCGGTGGCGAATTGTCTATAATAGGCCAACTCTCTGTCGGGGGCGGCTTGTTCTTCCAACACCCCAGCGACCAATGCGCCGAACAGGGTGAAACCATAACCATGACTGCCGGCGCAACAGGCAGCGGTTTTCTGTGGGCATGGTCCAAAGACGACGTGGGCATATTCAACGGTGGGCAGTTCTCCGGCGCAACCTCCGACACATTGATGATCACGAACGTCACCGCCGCAAACGCAGGCGTCTATAAGGCCTTTGCATTCAACAATTCCCCGCTTTGCCTGAACGTAAGCGAGCCAGCGACTCTCTCCATTGGTGGATGTGCGGGTTGCCCGATACCGGGTGATTTGGATGCCGATGGCGACGTGGACTTGGCAGACGCCCAAAACTTCACCGACTGCTTCGGATCGGATGTGCAATCATCACCCGAATGCGTGTGCGCAAATATAGACGACACGAACAGTGCGATCGACCTTGCCGACTGGGCATCGTTCGCACCGCTCTTGACGGGCCCGTAGCGATTTGATCGCTACTTCAGTCTTCCAGCGAGATCAAGAATTCGCAGCCGATCAGGAATCCGTCCTTCGTGGGCGTTCGGTGTCGAACGACAGCCACCACCAACGGGCAGTCTTCGTCATACCAAAAGAGTCGCAACCGAATCACCGCGCCCACTTCGATGGCGCGCGGATACAAGAACGCCATCCCCCGTCGCGATGCATCGTGCAAAGCTGCGGCTTCTACGCGGGATGCGTCGCGGGGATCCACCACGGCGAGTGGCCAGGTGCGCTGATGGCGGCGGAGCGCCCGTCGGCCATCTGCCGCGACCACATCGCACCGCCTCTGCGACAGAGCAAGAAACCGCAGCAGCACTTCGCGGGCTTGGGCGTTCGACGATACTCTTGATGTGACCTTCACAGCACATTCCCCCTCATGTCAACCATACGATGCGTTGGCACCGGGCGGGGCGGATGTGTCGATACAACAAATCCCAAGTTATAAGCCGCTCTCATGGCACGCCTTGTCACCGCGTGTTAAGGTGCCGCGAAATTCACTGAGCAAGGGCAACAAATATGGGACTCGCAAAAGAAGGCATGAACGAAGTCATCGGTTCGGCGATGCTCCTCGGGGCGATGGCTTGGGGAGCGACATGGATTCATTGGGCGCTTGCGATTCCGCCCATCCTTGTATTGCTGTGGGTGGTTTGGTTTTTTCGGGACCCGAATCGAGATGCGTCCCACGATGACAACGTCTTCATCGCCCCTGCCGACGGAACCGTGACCGAAATCACCCGCCTGGATCACCACGAACTCGTCAACGGACCCGCCATCCGTGTCGGCATTTTCCTGAGCATCTTCAACGTACACATCAACCGATCACCGTGTGCGGGCACCGTGCGCGACGTCACCTACCAACCGGGAAAATTTCTCGACGCCCGCCACGAAGACGCAGGCCGCCTGAACGAATCCAACACACTCGTCATCGATCCGCAGGCACCACTGACCGGCCCGATCGTGGTTCGGCAAGTGGCTGGGCTCATCGCGCGGCGCATCATCTGCCATGCCGAGCCTCAATCCACGCTCGTTTGCGGAGAGCGCTTCGGTTTGATCAAATTTGGTTCGCGAACGGAACTGATTGTTCCCGATACTGAAGGGATCGAGGTTGCGGTCTCCGTCGGTGACAAAGTCAACGCGGGACAGACCCTCCTGATGAAAGTCGCTCAGTAATAGATCGCGCATTGAAGGTCACACAGTGACGTGGGAGAAACCATGAAGTACGTTGACGACGATGTCACCGACAAGCGCACCGCAAGACGCGAGCGCCGACTTCGCACGATCGCCGTGCTACCCACCATGCTCACGCTTGCCAACATGCTCTGCGGGTTCGCTGCGATCTACCTGAGCATGCTGGGCCTCATCCACGTCTTCACCGGCGTCGCTGCCGAGGCGAAAACGACGCTCAACAATGTGTTCATCGAAAACCTCCTGCCGACCTACGTTTCAGTAGGCGGGTTCTTGATCTTCCTTGGAATGTTCTTCGACGGCATGGATGGACGCGTCGCGCGAATGACCACCGGAACAACCAACTTCGGCGGTCAATTGGATTCCCTTTCAGACATGGTCACGTTTGGCGTCGCACCGGCCATGCTCGTTGTGGTCATGGTGTTGACCGGTGCCCACGAAAACCTAACCGGCCCGTTCATCACGCAGCGAACCGCATGGGTCGCAGGCGCGATTTATGTGAGTTGCTGCGGTTTGCGCTTGGCACGCTTCAACGTCGAACATGCCGAAGGCGATTTGAAACACACCCGCTTCTACGGCCTACCCAGCCCCGGAGCAGCCGCCCTTGTCGCTTCGATGGTCATTCTCTACGAACACGTCCTCGATGTTCGCGGTGTGATCCTGCTGAATGCGATGCCATTGATCACGATACTCGCTGGCTTGCTCATGGTCAGCCGCGTACAATACGTTCACGTTGGAAACGCCTACCTGCGCGGACGAAAACCGTTCGGCTACGTCTTCATCATGGTACTGGTAGCCGGCACCTTCATCGCATACCCATCCCCCACACTCGCCTGCGTCACCGCAATCTACGTCCTGAGCGGTCCATTGAGAGGCATGTTCAAACGATCGCAACCCAAGACAGCCACACACTCAGCGCAAACAGCCCCATCATCGACGGCAACAAATCCCGAGTCGAAAGAAGCGTAGGCCGGGCAAGCGCCGGGTAAGCGATTGCGCAATATCTGCTACTCGTCCGTCACGCGGGAAATGTCTGCCCCCACTGCTTTTAGCTTCAGCTCCATCTTTTCGTACCCCCGATCAAGATGGTACATTCGCTGCACGCGCGTTTGACCCTTTGAAATCAACCCCGCCAGAACAAGGGCTGCTGACGCCCGAAGGTCGGACGCCATCACCGGCGCACCGATCAGCTTCTTAACCCCCTGCACAATCACTGTGGGGCCTTCCTTGCGAAGGCGCGTTCCCATGCGATTGAGTTCCGCAACGTGAAGGAACCGATCCGGAAAAACTTTCTCCGTCACGATGCTGTTTCCATCGGCGAGCGAAAGCAACACCATCGTCTGAGCCTGCAAATCCGTCGGAAACCCGGGGTATGGCTGGGTGGTAATCTCGGTGGGATCGAGGCGTCGCGATGACGACACTGACACGCCCTTGTCACTTTTCTCGATGTTGAGACCCACCTTGCGAAGCGTATCGATGAACGCAACGAGATGTTCCAACCGGCAATCTTTCAACGTCAGTTCGCCATTCGTCACTGCCGCAGCGATGATGTAAGTGCCCGCCTCGATGCGATCCGGAATCACCGAATGCTCCGCACCATGCAACGATGCAACACCTTCAATGACGATTCGCGGTGTCCCGTGGCCCTCAATCCGCGCTCCGCACTTGTTCAGAAATTCCGCAAGGTCCACGATTTCGGGTTCGCAGGCGGCTGACTCGATGATGGTCCGACCTTCCGCCAAGGTAGCCGCCATCAACACATTCGCAGTCCCCGTCACGGTCGAACCAAACGCACCGCCCAGAAAAATCTCCGCGCCGCGAAGTTTCTTGGCTTTCATCACGATGTCGCCGGTGACCAGGTCAGCATCCCCACCCAGCGCTTCCAAACCCTTAATATGCAATCGCACAGGTCGATCACCGATTGAACACCCACCCGGCATCGAAATCTGCGCCTTCCGCCGTTTGGCCAACAACGGCCCCAACACACAAATACTGGCCCGCATCTTGCTGACCAATTCGTATTCGGCGTGACAATTCATTTCGTCTTCGGCGCGAAGGTGCATCGCACCCGTCTCGTCGCGCTCGACTTTCACCCCAAGGCGGTTCAGCAACGTACACATCTGCCGCACGTCGCGAAGATCGGGCACGTTGCGAAGAATCGTTTCGCCCTCGCAAAGGATCGATGCGGCCATGATGGGAAGCGCGGCGTTCTTCGCCCCACTGATTGGAATGGTACCCTTGAGACGGTTCCCGCCCTGAATAATCAAGCTCTCCACAACGATGACCTCACGCGAAGGATAGTGAATTGAATAGAAACACAGACCGCACCAACCGCATCATAACCGATTCAGCCGCTCCGCCCAACGTGATGCTGTGCCGAAGAGAACACCACGAGTCAAACCGGTTCACCCGCCCCCGACACCTGCGGGATCACCTCGAAACACATCACCCGCTCGTGGCCGCAAACGGTATCGCGCCATGAATCCGTGTGCTTGAATTGCTTGCCGCCTTCAAACAGGGCCTCCACCGAAGCGCCCTGGTTCTCAGCAATCTCCAGCAAGATCCGTCCGGACGACTTGAGTAAACCCGCCGCCTGCTCTGCAAATGTGCGGTAGAAAGACAACCCGTCAGCCCCATCGTGCAGAGCGCACGATGGCTCGTGATCGCGCACGGTGCGTGGCAGTGTTTCCATTTCCGCTTCCGCAATGTACGGTGGATTGGAGACCAACACGTCGAACCCGCCTTCCACAAGATGCTCCGGCGGAAGATCCAACCGATCGCATTCCACAAACACAATCCGATCAGAAACCCCATGTTCTTCAGCGTTGCGCCTCGCAACCTCAAGTGCGCCCGAAGAAACATCCGTCGCGACGAACTTCGCATTCGGCGCGTTCTTGCAGACAGCCACCGCGATGCACCCGCTTCCCGTTCCAACTTCCAGAATATCAACTCCAGCCTCCGCCCCAACCTCTATCCCCGCAATCAGGTCCAGCGTCCGCTCGACCAGCAACTCCGTCTCGGGCCGCGGAACCAATACATCCGCGGTGACCTCAAAACTCAAGCTGTAGAATTCCTTGAAGCCGACGAGATAGGCAATGGGAACATGCTCACCCGCGCGGGTGATAAGCCCCCGAAACGACGCCAACTCATCGTCCGTCGGTTGATGGTCAAATCGGGTGTAAAGCTGCAACCGCGCGCAACCCAGCACGTTGGCCAGCAGAATTTCTGCCGCCAAGCGAGGTTCATCCAAACCTTTTCGTTCTAAGAATGGTTTTGTCCATTCGAGCAATCGTTGAATCGTCCAAGCTTGCTCGGGAGATGTGGAGGCGGCGGTCATCGGCGCAGGGTATCGGTTTGATCAGCGCACGTCGATAGAACGAGAGTGGGAGCCGCAGGGGCGCAATGACACACCTGTTGCAGCAAAGAACTCAGTACCACATACCCGCGACCGCGTCCGGAATCTTTTCGGGATGACCGGCCATCCGCTGTCGCACATCCTCGCGCGTGCGCGCCAGTCGCTGCGGCCATCGGTCAACTTCCCTCTGATGGAAGGATTGAACCCGCCGCGTTGAAACCCGAAGCCGCTCTTGGTGATTCGCTTGGAGATCCCCAACGATCGCATCGAACGCCCGCGAACGGCTGGGGTATTCGCGCTCACGATCACCGATCATTTGGAAAACCGCACCGATATTCTCCCAGCGCTGAATCGACGCCAACTCAGACCGCTCATTGGCACAGCCAACCAGAACCGGCAAGGAAATCACGACAGTCAATATGAAAAATCTCACCCGCATTAGACCCATCCTATCCTCGTCCACACCATTATTCCAGGTTGAGTCTATTCGGTTGCAAGCGTCCACAAAAATGGTATCTTCCCCGTTGCTCCGCAGTTGGGTCTTGCGGGGCAACAATGGTGGGTGTAGCTCAGTTGGCTAGAGCGCCAGGTTGTGGTCCTGGAGGCCGCGGGTTCGAGCCCCGTCACTCACCCTTCGTTCATCTCCGGCGCCCTTTTCAAACCCTCTGAGCAATCCCCATCTGAATCATTCCGACGCTGATTCTGTCTCCGACGGACTTCATCCGACGGCAGCGATCACTTTCAGTTCGATGTTGATCGGTGTCGGCAGAGCGTTGATTTCGATCGTGGTGCGAGTCGGATTGGGCTTGCCTTCACCGGCGAAGTGCTCGGCGTACAATTGATTGAACGCCGCAAAGTCCTCCTGCATGTTCGTCAGAAAAACCTGCACATCGACGATGTCGTTCCACTGAGCCCCCGCATCCTCCAACACAGTCCGGACGTTCTCGAACACTGCCTGCGTTTGTTTGGCAATGTCATAGGAAACAACCGCACCCGCCCCATCCATCGTCACACCCGGAATCGCCTTGGTCCCGCGCTTTCGCGGTCCGATGCCCGACAGAAATAATAATCCCCCCACGCGCTTGGCATGGGGAAACGCGCCCACCGCCTCGGGTGCGCGATCACTTGTGAAGCCCTGGTTTCTCGAATCGGTCATGTCAAAATCCACACGCGAACAAGGTCAAGAAAAAGAATGGTAAAGAGACAACGCCCCGTTTCAACTCGAATGCTGGGTTCATCGGGTGCCACTGCTCTGCGAACAGTGTTTGTGCGGGTGCCCCAGCTTTCTAAGCTGGGGGACTGATTGAAACAAGTTGACCGACTATGCACACCAAGTCCGTCCCCCACCCTTCCGCTGCGCTCAAGGATGGGGCACCCGCAAAGTCAATCCGTGCCCACCAGCGAAAACGATCTCAATGATGGGTTATCCCGAGGTCGTCGAAGGAATTCGGATACACACATTCTTCGCTTCCGTATACAGGCGAAGGGCTTCGTCACCGCCCTCGCGCCCGACACCGCTCTGTTTCATGCCACCAAATGGCACTCGCAAGTCTCGCACCATCCAGCAATTCACCCACACTGTGCCCGATTGAATCCGGTCAGCCACCCGATGGGCTCTTGAAATATCCTGCGTCCACACCGACGATGCCAATCCATACGCCACCCCGTTCGCCCATCCGACAACCTGCTCTTCAGTGTCAAACGGTGTCACTGTCACGACCGGACCGAATATTTCTTCCTGGTTCACACGACAATCGAGCTCCAAATCGCGAATCACGGTCGGCTCAAAAAAGTAGCCTTCCTTGCAGCGGCCGTTCAAACCCGTCGCCCGCCGGCCCCCACAAAGAATCTTCCCCCCGTCACTGCGGGTAAGGTCCATGTAGCTGGCGACCTTTTCGAGCTGCGCCTTGGATACCAGCGCGCCCTGGTCCGTGCCATCTTCCAGCGGATCACCGACCTTCAAGGCCTTCGCCCCGGAAACGAACCGCTCGATAAAGTCGTCAAAAATACTTCGCTCCACGAACATCCGCGAACCGCACAAACAAACCTGCCCCTGATTGGCAAACGATGAACGCAAACTGCCCGCGAGCGCCGCATCAAGATCCGCATCGGCGAACACAATGTTCGGATTCTTCCCACCCAACTCCAACCCCACCTTCTTAAACAAAGGTGCCGCATGACGAGCGATCTCTGCACCGGTCTTGGTACCGCCCGTAAACGAAACGGTCGGAACATCCGGATGGGTCACAAGTGCAGCACCCGCTTTTGCACCGAGGCCATGCACGATGTTGAGTACACCCGGAGGCATCTGCGCTTCCATGCAAAGTTCGCCAAGCATGAACGCGGTCATCGGCGTCACTTCAGAAGGCTTACCAACCACGGTGTTTCCGGTCGCCAGCGCGGGTGCAATCTTCCAGGTAAAGAGATACAGCGGAAGGTTCCACGGAGAGATGATCCCCGCAACCCCGCGCGGTTGACGAAGCGTATAATTGAATCCAACGCCCGGCATCGAATAAGTATCGCTACCACTATGAAGAATCGCCGTCGCAAAAAATCGCAGATTCTTCGCAGCCCGTGGAATATCCAACGAACGCGCCAAGGCAAGCGGTTTCCCGTTGTCCACGCACTCCGCCCGCGCCAATGCGT
>JAADIU010000010.1 GCA_013151185.1 Planctomycetota bacterium
GTTCCATGCAGGTGGGCCACTGGGCACCGTTGCGCCGCCTCCATCGACTGCGAGGTCGGTGGCTTTGTTTGGATCGCCCCCAAAAGTATTCATGGGATCGGAAAACGTTTGGTTGTTAAACGGCGCCGTATCAAAGCCGGCCATCAGCGGCACATTGAACCAAGCCTGTCCACTATCGATCAACGCCCAGTGATAATCCGTCCAGTCAAACCCCGTGTTATTGATGATGCTCTCATCATTAATCACGATGCTCGGCACCGTGGTCGCGTCGGGTGAAACCTGCGTGAACGCGATTTCGATGGGGGGGAATTGCCCGAACTGGGGCGGGTCGTCGAACTGTTTTGCGATTTGAATGACTGTCTTGTTGGCGTCCGTAGCGTCCACAACGATGCTGGTGACGTTGCCATTCATAACCTCGGCATGCCAGCCACCACCAATATCGACCCCAGCGGCCGATGCCGGCGATGCCGTGAGGACTGATGCCGTGAGAACCATTGCAGCGAGAGAGAGTACGCTGCAGATCCCCGCGTTCTTGCAGAATTGCATTTTCCTTGCTCCTTCCAATTTCCATTCGACGCATTCGGCCAAGTCTGTGTCAACCCGGTCCGCCGATTGCGTCGAGAGCCTCCGAGAGAGAGTCACATGAACAATATGGTATCAAGTCGAGAAGCCCAATACCAGTCCGAATTCTAAGAAAACAACAGAGTAAGCCCGGCGAGGACCACACCAACCCGTTCAGGAGCGGTTGGTGTGGTCGATCGCGAATCCGGACTTTTAAATCAAGTTACGGCCCACAAACTGCCGCACAATCCACGTCGATCCCGTAGGGACCGTCAGGACAAGCGAGTGCATTAAAACCCGTGATCATGAGGACATAGGTGTCGCCAATGGTTAGGCCATCGACACAGATATCGCCGAGGAAGCCCGCACCTTCGTCTTCGCTGCAAGCCACTTCGACCCACTGCGTTTCGTCGCAGGGCATGGCCTGATTGACTTGGTACAGACCGTAGACAGAGTCGGTCTCCGTTGAGTTCAAGTCCGTCCGAATTCGTGCTGACGTTCCGGTTGGCACGAATTCAAAGTACTCGGTACACGGATTCAAGGTGTTCGAACAAGCGGCGAGGCTGGGATCGTCTGCTCCCGAGGTTGCGTCAGCCAAGTCCGCAAACGTGGTTGCGGCGCAGGACAATGCCTCGCGTCCTTCGCACTCGTCGTTGGTTGCCGGCTGTGGGCATGCCACCGAACAATCGGTGCCGTCGCCCTGATACGTTCCGCCGCCAGCTTCGCAGTTCGCTTGCGTCATATCCGGCGTGCAGGCGCCGGTGTCACAACAGGCCCCCAGGACCGGGGCGGGTGGGTCGCAACCGCCCGGTGTAATGTTTAGAGAAATGTCGTCGAAGTTCCCTCCGGCGAAATCTCGAACCTGAATCCAGAACTGATCGCCGACGTTGACGCTGTCCACGCACACGCAGGAATCGCGGGTTCCACCGGTACCGGTCTGGTCTGCATCCCTGCAAGATGCGGGTGGATCGCCGTCCGATGAGCCGCAATCATCGTCACAATCAAGCTCGTTTCCACCGCACGCATCGAATACAGCAACGATGGTGTCAACCTCACTGCCACCCAGAACCCATGTTCCACAGGAATCAATGAGCAGCGAGCCAGCCGTCGTGGCGGTGTACATGAACCATGTGTCATCCGATCCAAAACCGCATGAGGGATCAGGATCGTCCACGCCTCCGCCAAAAAGCGGCCCTACGTTGAGGCCATCAAACGCGTCAAACGCGTCGACACAAACATCACCCGACGCCGGCGGGACACAAACCGCGGTGGCACAGTCTGTACCATCGCCTTGATACACTCCGCCTTGCCCCTTGCATGTGCCCACATCGGCGACATCGTCACAAGTAGTATCGGAATTGCAGCAAGCACCACCCGCGGGGCCACCGGCACAGGAAATCGACAGGTCGAACGTTCCACCAGCAGCACCGAAAGCGTCGGCGATGATGAAGTACGTCGTACCTGCAACAGCGGAGAACGTCACAGTTTCTGGACCTCCGCTAAGGCCGGAGTCATCACCCGCAACGCAGGTACCTTCCGGATCGGCGCAATCGGTCACAACGTACAGCGAAGCATCTAGCGTCGCACCGGGTGACATGACAATGGTGACATCCTGCGTGGCGGGTAGATTCAACTCATAGACCACGTCGGGGCCTGGGGCACTAAAACCCGTGCAGGCGTTTCCAAACCCGCCGGGTGAATAGTCACCGTTGGCACCGTTCGAGGCTTCGTTGGACTCACCAATCAGATTGTCACCGCAATTGACTCCGGTTGCTGCATCGCATGTGTCATTCCCAGCCGGTGGAGCCGGGTCGCAACCGCCCGGTGTGATGGTCAACGAAATGTCGTCGAAGTTGTTCCCAAGGAACTCCTGAACCTGAATCCAGAATTGGTCTCCAACGTTGACGTTTTCAATGCAGACACAGGAATCGCGTGTTCCGGTTCCTTCCTGAGCAGCGTCTCTGCAAGTCGCGGGAGGATCGCCATCACCCGACGTGCAATCGTCGTCGCATTCCAGTTCATTACCACCACATGCGTCGTAGACGGCGACGATCGTATCCACCTCGGATCCACCAATCGCGTCGTCGACATACGTTCCGCAGGTTTCAATGAGCAGGGAGCCTGCCGTCGTTGCGGTGTACATGAACCATGTGTCTGCCGACCCCGAGCCGGTGCATGACGGATCAGGATCGTCCACACCACCATCGGTGATGGCACCCATATTGAGGCCATCAAAGGCTTCGGTCGCCTCGACACAAACATCGCCGCCCGAAACTGGGCACGTTACACCGGAACAAACGGAGCCATCGCCTTGATATGTACCCCCACCGCCTTCGCAGGCAGCCTGGGTCAGGCTATCGGTGCAGACACCGCTATTGCAGCATGCACCGTCAGGGTCTGCACCGGGGATGGTGGGACGCTGCTTGAAGGTGAAGTTCACCGGAGGACCGGAGAGATCCACATCCATCTTCAACACGCCGGTTCCACTGCCTGGGAAGTACTGGCTGTTGTTGGGCACGGAACCATTGTCTGCATTCAGCGTCTTGGCCTTCATATTCGCCGGGGCGTCGATGAAGTTTGCGAACGAACTATTTGCGAATGGAAGTGTGCTCCACTCTGCTGAGCCTGCGACGTCGAACCAAACTTCGGTCCCGTCGAAGAGATTCCAGTGGTAGTCGCTCCAATCCACGCCGGTGGAGTTTCTGACACTTTCTTCACCGATGATGATCGAGCCCACCGTGTCACCATCGTCGCAGACCTGGAAGAACGTGACGAGGATCGGCGGGATCAGGCCAGTAGGCGCTTGCGGGCCTTGCGTGAACTCCTTGGTGATTTCGATCAATGCGAAGTCACCGGCGAAATCGACGCGGAAGAAGAAGAAGTCGACGTCGGCCACAGGTGCACCTGAGACACACCATCCTGCGAAGTTGCCATTTTCGATGCCAACAATAGCCGTCGTTCCGGCGGGGCACAGGTCAGCGGTACAGGTATTGACGGGTTCGTCGCATGGTCCGGGACCGGCTCCGTCGAGTTCGAGTGACCAACTCAAGAGCGTTCCGAGATCCAATCCGGCGGTATCGACCACGGTGAGGGTCCAGTTTCCACCGCTGTTTTCGCCATTGAAGGCGGACAGTCCGTCACCGCCCAAACTCAGCGAGTTGAACGTACCGACGGTCGGAGTAGCACACACCACATCACCACCAGCATCGTCGATAGTGATGTTCATGTTGTCGTTCGTGGCACAGACACCTGACATCACCAAGGCAGATGTCGCCCCGTTGTGGGTCAAAGTGATGTCCAGATCGCCGAGGAATGTGTGATCGATTTGGATCGTCAGGTTCACGTCACCAACCGCGAAGGAATCGCCGACGTTGATCGTGTCACTGACACCGACGGGGTCGTTGTCCGGAATAGCCGCGTTCGGGTTTGAATTGAACGAAACAGGATTCCCGGCTGGGGCGCCTTCACATGAAGTGTCGTCGCCAAGATATGTCCCACCAAACGTGACGCAGTCTGTTTCGGTTTCGACCGTACAACTCTTGCTTCCACAGCATGCGCCAACGATCGCGGGTGGATCGCAGCCGCCTGGAGTTACCGTGACGGTAATGTCGCCGAAGTTGCCTCCCAGGAAATCCTGAACCTGAATCCAGAACTGATCGCCGACGTTTACGTTCTCAATGCACACGCATGAATCGCGCGGGAATCCAGTTCCGGTTTGGTCGGCATCCCTGCAAGGTGCGGGTGGATCGCCGTCGACTGACGCACAATCGTCATCGCAACCCAGTTCAGCGCCACCGCATCCATCGTAGACGGAAACGATTGTATCAATCGCGGTGCCCGCGGACTGGAAGGTGCCGCAAGTTTCGATCAACAAAGAGCCAGCCGTCGTGGCGGTGTACATGAACCAAGTGTCATCTGCCCCGAACCCACTGCACGAGGGACTGGGATCGTCGATACCCGATTCAAAAATGGTTCCCGAGTTCATGCCATTGAAGACCTCGACAGCGATGGTGCAAACGTCACCAGCTCCGTCTGGACATGAACCGTCGCAAACTGTGTTATCGCCCTGATAAACGCCTCCAGCCGAGACGCAATCGCCCTCGGATGAGTCTGGTGTGCAAGCGCCGCCAGGCATGCAGCATGCGCCCATTGGCAGGGCAACACCGCAGGTCACCGTGATCGTATTGTCAGCCAACGGATCGTAGCCACCCGTGTAGAAGTCCACCAATAGCAGGTAGGTTTGACCGGGAACTAGACCGCCGGCAATCATGCTTGGTGCACCGAACCCAGGTGGGGGAATTCCAGGGCAGCTGTCGTCGTCGCAGGCGAGTTCGGTCAGTGCGCCGCAGACGGTGTCGGCGGTGAAAAGTGTCATTACCGAATCCTGCGTGACGGCGCTCGAGCAGAAATCAATCTGAACCGACCCCGAGGCGTCGGCTGTGAATTCAAACCACGCCGATTTGTCGTTTCCAAACGGTCCTCCGACCGCGATTTCACAGGTGCTCGTGAATGCCACTGCATCGGCACTGAGTGGGCCTGCAGTGAAAGTCTCGGTGTCACCGCATGCGAGCGGTGTCGCTGTGGGGCAGTCATCCCCCGCACGTCCCGCACCCGCTTCGAGCGGCCTGGGAATCTGGCCGTTCTTTGTCAGGATGGTTCCGATCGCGTCGAAAGTGAAGCCCGCATCGAGGATGATGACCGATGTCTTCCCGTCAGTAATGTCCACGATTGCACGAACGACAACACCAGCCACCGGAACGGCGGTTTGATTTGAGATTTTTCCGCCTGAAACGGACTGTCGCTGCGATGAAAGCGATCCGATTCCTGATTGCGTTGCGGGCATGTTGACCTTCACGCGCATTGGGGAAAGCTTCGGACGCTCCACGAAGAGTTCAAATTCCTTCGGTGGATTAGGGACTGAATAGACGCCATCTGAATTCTTATCCGCAGTTCGGGTGCCGTTCTTATCAACGCACACCACCGTTCCCGCAGGAGCGCGATTAAGTCCCTCCATTACGATGAACTCGAAGACAGGAGGTGCCTGGGGCACTTGCATGCCCTGATCGTTGCCACCTCCGCTTGGGTTCATGGGTTGTGATTGAAACTGCGCCAGCAACGCCTGCGGCATACTCAGGCACGCCGCAACACATCCCGCAGTTAGAAAAGAACGATGTTTCATTGACATAGCCATCCCCTTTCGATCGTAATTCTGTTGTTTGGGTGCTTCGTTTTTCGTAGAGGCAACGGACCGAAGTGCTTCGGTGCCGTGCCCCTTAACCATTCTGACCATTTATCCACCTCGACTAACCATGTTCTGGCCGACCATGCTCGGTCTGCCTCTGCTTCGATCCACCAATCTTTGTGGGTTCCACTCTTTGTGGGTTACTGAGTGCGAGTTGCTGAGTTTCTTGTATTCGTCATCAATTAGTAATTGGTAATGAGCCACCGGTACGAACGACTGGGAAAAACGGTGGGGGCTGCGATGGTGAATCATCGCCGAACCGCCAGAGCCCCTGGTCTGAACACACACAAACGCCAGCAAGCGAGGCCAAACTCCGCTGCGGCGTGGCGCCTCAGAATGCACCGTAAACGACAGAACGCGCCCCTTGTGTTTGAAATACTCTCTTGAGAACTCGAAATTGCTGCGCGCCGAGCGCCCTCAACCACGATCGTCGAATTCCTTACAAACCCGGCGAATCTGGCTGGCACCAGCTGGAAGTGAGATGTGTTCCGCGATCCGATCCCGAGACACCCACTTGCGCTGTTGCACCAGCACTGCGGCGTCTCTCGCTCTCCCCTGTGGGGAGCAAAGGCAATGAAACTGGATGCACCCTAACTTTGCCCGTTGGCCCCAATCTTGCAACCTGAATTGTATCAGGTCTTATAGGACCGCGCCTAGAGATTTTTCGATCGAATTTCAATTCCTGGCTACCGACTATACGGGAACGAACCCAGACGATCGATACGCCAATCGCTCATTCGCGCTGGTCTGAGCATTTCTTCTGCGTGTTGAAGTGGTCGTTGTGCTATCCGGCCGAGCCCGGAAAGTATCGGGTGGAGCAGCCGAATACCGTGTTACTTTATTCCGCCGAGTGTCTGAGGGAGTATCTTCAAATATGTTTCAACGTATTAGTACGCAGCAGCAGAGTGCTCCCGTCTTCACCGGATGACTGGCTTGGTTGCGTCCGGATAATGCAATACTCCCTGTAGAATGTTGAAACTCTCCGCGTCCAGCTTGTCGAACTTGCCCCGTCAGCCTTGCTTGTCTTGCTACTTTCGTAATCCGATTTTCATTCGTGTCTTGCTTGTCCACGGCTCAACGTGCTAAAACCAGTTGGGAGTACGTTGATCGGGCTGCGAGTAGCAATCTTCCACTTGATCGGACTCGAAAATGGAGTATTGTTAACTTGTCAGGCAAGAGTGATGTTTTATCCGGGCTGAGCCGAAGCAGCGACAGCAGGAATTGGGGTGATGCTGGTCCCATTAAAGTCTGATGGGCCGGTGAATCGAGGAATTTGTCAGGGGAGCAGCAAACGGCAGGGGGCCTTTCAAAGCCGGCGCGTCGCGTCGAGGATTCTCGTATCGAGTCGCAAGTCTGATCCCGGTCGCCCGGGCAAAATGTATCATTCTTGAGGTCGCGCCCTCGAATGTGGGCTTGGATCGGTCGCCACTTTGGATGCGGACAAGGTTTACTTGGGCAGCGTGTGGCGTCGGGTCTGAGACTTTTTGGGGCTGAGACTTTTTGGGTTAGGCGCTGCTGGACATTGTGGTGAAAACCAATTATTGCCTGAGAGCGGGTTCAGTGCGAGGTGCGCTGACCTCGAGCAGATAGGCCGCACCCGCTTGACATAGCGGATCATTTCTCCCCGTGCGGCTTTGGAATACGAGTGCGGTTCCAGGTTGACTGGAAGCGTGGCATTGCCCTCAGAATCTGATTCCCCCCAACGGATTGGGCCACGACCGATAACGTCGTGGCCGGGTAGGTGAACCTCGCAGGGATGCGATCGTGACGGCGGTACATTCGTTCTCGATGAACGGGATCAGTACCGGCGAACGCAGCCATCGTATGTGGGGGGTGATATCGTACATCCAAGACGGTGGATATGCCGCTGCGGTGTGCATCTCGGCAGAGGGGCTGAAGTGGGCAGAATTGAAGTTGTGCGAAGGTAGGGGCAAGCTTTGCAGGCACTGAATTGGTACTGGCGACGGTTGAAGTCCATGTCGCCACCGGAAATCTGGTGGCGTTCATGTACTGCTGCGCAGCGATCGATGGACGGGATCGCGTCGGGGTGGAGGGAACCCCGCCGCACGTTCGACCGCCTTGTGCCCGGCCAATCTTTCAAACCTTCATGCCGTCTGGTCGCGAGCCGTGTTGGCGCAGAATCAAACGGCGGTTCGCCCGCGTTTGAACTGAGCGAGGAACAGAAGCGACAACTCATCGAAAACGCAGGCCGACTGCTCGACGGGCGGTTCGATCTTTTTGATCTTGAAGATTTGGATGTCGGCCCGCAAATCAACTGGAACTACGACTACTCCGCGCGGAAGCACACGCCCACGACGAAATCCTCGGGCATTGACTATCGTGATTTCGAGACGGTGGGCGATTGCAAGTTGGTTTGGGAACCAAGTCGGCATCAACATTTGCTCGTGTTGGCACGGGCGTTTGCGGTTACCGGGCAAGCTAAATATGCCGAAGCAGTTGTGGGGCAAATTGACAACTGGCTGGCGCAGTGCCCGTTCCCCAATGGTATGAACTGGCGAAGTCCGCTGGAGTTGGGAATTCGCTTGATCAATTGGGCATGGGCATTCGAGTTGATCGAGCCCTCCGGGTTGTTGACGCAAGCGTGGTGGCAAAAAATCGTACCCGCGATTCACCGACACCTGTGGTGTTTGGATCGCGGTTATTCGCGCTACTCGTCTGCAAACAATCACTTGATTGGCGAAGCCGCGGGTGCTTACATCGGCGCGCGATATTTTGGTGGTTTCATTCAATCGGACGGCTGGGCGCGCCGCGCTAAGCAGATTCTCGAAGAAGAGATCATCAACCAAACCCACGCGGACGGTGGAAACAAAGAGCAGGCACTTGGTTACCATGTGTTCGTTTTGGAGTTCTTCCTCTTGGCGGGTCTTGCGGGTCGTAATTCGGGCGATGATTTTTCAAAGCCGTATTGGACGCAGATCGAGCGCATGTTTGAATTCGTCGCCGTGTTTGTCGAGGGTGGTGGAAATGTGCCGCTCTATGGCGACTATGACGACGGCTTTGTTCTTAATCTTGGCGATCGCGACAATCAAACGCGGGCTTTGCTTTCGGTTGCGGGCGAACTGTTTGATCGCGACGACTTCCGGAGTCTCGCAGGTGCGTCTCGCGAGCGGGTGGCATGGCAACTGTCCATCCCAGCCAGTGTGCGCGCGAAGCCGACGTTTCAAAAACCACTGCAGTCAAAGGCGTTTCCGGATACGGGGTACTACTTGCTGCAATCGGGTGGTGCCGATGTCGAAGATCGAATCAGCGCCGTTTTCGATTGCGCTGAACTCGGAATGGGACAGTTGGCTGCCCACGGTCATGCGGACGCGTTGTCGTTGACGCTTCGCGCGTTCGGTCACGATGTGCTCGTCGATCCGGGTACCTACGACTACTTCACCCATCGCAAATGGCGCGATTATTTTAAGAGCACCCGAGCCCACAACACGATCACCGTTGACGGGACGAACCAATCCGAAATGTTGGGTTTGTTCTTGTGGGGCGCGAGGGCGGAAAGTAAGTGCGTTGAATGGTTGCCGTCGTCCAACGGTGGCAGCGTTTCGGGTCAGCACGACGGATATTGTCGCTTGTCCGATCCGGTGAGCCATCGGCGGTCGGTTGCGTTGGACGTGGTTGCTTGCGAGTTGAGCATCACAGACGAGTTGTCAGCCACAGCGGGGCATTCGGCAGAGCTTTGTTTTCATCTGTCGGAGTTGTGCAGCGTCGAGGATGTGTGCGAAAACTCAGTGATCATCTCGGCGCCTTTTGGCCGAGTGACCATGTCAATGGACCCCCGGTTGAATCTAACCATCTACCGTGGAAGCGAAGACCCGATCTGCGGCTGGATGAGTCGTGGTTATCACAGAAAAGTCCCCTGCCCAACCATTGTCGGACGTTTTCAATGGGAGGGTAGCATAACCCTGGTGACGCGCGTTTTGTTGGAGCGGCAACTCAAAGGCGAGTTGGACCGCACCGAGCAGTCAAAGACGCGCTCGCTTCCTCCGCAGGGTAGTCCAAGCCGTCGGGAGGTCATTCAACGTGGAGTTTGAATCGAACATTCAGGGTGTGGTCGCTGCCGGGGATAAGCCGACCGATCCAGCACAGACGCCTCGCGTTGAACGGGCGGCTTCGATCCGTGGCATCGTGCTGGCGGGTGGACCGTCGTGCGGCGAATGCGAGTTGGCCCAGATCATTCCGCGCCCCATGCTGCCTGTGGCGACGCGGCCATTGATCTGCCACACGCTGAGTTGGTTCGGTCACGATGGCGTTGAGCGCGCGACGGTGTGTGCGAATGGCAACACGTCGCTTTTCTCGCGTCATCTTCGCAACGGAGAAGGTCTGAAGATTGCGATTGATTACACGGAAGACTTGATGCCGCGTGGTCCGGCGGGTTGTGTGCGCGACGCTGCGATGGCAGGGGGCGAAGAGCATTTTGTAGTGGTCGAGGGCGGCGTCATTCCACACGTTGATTTGACCACGTTGCTTAGGGAACACCACGCAAACGCCGCGCCCATGACCATGGTGGTCCGCCGCAATACAGCGACAAGCGATTGGCCGGTCGACGGTGATGAACCTTTGGGCATCTATGTGTTCACCCGCGAGACTTTGGCGCTCGTCGCCGAGACTGGTTTTTGCGACATCAAGGAAGGCTTGATTCCCGAGCTGTACAAGCGTGGTTTGCGCGTGTTGATTCATCCCGTGTCTTCTGCCGCGCCGCCGCGCATCAGTTGTCCGTCTTCTTACCTGGCTGCCAACGGTTGGGCGGTCGAGCGGTTGGTCAGAACGAAGACCACGTTTGCCGATCACAACCGTCGGGGTGACGCATGGATCCATCAGTCGGCGCGGGTGGACGATTCGGTGAAGTTGGTGGGTCCCGTTTGGATCGGACCGGGTACGGTGGTGGAAGAGGGGGCGATGATCGTGGGGCCGTCATCGATCGGTGCGGGCTGCGAAGTTGGTGCCCATGCGGTGGTGACACGGTCCACGGTTTGGGATCGAGGTACGGTGGGTGATGGCGCGATTGTTGACAGCACCATCGTAGCCAGCGGTGGATATGCCGTTGAGGGCGAGATTTATAGGAATACCATTTGTAAACCTGTTCCGAAGAATCGTCGGGGCATCCTTGGCTGGTTCACGCGACGGAGCGGGTGAGTTTGAGGGTGAGAACATCGGGGGGGCGTCGGAATTTCTGGCGCGGTGTGGGGAGATAAAGACCAAGTCTCCGGGGTTTGAAGCGCACGTTCGCCGCTAAAGCATGAATTGACGGAAGTTGTTATTTCACAAAAACTTCCGAGCGGCTATGCTCTTGTGAGTTTTCGCCAGAATGGAATGTGACCACTGACATGGATGGACAACACTTCGACAATCGCGAGGGGCGTGCGCCAGGGTCGGCATTGGGGCCTGTTTCTCCCTCCGAATTGGGTGCTCCTGTTCGCATGGGCGACCCGTTGATTGACGCGTTCGCGGTGGATGTGCCCCCGCCGGCAGCCGGTCACTCGGGGTTTTCGTTTAGCCGTGTGTTGCGCCACAAGTGGTTGATGCTTTGTGTGTTCTTGGTGGTCGCGGGGGCTGCGATTCCTGCCGTCTGGATGTTTGTTGCGCCCAAGTATCGGTCGTTGGCTTCTCTTCGCGTACGTCCGACAATTTCGCCCATCATCTTCGATGTACCCGAAAAGAACGGGACGGTGATGTACTACTGGCAGTTTCTAAGTACCCAGGCTTCGATTGTTAACGGTTCTTCTGTGCTGTCGGCAGTTCTTGATCGTGAGGATGTTCGCGCCACCCAATGGTATCAAACCGAACCACAAACATTGCGGACACTCCTGGGCGCTGAACCGCCTAGCCACTTGGAGCGCTTGAAGTCTATCCTCGAAGCTGCTCCGCGCCGCAACACTGAACTCGTCGACGTCGCAGTCACAACGCACCAAGGTGCAGACTCGAAGGTTTTGGTCAACGCGGTGGTCAGTGAATACTTTCGATACACCGAGGAGCATGCCGAGGAAGGTGAACAACTCGTCTACCAGACCCTGCGCGAGGAAGAGAAGTCCTTGCAGATCGACATCGGCGTTTTGGTCGAGGA
>JAADIU010000255.1 GCA_013151185.1 Planctomycetota bacterium
TCGTGCGTCCACGCGCCCAACGCCGCAGAGTCGTCCGTTGTTCCTCGGTTAACATGACCTGTGGAGCCACTCGCATCGGTACCATCCTCCTCACAAAGGATGATACCCACAAGCCAACTATTAAGTTGTAGCATTTACGAGAAGCGACACTAGAAACCTCCCGCCAGTTGCGCCAACTGGGCGAGGGATGACTGCTGACCCTGCAACCCCGAGATCACCGACTCGAGGTTTGCAAACTGTCGTTCGAGCTGAGCCCGCCGACGCTCCAACTGCTCGTCGATCCTTTCGATTCGATCGTTGATGTCTTCTTCCTGATCGCCGAGAACTTGATCCCGCCTCGCCAGAAGACCTTCCGAGTCGGCTGACAATCCCTCCAACGCATTGTTGAGGACCTCGCCCACACCCACCTCTGCCGCGGTGAAGAGTTGCTCTACTGCGGTCGGATTCTCCGCATACTTTTCGCGGAATTTTTCTTCGTCGAATTGCAGTCGCGCACCGTTTCCGAATGTGATACCGACGGAGTTGAGCGTATTGGTTCCGGGAGGAGCCCCCTCGAAGCGGCCAATGACGACGCGGGCCAGCCTCGACTGGATCTGGGCAAGGGTTCCATCACCCAGCAACAAACCGCGCGTTTCGGTGTCCGGATCGAACGAAGTGAGTTCATCAACGCGATCCATCACCGAATTGTAATCGGTGACGAATCCGCCAAGATCCTCGACGATGCCTTCGATATCCCTGCTGATCGCCAGCGAAATCGGTGTATCCGACACGCTGCGCAGTTCAATATCCACACCCGGCAACACGTCGGTGACGGTGTTGGACGAACTGGCTACGACGAGCGGACTGGTTGCCCCAGCCCCACCGATCAACATCACCGCGTCCTGGGCGGCGACCAGCGTGTTGAGTTTCAGGCCCGTGTCGCCCGCATCAAAGACGAGTTCCCCGCGTGTTCCTGTGACACCCGAGGTCAACGACAAACGAAACGGAGTCGCGGAAGCACCATCGTTGATGACCGACGCGCTAAGATCGGGCGACGCCTCGGACAACTTCGTGGCGATGTCCTGCAACGTATCGTCCGCCTCAACGTCGATGCGGATTTCGAACGATCCGTCGATTTGCGGATCGCCGACTTTCGCTTCGCCTGCGATGCGCAGGTCTTTCGCGGCGGTGCCTGCGTTTCGATCGGTGATCGTCAGCTTGTTCGCTCCACCGTTGCTGTCCGAAATGACAATGCCGTCACCGGTTGCGTTGATCGACGCCGTGACACCTCGAAGCGTGCCGGATTCGTTGATCGCCGAAATGACTTTGCCGAGCGTGTCGTCGCCGGCATCGATATCGACGGCAAATATTTCGCCTGTTGTCGTCTGAAACTCAATCGTCCCAGGCCGCACCCCCCGCCCACCGTTGAGGTCTTCCAGCAGTGTGCGCTCCGACATGTACTGCAACTGAAGGTTTTCGCCATCGACGCTTTCTTCAAACGAACCACCAATACCAAGCTGGGCGGCCAGCGTACCGGTGACGTCGGTGATGGCCAACGGTCCGGTGGGTGTGTCGGTTGAAACATCGATCAACGATATTCCGTTGCCCGCTGAGTTGAGCGATGCCTGCAAACCCGGAACCCCGCTGTTGATTCTCGAGATGATATCCTGAACAGTTTGTGCGCCGGCAAAATCAATCGTGACGGGGGCTGCACCATCCCGCGTGGCGAACGAAACCTCGCTAACGTCGCCCAGTTCCAAGCCGCTTCCGCCGTTGAGAGAGCTAAGCAGAACGGTGTTCAAACCAGCCAGCAGGTCTCGCGAAACTACCGTGCGATCGAAACCGGTGAACGTACCTTCGATGCCCAGATCCGCAGCCGTGGATGAAACCTTCCCCGCATCATCCGCCAACGCGGTGATCACCAACGGGTCCGCACCGATGCCCGTGTCGCGAATGACGATGCCATTCGCACCCAACGTCGCAACGACGGAGCCATCATTGCCTTCTGCGAAGTTGATCGCCCGCAGCACATCGCCCACACTTTCGATCCGATGAATACCGTTTGCGATGAACGTGCTGTCGGTCGTGCTGTTTGCAATGCCGAGATCGCGGGCTGCAAACCCGGTCACATCCTCGATGATGAGTTCCTGCTCGCTATCGGTGGGCACTTCATTCGTGTCCGTGACGGTGAGGCTACCGATCCCGCCGATGCCCACCCCGCTCGAAACTTCCACGCCAAGAGGGTTGCCTTCGCCATCGGTTGCCGCAGCGACCAAAGCCGTAATATCTCCAACGGTTTGTGCGCCACTGAGGTCGATCGTGGCGCTCTTACCCAACCGATTCGTGATGCGGATTTCGCCCAAGCGTACGCCATTGCCACTGTTGAGCACTTCGATGCGCGTCGTCTCTTTGATCAGCCCCGACATCGACACGTTGAACGCTGCTCCGGACGCAGACGAAATACTGAACTCGTCTCGCCCGTCATTGCGAATCCCGTTGCCATCGTTCAACAAGGAAAGCCTTGTCGTATCGGCCAGAAACCGAATGTCGCTTCCGGTGATAACCCCGCCTGTTGTCGGCTGATCGAGGCCGAGGTCTGTCACGGCAAAGCCGTCGTTCAGATCAACAACCCGCAAGTCACCGGTTCCACCCGAGCGGTCTTCCAGAATGATCCGGTTGCCATCGACCCTGGCTTGCACGTTGATTGCGCCTTCGGTATTGATTTCCCGGAGCACGTCATCGATGTCGAGGGTGGCGGTGAGGTTGATCTCTGCGCTGTTGCCCGCCCCGTCGGTGATTTCGATGATACCGCGCCGAACACCCGCGCCGCCGTTGAGGTCGCCGAGTTTGGTCGGCTTGGATAACATGCCCGCGCCGATTTCAATGGTGATCTCGCCCGCGCCAACGGGCGTCGAATCGGCATCTGCAAATCCGCCGCTGATCATTTGCTGTGCGGTCACCAGCGACTTGACCGTCAGTTCAACGACTCCGGGCGACGCGCCGACGGACGCGATCGCGGTAAGCACATCTTCGTTGCTGCTGTTGGCGAGGAACTGGTTGAAGAAGGTGGGGTTCTTGATCCCGGAGACCGAACTCTGAAGCCCAACGAGGCGGGCGTTCAATTCGATGAAAGCTGTCCGCTGTGCCTGAACCTGAGCCAATCGTTCGGTGAGAATTCGCCTGGGTCTGGCTTGGCTTGCCAAGAGTGAGTCGATGATTTGTTGTGTTGGCAAACCCGACGCCAACCCGATACCGCTGCTGATACCACTCATCGGGAACATTGCTCCGTCAATAGGGAGGCTACGACCCAAAGCAGGGCCACAGCAAACGTCTCTCCTCTATTATCGGCAGCAAAGCTGGACGCTCTGGATGGTAACCCCGTTGGGGAAAGGGGCGTGGGCTGAATCCGGGGCGGATCGACTTCATTCTGCGGCCAACCCGTGGACGAACCCGAGCCGACCCTGGTTTCTCTCTTATCCGAGAAGCCCGAGGACCGCCTGCGGTATCGAGTTTGAAATCTGCAGGGTGTTCTGCGTACTTTGGAACAGGATCTGAGCCCTGGTCAACGCTGAAACCTCCAGTGCAATGTCGGCATCGCGGATGATCGACTCTGACGCACTCACGTTTTCAAGCGCGATCTGCTGGCTGTTGATGTTGGTTTCGATCTGGTTTTTCTGCAAACTTCCTAGACGACCGCGTGCCGTCGCCACCTGATTGATCGCCTCGCTCAAGATGTTCTGAGCCGCGATAAAGTTTTTACCTTTGATTTCGTTGGTACCACCGCTGCGGAGGCTGTTCAAGAAACCAACCACGCTGTTGCCCAGCGCACCCGACGAAACGGAGTTGATTCCAATGCTCACTTGGGCGGCTGGTGTCACGGATGGTCCAAGTTGGAATGTCGAACCACCACCTGTCACGTCGAATGTCGTACTCGTCGCCGACTGGGCGAACGCCTGCGTCAGGAAGAACCGTGCATCCAGTCCGTTGGTCCTGATGTTCACCTTAAGACCGCGAGCGTCAGCCACCTGCCCATTGACAAGCACCGTCGGATCGACGCCGTTGTCGACAACAGCCGCCGCACCCGCAGTGTAAGACGCATCGCCCATGAATGTTCCGCTGAGCGTCTTGACCCTGACGAGAGATTCACTTCCAAACGTATCGCTGTTGATGGTCAACACGTTTCCACTCAGACTGGCGGATACACCTGTGGAGTCGGTGACCGCGTTGATACTGGTTTGGATTTGTGCGACCGTTGTACCGGAGGCGAACGACAGAATTTCCGTACCTTGATTCCCCGTAATCTCAATGGCAGCCGCACTGGTCGTTGCGGCAGAAAGTTGCTGCGTCGCGGTCTCGGCGGATGCGGTCACTTGCACGATGACGTTCCGGTTTCCCCCTTCGGGCACGCGGGCACCAAACACATCCACCGATTGGATGTCCGTGGTCGTCACACCGGACAAGGTATATCCCAGACTACCGTCCAGCAATTTCTTTGAACCGAACGAAGTGGTGTTTGCGATTCGGTCAATGCTCGAAAGAAGCGAATCGATTTCGAGTTGATTGGCTTCGACTTCCTCGGGCGACAATGCACCATCGTTCGCCGAACTGACAAGCAATCCTCGAAGATCGAGCAACAGGCGCGAGGTTTCGTTGATGGCACCCTCGGCGGTAGAGATGACGTTGATCGCACGCTGCGAATTGTTGATGGCCTGACCGATGGCCTTGATCTCACTTCGCAGAATCTCGGAAGCGATCAGCCCGGCTGGGTCGTCCTTGCCACGGTTGATCCGCAGCCCGGTCGCAAGCCGTTCAAGGCGTGTTTGCAGATCGTTCGTGTTGGTCCGCAAACGACCCTGGGCAATCATAGACGGTATGTTTGTATTAATGCGCGTCATTGACATCCTCCGTGATGCTGACAACCCGCCGGTCGTCATGTGTCGCGCCACCGTGCGCGACTCTTTTACTTTTTTTGATCAGACTGTTTGATCAGACTGCTTTACAACGCCTTCGTAGAAGTTCCTACTCTTTGCAACGTTCCGACGCATGACTTGCCGACCTGCCTGGCTGCCGGCTTTGCTGTCACACCGCTTCGTCGTCGCGATATGGAACACCCTTTAGATAAATTCAGCCTCGGCATAAAGTTGCGGGCTTATGGGACGCAACGAAAACCGCCCGCTCACCAATTGGCAAGCGGGCGGATCAAGGACCGAAAATATGTGGAGCGGCGACGCCCTCTTACTGCAACAACGCCAGAACGCTCTGCGGTTGAGCATTCGACAGTTGTAAAGTGGAAGTAGCCGAATTCACCAGAATTTGTGCCCGAGTCAGCGCACTGGTTGCTTCCGCGAAGTCGGTCTCGCGGATTGCACTTTCTGCCGCTGCGGTGTTTTCCAGCGTTATCAGTAACGAGTTGATCGCGGTGCCCAGCGTGTTCTTCTGGAACCCGCCGATACGCCCCCGCAATGTGGACACCTGCTGCTGCGCGGCACGCACAACACGCTGAGCCGATGCGAAGTTTTTGCTTTGCAGATCGTTGGCCGACCCGCTCGCCAGTGTGGTCAAAAAGCCCGTGACTCCGTTGCCGAGCGAACCTGTCGACACGGATTGTATTCCGATGGTTTCAATCCCGACGAGGCTCAACTCTGGAGCAATGGCAAACCGAGCCCCACCGCCTGTGATTTCAAATGATGAATTTGAGCCCGATGTCGAGGCGAATGCTGCGTCGAGCGAAAGTTCTACGGACAGCGACCCCGTATTGACCGAGGCTTCCAAGCCGTTCACGTTGGCGGTTGTTCCGTTGATCGTGATCGTACCATCGACACCGGCATCGTTGTTCGCACTCAGAGAAAGCGGGTCGCCCCCCAGCACTTCCACCGACACGGTGGCTGCAGCTCCGTACGCGGTGCTGGTGAAGAAGATGTCTCCACTGCTGACCACTGCAGAAACACCAGTCAGTTGTGTGCTGGTATTGATGGCTGTGGCGATGCTGGATAAGGTCGTACCCGAGGCAAAGCTGAATGTCTCCGTTCCGAACGTACCCCCAACTTCGAGAGTCGTCACCGCAGACAACACGCCCGCCGTCCCACCGCCAGCCCCACTAATGGAGGCGAACTGGGAGGCGGTCACAACGTCGATAACAACCTGACGCGACGCACCCTCCGGGATTTTGGCAGAATTGACCTGCGTGGCTGTCACCGCACTCGCAGCGATGCCCGAGGTTGTAAACTCAAACCCACCGCCCAACAGTTTGGAACCGTTGAACGATGCGGTGTTCGCAACCCTGTTAATGGACGACAGAATCGCGTCTATCTGTACCTGATTCGCAGTGACCTCTGCAGCGCTCAGACCGGCTTCGTTCGCGCTTCGATCGACCAAGCCTTCGAGATCCAGCAAGAGGCGGTTCACCTCTTGCAGCGCACCTTCGGCGATCGCGAGCACGTTGTCAGCCCTTCGCGCGTTCTCGATCGCAGCCGAAATCGCTACCTTTTCGGAACGTAGCGACTCAGATCCGATCAGGCCGGCGGGGTCGTCCTTTCCGGTGTTGATCCGAAGCCCCGTACTCAAACGGGTCAACGATTCATTGAGTGCTTTGTTCTGCGCTCCCAGAACACGCTGGGCAATCAGCGACTGAACATTGGTAACGATTCGACTCATCTTTGCTCTCCAATCGGTCCCCGACCTTGCAGTGACCCAATCTTCATTGTTTGCAACTGGCCGGCGGGTAACGCTCGAGTCGCCCGGAAATCCTTGGCCGCAATGCACGCATCGACTCGCCGATAAACGCCCTTTAGGTCTTTGGAAGCGACCAATCATGAGCCAAATCAATCGGACCTTGTATGCGGACGCGGTCTATTCAGTGGAATCAAATGGACCGCACCGACCGTGAATCACGATCGGATTTTATTGGCCTCCGTCCGTGAAGGTCCCAAAATGCGGTGCTAAAAATAAATTCGTTTTCGGAGCGTCGATGTCAGCAAAACGAACCCACCGCACGGAGGAATGGGATCGACCTCGACCCAATGGTGCGTCGATGGACGGCTTGACCGTCCTATTTCAGGCCGCTAGGGTGAAATCGTTACTGATTGGAGGCCCATCATTCGAGGTGGCCCGGATAAGAAGCACCGCGATGGCAGAGATGACCGGATACAACCTGACCCATCTGAAGCAACTCGAAGCCGAAAGCATCTACATCATTCGGGAGGTGGCGGCTGAGTTTGAGCGCCCGGTCCTGATGTACTCGATTGGCAAAGACTCTGCGGTGATGCTCCATCTTGCCCTCAAGGCCTTTTACCCGGCGAAACCACCTTTCCCGCTGCTTCACGTTGATACGACGTGGAAGTTCCGAGAGATGATCAAATTTCGCGACGAATACGTCCGCGACAAATTGGGGCTTGATCTGATCGTCCATACCAATGAGCAGGGCGTTGAAGACAAAGTGACGCCTTTCACCCACGGCAGCAAGAAATACACGAACATCATGAAGACCGCCGCGCTCAAGCAGGCCCTCGAGCAACATCGATTTGACGCAGCATTTGGGGGCGCTCGACGTGATGAGGAAAAATCGCGGGCCAAAGAACGGGTCTATTCGTTTCGAGATCGCAACCACACATGGGAGCCCAAGAACCAGCGGCCTGAGTTGTGGAACCTGTACAACGGGTTCATCAACGAGGGCGAAAGTATTCGCGTGTTTCCGCTTTCCAACTGGACGGAACTGGATGTTTGGCAATACATCCACTTGGAGCAAATTCCGATCGTACCATTGTATTTCGCAGCAGAGCGGCCTGTTGTCGAACGCAATGGAACACTCATCATGGTGGATGACGATCGCATGGAACTGGAACCGGACGAAACGCCCGAACTCAAAATGGTTCGGTTCCGAACGCTCGGGTGCTATCCGCTTTCGGGTGCTGTCGAATCTCACGCGACAACGTTGCCCGAAATCATTCAGGAAATGCTTTTGACGAAACATTCGGAACGGCAGGGAAGGCTGATCGACTACGACCAGTCCGGATCGATGGAACTCAAGAAACGAGAAGGGTACTTCTGAACTCGGCGGAGCGCAACTCGCCGCTCCGCGTCGTCACTGCTGTGTTAGAGTTTTCCGGTAGGGTCCGCTGTGCGGACCGTCACATAGGCAACGTTCGATACCGCGAAACGGTCCGCACAGCGGACCCTACATCTTTGAACAAAGTCCCAACAGGTTCAATCGCACCCACCAGCAAAGGTTGACGCGACATGTCTCACCAATCCGAGCTCATCAGCACCGATATCGAAGCCTATCTTGCTCAGCACGAGCGCAAGGAGCTGCTGCGCCTGCTCACCTGCGGAAGCGTTGACGACGGTAAAAGCACCCTGATCGGGCGATTGCTGCACGATTCCAAAATGATCTACGAGGACCAGCTCGAATCGATCAAAGCCGACAGCGTCAAGTCGGGCACGACAGGCGACGACATGGACCTCGCCCTTCTCGTCGACGGACTGCAAGCCGAGCGCGAACAGGGCATCACGATCGACGTGGCCTATCGCTACTTCTCAACGGCGCGGCGCAAGTTCATCATCGCAGACACCCCCGGCCACGAACAGTACACAAGGAACATGGTCACCGGCGCATCCACATGCGACCTGGCGATCATCCTGATTGACGCCAGACGCGGAATGTTGACGCAAACACGGCGACACAGCTTTCTAGCATCGCTGCTTGGCATCAAACACATTCTTGTTGCGGTCAACAAAATGGACCTCGTCGGTTATCGCGAAGATGTTTTTGAATCAATTAAACGCGACTACCGAAACTTCTCGTCCAACTTGAACATCAAGGATGTGCAATACCTACCGATGTCTGCGCTGCGCGGCGACAACGTTGTTGACACCGGCGAAAATATGCCGTGGTTTCGCGGTAGCACGTTGATGCACTATCTGGAAAACGTCCACATTGCTGCCGACCGAAACCTCACCGAACTTCGATTCCCCA
>JAADIU010000128.1 GCA_013151185.1 Planctomycetota bacterium
CGGAACGATGATCCCGATTCAGGTGACGGGAGTGGCCAACGTGAAGGTATCCTCTGCACCGGATATTCGCGGTAACGCCATCGAGCGATTCCTCAACCAACCGCAAGTCGAACTGCAGCGCGTCGCCAGGGAAACGCTCGAAGGTGGACTTCGTGCGGTGATCGGAAAGATGACACCCGAGGAAATCGTCGAGGATCGCGACATGTTCGTGACGACGGTGATGAACGAAGTCACCGATGACTTTCGCAAGCTCGGTATGATTATCGACAGCGTGAACATCCAAAACGTCCACGACGAGGAACAATATCTCGAGTCGATCGCGCGGAAGGCTTCGGCAGAAGTTCGGGCACAAGCTCGACAGTACGAGGCTCAGCGCAAAGCAGAAGCGGACATCAAAGAAGCCGAAGCCAGTGCGTCTGCCCGTCAAGCACAGGCAGAACGCGAAGCCGAAGCAAAGACAGCCGAGGCATTGTCTCGGCAAAAGTCGGAACAGGCGAGGCTGTCTGCCGACAAAGCCATCGCGGAATCAGACAACGCACTCCGCATTCGCAAAGCGGAACTCGCCCGCGAAGCCGCGCTGAAAGAAGCCGAGCGTAACACCGCGGCGGCTGAGTCGGAGCGAGAGCGTCTGCAAGCCACGGAAGTCGCACAGGCGCTGGCCGATCGAGACGTTGCACAGGCCAAAGCCGAAGGAGCAGCCGCAACCATCACGGAAGAAGGAAAGGCCCGAGCAGCCGCCATCCAGCAGATTGGCCAAACGATTCAGAAGCACCCCGAAGCGCTCAAGGTCATGTTGGTCGAGATGCTACCGGGCGTCGTCGAGGAACTGACGAAGACGATTGCCGGGGTAGAACTTGGCGACATCACCGTCATCGATGGCGGCAGCGGCCACGCGATTGCAGGCGCAGCAATGAGCAAAGCCCGAATGCTAAGCGAATCAATGGCCACGCTCGAAGGCATCCTGGGCGTCGATTTTCGAGACCTGAGTCAAGCCATCGCAGGGAATATTTCCGGCAACTTCGGAACCAAGACGGCCCAGAAGTCGCAATCGGGTAGTAGTGGTGATGCGAGCGCGTGACCGCTTCGTGTGTCTGTCCCCCACCCTTCCGCTGCGCTCAAGGGTGGGGCACCCGTTCCGCTGATTCTCAAATGCACCGCAGGCTCTACGGGGTCTGCGGTGTTTTTTTGTTTCGGATGCGTTGTGCTGTTTGCACACGCGATTGACCCACCGCCGTGGCGATTGCACAATGCGTTGATGAATGATGCATCGTCACCACTTGTGAGCGTTTCGCAGGCTCAGCGAATTGTTCTTGACCACGTTGCTCCGCTTCCGATTGTTTCGGTTGGCCTCGATTCTGCTTTGGGGCTGACGTTGGCATCGGACATTGCCTGCGATATTGATATGCCTCCGTTTGATCGGGCGATGATGGATGGCTTTGCGGTTCGGTCGGCTGACACTGGCGAGAGCGGGGCGACGCTAACGGTGATCGACCACATTGCGGCTGGCGGTTCTGCTCAGAAGGAACTCAGCACCGGTGAAGCGGCTCGTATCAACACCGGAGCGCCGATGCCATCGGGCGCGGACGCGGTGATTAAAATCGAAGACACCAAGTGGACGGCGGACGGTGGGGCGGTTGAACTTCAGACAGCCATCGCGGCTGGGAAGAACGTCTGCGAGCGTGCAGAATATTTGAAATCGGGCACGGTGGTTCTGGAAACGGGCACACGATTGGGTCCGTCGCAGATCGCAATAGCTGCCGCCTCCGGTGCAGCCCGGATCGATGTCTATCGAAGGCCGGTGTTTGCAGTTCTGGCAACCGGAAACGAACTGATCGAGGCGGGTGTTGCACCGCAAGGAGCGCAGATTCGCAATTCCAACAGCCCGATGCTGTCAGCGTTTCTCAGCGACGATGGTGTCGACGTCGTCTCCTTGGGGATTGCGGCTGACGATCGGGCGAGTCTGACGGAAAGCATCAAGTACGGTTTGCAGTGTGACGGCTTGTGCATCACGGGAGGCGTGTCGATGGGTGCGTACGATTTTGTGCCCGAAGTGCTCGACGCCTGTGGAGTTCAGGTGCGTTTTCACAAAATGTCGTGCAAACCGGGCAAGCCTTCGCTCTTCGGTACCGGGCCAGAGGGCGCGTGCGTGTTTGGTCTGCCCGGAAATCCGGTGAGCGCCATGCTGGGCTATTGGCTCTTGGTACGCCCTGCGTTTGCGGCAATGCAGGGGCGGGGCGGGGAACTGCCCAAGTCGTTGGTGGCGAAGCTCGACGGGAAACAGGCAGCCGTCGGCGATCGAGACAGCTATTGGCCGGCTAAGGTCGAATCCGACGAGGGTGGCTTGCTTGTTGCGAGCGCGTTATCGTGGAAGGGATCGGGCGACCCATTTGGGATGGGGCGGGCCAACGGTTGGATCATACGACACAGCGGATCGCCAGCCGTCGGTTCCGGCGACTCCGTCGAGGTCATTCTCTTAAGCAGGTTGTAGACGTTGCGGTTCGCCGATCGTCAGCCACCGATTCTATCTCACGCTTGACCAGGGACGGGCAGCGTTGAACGCCAAACGCAACGAAAAAAAATCAGGCAAGCGTTCCGGCAACCGGGCGGATTCGGGTCGCGGTGCGCCGGAGCCCCCGGGTTTCCAGTGCATGAAACTCGACCGCTGGGTTTGGGCGCTGGGGCTGTGCGTTCTCTCCTTGACCCTGCAAATCATCAGCTTCGCACCGATCGACATTTGGCCCGCAGCATACGTTTGTTTGGTGCCCTGGCTGGTGATGGTGTGTGTGACGAAATCGGCGCAGCGCGTTTACGTTTTCAGCTATCTGATCGGTGCCGCGTTCTTTTTTGTAACACTTCGATGGTTGTTCATGGTGACGGCCATCGGTTCGGTGATCCTGTTTTTGGCGCTCGCGTTTTATATACCGCTCGTCGCCTGCCCGGTGCGATACTTTGTGCGCAGAAGGCGTTTACCGCTCGCGATTTTTTTCCCGTTTGTGTGGGTGGGTAGCGAGGCAATTCGATCGATGTTTGTGCCCGGTCTGCCTTGGAATCTCCTCGGTCACAGCCAGCATCCCGTGTTGGTCGCGATACAGATTTCCGATCTCGTCGGTGCGTATGGCGTCAGTTTTATGATCGCGGTAGTGAACGGATTTCTCGCCGACGTTTGGTTGGCTCGAATGAGGTGGCCGTGTGACGAAGCGGGCTTGATCCCGCGCAGGCGCATCCGGATTAGCGCAGGGTTTACAGCGTGTGTACTGCTGTTCACCTTTGCATACGGGTTCGTGCAACTTGGGTCGGATACGATATCTGATGGCCCCCGCGTTGCAGTGATTCAAGGCAACTATCCGAACTTCGTCGACTCCTCCCTCAGTCGCCGGGAACCCACGCACCGGGAGCGGGCAGATCGCTACTTTGAGTTGATCGCGCAAGCCGAAATCAAAAAACCCGATCTATATTTGCTACCGGAAACGCCCTGGTTCATGCAGCTCAACGTCGAATACCTTGCCATGCACCGTTTTCGCGGCTCGCGAGACATCTACGATTCCGGATACTGTTACGAACGGTTCGGTTTGTTCGCGGTCGATCATCAATCGTACATCGTGACGGGTAGCGCTTCGTACATGCCGACCCCGCTGGACCTGCGGGCAGCACAACAACGTTACAACTCAGCGTTTGTGTTTACGCCCGAGGGCGGTATTCCGGGTCGATATGACAAAATCCATCGGGTTTTGATTGGGGAGTATGTACCCTTTCGATATGGACCGTTGCGGTTTGTCTATCTGTGGCTCAATCAATTCTTGCCCTTTGGCACCAGCGATTACGAATATTCACTGACGGCAGGGACGGAGTTTACGACCTTCACGATGCGGGCGAAGTCGCAGGAGAATCGCGAGTACCGTTTCGCGACGCCCATCTGCTACGAAAACGTCATGCCCTACGTTCCGCGAAAATTTGTCACGGGCGAGGATGGCAAGAAGCGGTGCGATTTCCTGTTGAATCTGAGCAATGACGGCTGGTTTGCGAACACGGGCGAGTTGCCGCAGCACTTGGTTGCGTCGGTGTTTCGAGCGGTCGAAAATCGTGTTGGCATCGCCCGCGCGGTCAACACGGGAATCAGCGGTTTCGTCGACCCCGACGGTCGCGTGCATCATCGCGTCAACAAGAACGGCGTGCTGGTCGGACATGGCATAGACGGGTTTGAAGTCGCAACGATCAAGGTGGATTCCCGGCACAGTCTCTACTCGCGAACGGGCGATGTTTTTGCGGTCTTGTGCGCCGTGCTTTGGGGCTTATTCTACATCGATTACATCGCGGTGCGGATCATCACAGCCTACCGCCGCAAGGGCGAGCGTCCATGAGAATTGCCAAGTTAATATGTGGATTCGTCGTATCGCTTGCGCCAATGCTGGCAGCCGGTTGCGCCTCTGCGGGTGGCAGCGGAAACGTCAAGCAGTTGTCCGAGCGTGCGACATCGTGCCTGCGATTCTACCTGCCATACGAACATCTGGTGACCGCGCGGGTGCAGGCCCTTGAATCGCTGGGTGAGTGCGGTGGCAATGAGGTGCTTCCGTGGATTCGACATGCGATGAACGACGAAGCACCCGCCGTTCGGTTCGCCGCAGCAATGACGCTGGGGCAGCGGGGCGATCGCACATCCGAGGCCAATCTCCGAAAACTTCTTGGCAGCGGACAAACCAGCGACCGGATCGCAGCCGCTGGCGCTTTGCACCTGTTGGGAGATCACCGCGCGTCGGGATTACTCGCCGAGTACTTGTTCGACCGCAACGACGCAGCGGCTCGGCGGCATGCCGCGTTCGTTTTTGGAAGGTTAAACGAACCGGGGGCGATCAAGATTCTGGCCCGCGCGATGTCGTCGAAGGACCCCGGCCTTAAGGCGAATGTTCTGGAGTCGATGGCGATTCTTGGTGCCAAGGAGGCCCGTGCGACCCTCGTAGCCAACGTGTACAACGGGTTGGGGACGGAAGAAACGTTCGCGCTCACGGTGCTTGGGCGTCTTCGAGAGTCAGAATACCGTGAAATTTTTCTGGACAAACTGGGTTCGGCGCAGCATTTGGAAACAAAACTGGCAGCCGCTCGGGCCCTTGGCTTGGTCGGTGGGGGACAGGGTCTTGAGTTGGCCCGGTCGTCGTTGGGTTTCACCGCAGCAAAGGACGAAAAGGGTGACCCTGCCGCCAACCAAACGTTTCGGGTTCGACAGTTGGCCGCCAGCGCTTTGGGGGCCATCGGCCATCGCGATGCGCTGCTGGCATTGGAACGGATGATGAACGAATCCGATGATCCGCGGTTACAGATAGCCGCAGCCAAGGCCATTCTGGATACGCTCGGGCCGAAACGAAAGAAGCCCCGCATTCGGTGATGTGGCAAGACGAATCTGTTTGTACACTTTGATAAAGCCGACGTGCTTCGTTGCACGATAGTGTTGAATCGGAATCAGGACCATGCGTTGGAGTAGCTTCGCCATCATTGCCGTCGCGACGTTGACGGCGCACACCACACTGGCACCGCGCCTCGCGGTCGGCGGCGTGTGGCCGGACGTCATTCTTATCGTCGTCGTATTCTTCGCGATGCACGCAAGAAAGTGGGATGCGGTGATTGCGGCATGGTCGTTGGGCCTGCTGGCTGATCTGGCGTCGTTGGAGCGTTTCGGATTGCTTTCCCTGACGTATGCACTGGTCGCGATATCGGTGCAGTCATCGCGGGATTGGATGTTTCGTTCCCATCCACTGACCCACGCTGCGGTGACGTTTGTGTCGGCGCTTGTGGTGCATGTTGTATTCTGGGTGTATGCGGGTTTTTCGTCGGGTTCCGTTGTCGGGCAACCTTGGGCCAGCGTGGGTGTTCCTGTTGGAATTGCCTTGTATACTGCGATTTGTGCGCCGCCGGTTCACGCGGTGTTGCTGCGTTTCCTCAGATGGTTCGGCCTCGACGCACCGCGATATTCGCACGCACGACTTCGCCGCATCGGCACCCGATCAACCGTCTTGTAACCGCGATGATGCTTCCGGGGTCACAGTATTGATCCTGCACTTTCGTGGTTGATCCTGAACTTTCGCGCATTCCAACACCCGTCAGGCGATCATGTTTGAGCACCGCTTGAAAATTCTGTTGATGATGCTGGGCTTTGCGTCGGCGATTCTTGTTGTGCGCCTGATCGACATGCAGATTGTCCATGCCCATGTGTACCAGCTTCAAGCCGAGCGGGCGCTCCTCTTGCGCCCGCAAGTGATTCCGGCGGTTCGGGGGAAAATTCTGGATCGTTTGGGCAACGTCTTGGTTTCCGACGAGCCGTGTTGGAATATCAAAGTCCACTACAGCGTGCTCTCGATGGATCCCGACCGCCTCGATGCGATGATCAACACGTTGTATCTGCGCCACGACTACGGAAAAGGCAAAAGCGAGGACGAGGTTGCGACGGCGTTCGCGAATGACCTGCGATTCGTTTGGCGAGAGCTGGAAGGATTTTGCGTTGGCGGAGCGGAAGAACTGCAACAAAAGGCCGACGCAATCTGCCGCCGCACGAAGGCGATCCGCAAGGCGGTGGCAAAGCGACGCGGATTCGACGCGATGGTCCGCGAGGAACGGACAAGCCATACGATCATCGAAGGATTGAACGATCAGCAACAGATTTCGGCGCGGGTTGCGTTTTCGCGGTTCCCGTGGGTGAGTGTTGAGAACGCAACGCGGCGGGTGAACCGAGGGGGGCCACCGCTCGCCCATGTCCTGGGGCGAACGGTCCCGGTCACGGCGGAGTACATCGCGAAGGACGAATTCGCAGACGACGAACTCCGCAGCCTGACGGGGACCGATCGCATCGGAGGGTCGGGTGTGGAATTTGCGGCTGAGTCGCTGCTTCGCGGAGCGCGGGGGGCGTTTCACGGCAATCGAGCGGGCGAGGTCTTGCGTGATACACCACCGGCTGCGGGGATGGATGTTCACCTGACGATTCGGGCGGATCTTCAGAGGCGCGTCTTCGAGATGTTCGGTGAGCAACTGGCACGCCTGCCATATTCGCTGGGGGGTTCAGTCGTTGTGTTGGATGCGCGATCGCGAGAATGCCTCGCTTTGGTATCGTATCCGTCCTACGATCCGCAGACGTTCGGAGAAAACTACGACGAGCTTCGTCGCGATTCAAAGCGTGTTCCGTTGACGTTTCGAGCGGTGGCCAAGCATTACGCCCCGGGCTCCATCGTAAAACCCCTTGTCTGTCTTGCCGGTTTGATCACGGGCAAAATCACCACGGATACCACGTTCACCTGCGAGGGGGCCCTGTTTCCGAATGACCCGGATCATTGGCGATGTTGGGCGGCGGGTGGCACCTCTGTTCGTCAGCGACACGGACCCCAAACACCGATGCAGGCAATCAAGCATTCGTGCAATATTTTCATGTACCACACCGGCCAACTGCTTGGCGCGAACACACTCACGACGTTCTTCGACAAGTTCGGATTGGGTCGATCTTCGGGTACTGGTTTGCGCGAAGAGGTCGAGGGCATCAACCCAACAAATAGCTACATGGCCGCAATGAATCGCCCTTTGACTCCAGGCAGCGCCCGACAATTCGCGATCGGTCAAGCCGAAGTTTCGATGACACCGATTCAGGCGGCCAACCTGATGGCGTCGTATGCGACGGGGGAGTTTCGCCATGTGACCATCGTTCGCGAACTGGCCGACCCGATCGTTTGGAAGTTACCCGGTACACCTGCATTTTGGCGAGTAGCAAGGGAGGGCATGTTTGGTGTGGTGAACGAGCCCGACGGAACTGCATACATGCACGCCAGACTTCCACCGGATACGGGTTGCGTTCTGTTCGGAAAGAGCGGAAGTGCGGAGGCTATCCCCGCGCCCGTGTCCTATCGAATTCCTTACGGTGACGCGAAAGGCCGCGAGCGTATGGCAATCGTTTCTGCGACGACCATGCGGGACGCCACCGCGAGTTTTGTCGCCGACCACCCCGATGCAGCGTTCGATCACCGCGACGTGCAGGTGAACGAGCGTTGGCCCGCGCAACCGCCGGAGAACGGCCGGCAGCATTCGCACGCCTGGTTCGTCGCCTATTTACAGCCAGCCGGTGCAAACGGTCGGCCACTTTGGAACGAGGAGCCACGAATCGCAATATCCGTTATGGTCGAGTTCGGCGGGAGTGGGGGGCGTGTTGGCGGCGCCATTGCAAAGGAGATCGCTTTGGATCTTCTGGACGTTTTGGGCCCCGATCTCGACCCCGACCATTCGCCAGCCGACGGAAAAGACAGGCGCGCGAGGGCGGAATCGTGAGGCGGTCTATCCTTGATCTGACGCAGCCGGGTTGGGCGATTGCGGTGTCGATCGTGATTCTGGTGTCGATCGGTCTAGCCGCAATCTGCGCTTCGCAGGTTGTACCGGTTGGAAAGCACGAGGTGCCCAGCATCTTCATGGCCGCGAAACAGGCGGCTGTCGGGGTGGTTTGCCTGTTTGTGACGATGCTGATTCTTCGCGTTGGATACCTTCGCCTCGCGAGACACGCGTATCTGTTCTACTTTGCTTGCCTTCTGCTGTTGCTACCGATGATCATCGCGAAGTATTCCGGGTTTACGTTTGGCGGTTTGATTCCCGAATCGCGCGGTGCGTTTCGATCCATTCGGCTGCCGGGGTTTTCACTGCAACCATCCGAATTCATGAAGGTGAGCTACATTCTCGCCTTGGCGTGGTACCTGCGTTTCCGAAAAAACTACCGCACGTTTGGCGGTTTGCTGCTGCCGTTTTTCTTTTCGGTCGTTCCCATGCTCCTCATCTTGCTTGAGCCTGACCTTGGGACCGTGCTGCTCTTTTTCCCGATGCTGTTCGGCATGTTGTTCGTCGCGGGTGCGCGAATCAAGCACCTTGGCGGCATCGTTTTGCTCGGTGTGCTGATGGCCCCGTTGA
>JAADIU010000178.1 GCA_013151185.1 Planctomycetota bacterium
CCGACGTCACCGTCCGAAGCAGCTTCTGAAAATCATCGGGGGCCATAGTTTGCTGCGCGCTTCCTTTGAGCGCCTCAGCCAAGTGCTCCCGCCGGAACAGATTTACGTCATCACGGGTGAAACATACTTGCCATTGGTGGCAAAAGAGCTACCCGAAGTTCCCGCGAAGAATTTGTTCGGTGAGCCACAAGGGCGCGACACCGCCAACGCGGTAGGACTGGCGGCTGCCATCATCGATCAGCGCGACCCCGACGCCATCATGGGTGTGTTCACAGCCGACCACATCATCACGCCCGTCGATCGTTTCACCGACAGCGTGCAACTCGCTTTTGAAACGGTCGGCAAGAATCCCGATGCCTTGGTGACTTTTGGGATCACCGTCCGCTCTTCCGACACCGCGTTTGGTTATATCCGTCAGGGAGAGGAGACCGCCCCGGGTGTCTTTCGGGTTGACGAATTCACGGAAAAACCCGACCCGATCACTGCGCAGCGCTATGCGGAGTCGGGCGATTATTTGTGGAACGGTGGTATGTTTGCGTGGCGGGCGCGGACGATCCTGTCGGAGTTGGAGCGAAACCTTCCGGTGACGTTTGAAGGCGTCACCGAAATAGCGAGCGACTGGGATACGCCGCGTCGCCCCGAGAAGCTGGCTGCGATTTATCCGAAGCTGCAAAAAATCTCGATCGACTTCGCAGTCATGGAACGAGCGCGCGAAGTGTTGGTCGTCGAGTTGAATTGCGATTGGGCGGACGTCGGTTCGTGGATGCAGTTGAGCACCGTGCTGGATTCCGATGCCAGCGCCAACGTGACGGTCGCAAACGCGTTCGTGCATTTAGGGTCGGAAGGGGTGACGGCAGTGTCGGAAGATGAGGGGCACTTGATCGCAACGCTCGGCTTAAAAGATTTGGTGATCGTTCATTCACCCGACGCGACCCTGGTCTGCAAGAAACGCGACGCGCAAGCCCTTCGGGAACTCCTCGCAAAAATCGAGGCCAAGTTCGGGGACAAGTATCTGTAGAGGCGCGAGCATTCGGGCGGGCGTGCGGTTCGCGGGGTAACAGTCGATTGAAGAGACTTCTGGGAATCGATTACGGAACGAAGCGTGTCGGTCTGGCGCTGGGCGACACCGATGCGCGGATCGCGGTTCCGGTGACGACCATCACTCGGCAGGGAAGCGTGGAGCGACTGGTCGCAAGCGTCATCGAAACCGGGGCTGACTACGACGTGGACGCTTATGTGTTGGGCATTCCTTACAACATGGATGACACGGTAGGCCGGCAAGCAAAGATCACCCAATCGTTCGGGAAGCTGTTGGCAGAGGCCTCCGGACGCACCGTTTACGAATGCGACGAAAGACTTTCTTCTCTGGCAGCCGATGAATATCTGGAGCAGGCTGAGCTGACCCGCAAGAAGAAAAAGGCGCGGCGCGACGCCTTGGCGGCACAGGTCATATTGCAAACGTTTTTTGATTCCCACACCGAGGGAGAGGAATAAACAGCCCTGCGGGGATGCGTTCGTTGTGGCATCGCACTGCCCGCCTAGACAGGGACCGCACCGTCCGTTTCCGCTACCTCAACGCCAATGAACGCTTCTTCCTCCCAACCCACCGACACAACCCCAGAACCATCCGTGGATTCTGCTGGCAAGCAATCTCCAAAGGGGTACATGTCGTTTGGCGACCATTTGGAAGAACTGCGCACCTGTTCAATTCTCACGCTGATCGGCATGGCCATCACCACGACGTTTTCGTTGATCTACGCCAAGGGCATTTTGAGCCTGATCCTCCGCCCTTTGGTCGTGATCCTTCACGCACGCGGGCAAGCACCACAGGCCCAGGCGATCAACCCGCCAGACACGTTTTTGCTCTATCTCAAAATGGCGTTTCTCACGGGGCTCGTCTTGTCGATGCCCTGGACGCTGATCCAGATTTGGCGATTCGTGGCATTGGGATTGCACCCGCGCGAACGAAAATTCCTGAAGATGCTCGCGCCCGCGTCGATCGGTTTGTTCGCCGCAGGGGCGCTGTTCATGTTCTACATCGTCTTGCCAATCGTCATTAACTTCTTCGTCGAATTCGGAGAACAGATCACCGTCACCGATCTCGAACCGTCCTGGATAGAGCGGCTTTTGGTGGAGGGGGCATCGGGCGATTCGCCAGAATCCCTAGCCGACCTGAAACTTGGCAACATCGTGATGCTGTCCGAAGACCCGCCCGATCCGCCCGTAGGAGCCGAGTGGTACAACACCACCCGAAACCTGCGATGCGTCATGACGGAGCAGGGCGTTTTTACAAATCCGATGCACGCTTCGAAAAACGTCTCTGCCGTCAAGAGTCAGTTCGGTTTGAGTCAATACGTTTCGTTCGTTCTGATGTTGACGCTTGCATTCGGGCTCGCTTTTGAACTACCGTTGGTGGTCCTCTTCATCACGTCGATGGGGTTGGTGAGCGTCGCAGATCTCAGAAAATCCCGACGCTATGTTGCCTTCGGGATCGTCATCGCTGCCGCCATCCTCACGCCACCCGATGTCATCAGTCAGTTGCTTCTTGCGTTTCCCATGATGATTCTTTTTGAAGGGGCGTTGATTGTGTCAACCATGATGGGCAACTCACGTCAGCCGAAGGGCTAAGCGCATCGGGGGTGCGTACTGACGGTGGGCTTGCAGAATCGCGTTCGATGCCGTAAAGGGGTGGTGGGCAAACCGAGGGCAGTGGCATTTCTGGAGGTTTCGTTGTGAGTACAAACATCGCGATTTTCCCCGGTTCGTTCGACCCCATTACGAATGGGCACCTCGACATCATCCAGCGGGCTGGGACGCTCTTTTCCAAAGTCATCGTCGCCATCGGCCACAATCCGGAAAAGGTCGACGTATTCACACCCGATGAGCGTGTCGAAATGATCACCGAACTCGTTGGCGATCTTCCTCATGTGAGCGTTGCCGCCTATAGCGGTTTGACCATTGACTTCGCCCGGCGGTCTGGTGCAAACGTGATCGTCCGGGGCATCCGCGACGCCTCCGACCTCCGCGACGAACTGCAAGCAGCCAATACCAATTTGATTGTGGGCGGGATTGAAACGGCGTTCCTGATGGCATCCGAACAATTCGCTCTGACGTCGAGCACGTTTATCAAGCAAATTGTATCGATGGGCGGGAAGGAATCGACGCGATTGTCCAGCCTGATTCCGAAAACGGTACTGGAAAAACTGCAATCAAAATATGCGGACGGTTGAATCCGGCGTGGCGATGCGTAAACCCCTTACCGGGGGGCGGACCTGCAGTCGGAAATCTCCGATTGGACGGATTTGGCCCAGATGACGACAATGAGGATGAAAGCGCTATGATCCATGTGGAACCTGGAAGGTCCACGAGTGCCCGGTCCGTCGTTTGATGTTTAGCGAACGGCGGTGTTAGACAGTTTCGGTTGATGCTGCAATGTTGTGAGAACCATGTTGTGAGAACGATCATGTACGAAGCACTTGACGTGAATGTGTTGGCGTTTTTTGGCCTCCCGGCATGGGGCGAAATCATGGTCATTGCATTCGTAGGCCTGCTGATTTTCGGCAAGCGTCTGCCTGATGTCGCCCGATCGTTGGGAAAGAGTGTCGTCGAATTCAAGAAGGGCATCCGCGACGTGCAGGATGAGGTGACGTCAGCCGGTTCGACGAACGCTTCCGACCGCAAACTCGAAGCGAAGCCGCCCCCGACCCTGGATCCACCAAAAGCCCAGTCGGATCCAAACGAGGAATAGCGCCATTCCCAACAGTGCCGTTTCCAGCAGGGCCAATCCAATTCCGGCGCAACGGTAGGGTGCGTCCTGGACGCACCGAATAAACAACGCACCGAATCAACCACGCACTGAATCAACAAATGCAAGCCGAAGAAGACTCTCCTACGCCCGGTCGGGAATGATTTCGTACCCAGCCTCAAAACCCTGGTCAAAATCGAACACGTCTTTGAAATCCGCGATCGAGTCGCTGGGCTGTTTCTGCATCAAATCGAAATCGATCATGGCGAAAACGATGCGCCCAAAATCGTGGGTCGATTGAACGTTCCACTGCCCCAGCACGGTCCGCGCCATTTTTCCCCATCGCTGCTGGGCATAATCGCGAAGCCCCCAGCAGAGGTCGGCACCGCGGACATGCCGATTGATCTTTTCGATTCCCCCGGCTTGTTCGATGGCACTCACCATCGCGTCGTCGAGTTCACCCTGATCGTGTAAGTCTGAGAGTTCGAGCAGATCGATTTTGTTTTCGTGCAGAAAGTGCATCACCTTCTTTTGGGCGGGGGATTCCGGTCCGTGGACGCAGTCGACCGCCACCCCAAGGCCCTCCCGGACGAAGTGAAATGCCTCTTCCGGAAAATCGCCCACGCGCTCGACAACCATCTTTAGTGTTTGCTGGTAGGAGTCGCCCATGATCGCCAACTGCAGAACCGTGCCCTGTTTTGTAAACCGTTTCACAAAATTACTCGTTCAAGAGACCATATATCAGTCGCCGCCGGAGGGCCCACTTCCGCCCGGCGATCCTTCGCCAGGTTGATTGCCACCGGCCTGATCTCTACCGGCCTGATCTCTACCGGGCTGACTTCCCTTTTGAGCCTGGCTTCCCGTTGAAGAATCTCCATCCTCTCGACGTTTTCGCGATCCACGATTGCGACCCCGTCCTCGTCTACCGCGTTTTTTCTGCCCACGGCTCACCCCCTCACCGCCAGAAACTCCCGGCGCGTCAGTGCGAGTTTCAGCCGGCGACCCACTCGCATCGGATGGTGGCGTGGTCGGCTGCGTGGAAGGAGCAGGAGCCGGTGGGGTCTGTGATGTCGCCTCGCTGCTGGTGTTAACCTGCTCGGGTTTGGCATTTCCAGCACCGGTTGCCTCGGTCTGATCTCGCTTTCCGTCAGGTTTGCGGGGTCGCCTCTCCTGTCTTGGACCACTGGGATCAGCCGCCCTCTCAGCTTTGGCGGACGAATCGCGGGTTTGTTGCGGCTTGCCTGCGGAGGGTGGGGCGATTTGTCCCGGAGCGAGGATATCTTCCACGGGTATCGTAAGCCGGCCACCATCGTCGGTGGCGAGCAAAATCAACTGCGTGAGAATCTGCCGGCCAATGACCCTCCCCGGTCCGTGCGTGGTTTGAATTCGCTTGCCCATGCTGGGAAGTGTTTTGTCGAGTTCTTCGTACGTTGTGTGTTCGTACCGAAGGCAACACTTTAGCCGCCCACATCGCCCCGACACCTTCGCGGGGTCGAGCGTGGCCTTCTGCATTTTGGCCATCTTCATGCTGACGGGTTTGAGCGCCTTGAGAAAGTTGCGACAGCAGCATTCCCGCCCGCAGGTTTCGTAGTCGGCGAGGAGGCGGGCTTCATCGCGAGCACCCACCTGTCGCATTTCGATGCGTGTGCGAAATTCCGACGCCAAACCACGCACCAAATCGCGGAAGTCGATGCGTCCCTCCGACATAAAATAGAATATCGTGCGCTCTCCACCAAAGAGGTGTTCGCATTCGAGCACCTTCATCTGAAGGTTGTGCTCGTCGGCACGTTGTTGGCAGAAGGTCTTCTTCCTCAGCGTATTGGCGCGGATGTGTTCCCATTCCGTTTCATCGTCGGCAGTCGCCAACCGCAGAATTTTTCCGCTGCCAAAGTGGTAATAGTCCGAACCACTCGCCGCGACGTAGCTCTTGATCTGGTCGCGAGAGATCGACTTGTCGCACCCATCGCAGGTAAGCGACACCATTTCCCCAAGCTCAATCCCGCGGCGTGTCTGAATAATCACATTCGCCCCGCAGCCAAACTTCATGTCGTTCGACGCGTAACGGAATTCGCCAACCGTCTTCATGTAGCCGTAGCGGACAGCGACCGTCGGATAAACTTTTTCCAACCCGCTTCCGCACGGCTCGCCAGAGGAACAACCCCCGCCCGACCCGCAGGAAGAACCCGCCGACTGCTTGCCATCATCAGGTTGTGGAAGGTCAATGACCATGCGTAATCAACATTGTAAACAGGTAATCCATCGAACGTTCTCGCCGAAAACACCGCAAGATCAACGCGGAGTCCAGCCGAGACGGGATTCTATCACCAACCCCGCGCCCAGGCCAGAAAAACGCAAGCAGCATCAACCGGCAAAGATTTGAACGCTAACCATCCCCATCAGCAACGAACCCGATCCGCGAAGGCGGCCAGACGATTAGCCACGCTCTCCCGCGCATTGCGCTGCGGCGAATCGGCCCGTCGAATCGACTGTCCCACGAGTCCTGCGAATCGTCGCCGAGCAGGTAGTAGCCCTCCCCGCATTCTTGAGTTTGGCCGGTGCTCAGGGAGCCTTGGGGCAGGTATCGCAAATGCGCCATGGATGAAGGCGGCGGGACGATTTGGCTGTTGATCACGGGTTGCTTGTCGACGATTCCGATCGTTTCACCTGGCAACCCGACGACGCGTTTGGCGACGATCATTTGATCTTCCGTCGAAAACTGGACGACTTCCCAACGCCTTGGCTCCCGGAACCAATACGACACCCGCTCGGTCAGTACCCAATCGCTCTCGCTGCCGCCATCTCCGCAGAGGGTCGGCGCCATGGAACCGGACACGACCACAGACAGGTCGAATCCGATGTGGTAGATCAAACTCAGCAAGCCGACGAACGCGAGCAGGTCGCGCGTGAATCGAAGACACACCACGACGATCCGCTTTGTGGTCGAAGCCTTCGGGGCGGCAAGAATCTGCACGCACGCTGATGGCTCGTCATCGCGAAGGTTCTCGCTGCACATGATTGCCATCCTCTTCGTTTGCACTGGGGGACCTGCGTTTGCCCGTTTCGTTTTCGTCCGACTTGGACATTTGCTTGGGGATCTGTCTCTGCTCGAACACGGTTCGTGCGACACGCGGATTGCGAAGCTGCCACTCGGCTTTGGCGGCATGTGTCGCGCCGCGTGCCAACGATGGCTGCACCGTCATTATGAAAACCAACACCCCGCCAGCCGCAACACCGGCCATCCAGGACATCGCTTGCAACACGGGTTTGCCGCGCATCGGTGTCGGTTCCAACGTTTCTTGGGTTTCGTCGATGAATTCGTTTTCAGTCATGGTGATGCTCCTTGGTTTCCCAGTTGGATGGACAATTGCACAGGTTTGTTAAGCACGTTTGCGGTGGCTGTCATGCACGCCTGATTGAGCGCGCACAGCAAGCCGTCCGGAGTTGACACGTTCCCGGTTCGCACGTAGTTGCTACAACGGCAAACGGTGTCGCACTCGGCATTGATGGAACATCCGTCGCATGCCGTGTGTGATCTTCCCGGTGTCGTAGAGCCCGTTAGAAAATCGGCTCCTTCCAAGGCGTTCCCGTCGAGGGCCATCGGGCTGGTTGGATCGTCTTCACCGATAAGCCGCTCGCACGGGTAGAGTCGTCCCGAGGGAGCGACCGCGATTTCGCCTTGACCGAATCCGCACCGCGAGGACTTTCCCGTCGGCGCATCGGTGAGCATCCCCGCCTTTGTGTCGAACCAGGACACGCTGAGGTCTGGCAGTGATCGACGCCAGAGATCGGCGCAGCGGTCGATCATTTTCTCAAGACGCGCCACGTCGTTCTTGTTCCACCGTGTCCACAGGTCGAGGGATGGCTGGATGCAGTCCACACCGAGTGAACGAAGGTATTCTATGCCATCGGCGAGGAACTCCAGCGTGTCCGGTCGAACCACTACGACAACCCGAAATTCGCGCGACCCCGCCACAAGCCGGCGAATGGTCGATGCCACACGCTGCGACGTTCGACGCCCGCAACTCGTGACGCGATGGCGATCGTGTACATCGGGCAACCCATCGCAGCTGATCGACAAATCCAGATTCGGCATCATCATCACCGCCCACGCATCGGGCCCGGTGACGGTGCCGTTGGTAGTCAATGCCAAACTCAAGCGCAGCCCGCGAGTTTGCGTGTGCTGGTGGGCGTAGGCAGACAGGGTCGAAATCATGCCGGCTTGCAGTAGCGGTTCACCTCCGAAGAAACCCAAGTCGAGCGTTCCACCAGGACTCAGCGAGGCGATGGCACGATCGATGCTCCTGCGTCCTATCGAGAGCGGCATCACTTTTTCGATTTTGGCACCCGTGTAGCAGTAGGTACATCGCAAGTTGCATGCGTGCGTCAGCATGAGCGTGATGCCGAATTGTTCGTACATGAGTTCACCCATCGTAAATCTGAGCTACGCCCTTCGTCGGCACAGACTACTACCGAACGGGCGCACCTTCAGCGCCGTGCATTGCGGGTAGCTACGAACCGGCCGTGCGCATCCAAAGCGGACGCACGATCTGCGCGCACTATCCCCGCAACTGCGATCCGTTACGTCAAAAACCAAACTGGCAAGCGCAGAGGGGCCTCGGAAACTTCGCCAAGGGTAGGAAATGGAGCCCGTAGGTGGTCGCTACGAAAGTCGCAGCAAATGATAGAGAAGAATGAATACAATGAGGACTACACAGATACCACGGGAAACACCGCCACGAAAGGCGAAAGGGTAGCCGAGAACGCCAGCGCCCAAGTAACTATTCACCATTAACGAGTAAAGTCAAGCAAATTCAAGCCACACGGTCCACATTCAAACGCGCCGCATTCAATCGTGCCACACTTAGTCGTGACAGTCTTCGCCCTCTCGACCGTCGCCAAGTTCTGCAGACGCGGAATAGGCTGGCTTGCCACACTCGGGGCAAATCCCGCTGACGTTGCCTCGCAGGTTGTATCCGCACGCCCAACAGATCGCCTCGCCCATCTCACAAAGCGCAATCCGAACGCGTCTCTGTACAGAACGCCTTGCCACTAGCATCCAAAAGAACTGCACACACAAGCATACCAATGGGAAGACCAGCAAGGAAAATGCAAACCGGCGAAACC
>JAADIU010000346.1:0-7339 GCA_013151185.1 Planctomycetota bacterium
ACGAGGTTTTCCTTGCGCAGATCGATGGTGCGCTTCTTGGCACCGGTGGAAAACTTCACTGCTTGTCGGCCCGAGTCGATAAGGAACAGATACACCAACTGGTAGTCCTTCTTGAGGTGTTGGCTTTTGATTCTTGAAAACGGCTTGTAGCGCCCACCACCGGATTCAAACGTGGGATAGTATGACAGCTCGAAAATCTGTTCGTCTCCCACCTTTGCGACCGCATACTTGCCGCATGCCAGAATCCGATTCCCCTGATCATCTTCGATGGTGTAGTTCTCCACCGTTTTGACGGCGAAGTTCAACGCCTTGCCCAGCAGGCTGCCCGCGTGCAGACTCTTCACATTCAGTTGCAAGAGTGCCTTGCCTTTGGGCACTTTCAATTTAGAAACGGGACCATTCTTAGCCGCGCCGGTTTGATCGGCGACCTTCCCCGTCAGCAGGCCCTGCTCGAGTACGCCGGACTGGATTTCAGCATCGACCTGTCGAAATGAAGTCAACTTCATGGGCAGGTCACCACCAAAGCGCGACGAACGAAATGCGACGCCCGACACGCGCCCTCCGCCGGATTTCTGCGGTTGGCTGCCCGAAGATGACGATGCGCTTCGCGCCGGATCGGCCTTGGCGGGACGTGGATTCGCCGCTCGCGCCGAACCACCCGTGGCATCACCGGTTATCCGGGCAATTTGCGAACTCGACAGTTTTGCTCGCCCGCCAATTTTGAAACGAATTTCCTGCGGTTTGAAATCTTCGGGCACCTCGAAGGCGACTTCGATCTTGTTGTTCAATGGAATCAAGAACACCTTGCCGGCCACGATTTCCATATCTGCGTTGCCGGGCTTCCATTCCACGACGTAGTGGCTTGGGTCGTCCGGATCGATCAACGCGGTACCAGGAATCACAAGCCGCTCGCCCTTTGATTCGCCCACGATGCGAATACAGGTTGCGCTGAACCGCTTCTTATCGTCGACGTCATTCATCTCGCCGGAGAGTTCCAGCGCTGCATAAACGAACATCTTGCCCGCCTTCGGGTCTACCGGAGTGGCTTTGTTTCGCCCCAATGCAAGCCTTGTCGTCGTACTGAAGAAGTAGTTGAGCTTGCCCACATCGACAACCTTCACGTCCTCCGGTTTGACGACGCTGCGAGCACCGACAGGAAGTGAGTGCGCCCACGACAGATCTCGCAGCAGGTCGGGCTGATGCCTAGCCAGGGTACGTTCCTCGTCTGACCCGCCGAACGTGTTTACACTAAGCATTTCCGCGAAACCAATCGTGAAGCGATCGGGCTTGAGCCAAAGCTCGTTCTGCTCGTCTGGCTTCTTGGGGTTGAAGCGTCGAAACCCAAAAAACCCACCGGATACTTCGCCTATGTTGTCTCCCGTGTCTGCAACGACCACGCCCCACGGCAACATTTGAATCGAGCACGCAATAATTCCAGTCGTGAGCATCGCACCAAAAAATCCGAACACGCCCGCAACCCCACGGTCAATCACCTGAGGCAACAGGTTTGAACGGGGAACCACGACATCCATGAGCACGCGCAGCACGATCAAAGGCACCGCAAACGTACCCGCCAAGGCAAGCGCATAGGCATATTCCGGTGCGCTCCCCATCAGGAACGATTCGGCGACATACTCGTACGTTCCGAACGAGATGGCTGTGGAAACGACCACCATGACGCAAGTGATTGCCGCGCTTGTCACGCCCTGGATCGCCTGCATGTAGGTCGCAGCGCCAAGAAACCCCACCAATAGTATCGAGAACAACATGATGAAACCTCCTGCGTCAGCGTATGCAACGAACGGCTGGAGCGGGCACGATGCCACAAAACTCCACTGCACCGCTTGCCTTCTGAACAGCCCTACTTGCTATCCACTCTCAAACCACGCATGACCTCGGCCATACTTGTGACACCATCGATGACTTTCAACAACCCTTCCTCCTGGAGGTAACGCATCTTCTCCGAACGGGCTTGGGCTTTGATCTGGTTTGCAGATGCACCTTTGGCGATCAGTGTTCGCATCGCATCGCTGATGAGCAACATTTCAAATACGCCGGTCCTTCCGACGTATCGACTATTCTGACAAGTCTGACAAACGATTTCACGCCCTTTCTTGTCAAGAATGGGCGCGCTCGGTGGGCGATAAAAATGCTCGATTTTGTCGATCGGAAGGTTCGCCTTGCGGAGCAGCTTCTCTTCCGGCTGATACGCCTCGCGGCAAGCTTGACACAACACGCGCAGCAACCTTTGCGACACCACACCCTGCAATACCTCGGCGGTTTGCTTCGGGTCCTCGACGAGCGCGATCAATCGCGCCACCGCATCGAAAGCGTTCGACGCTTTCATCGTCATGTAGATTTTTTTTTCGGTCGCCGCCCGAGCAGCAATCTGAGCCGTCTCGCGATCCTCGCACTGATCGACCATCACAATATCGGGCTCGCGTCGCAGCACGGTCTGCAACATGCGCGGATAGCTGACTTCCTCGCTCGCCCCGTTGTGAATTTGCTGCGTAATATTGTCGAGCACCATCAGCGGTTTGGTTTCGAGCGCGTATATGTTCTGGAGATAGGCGTCGTGCGCACGCAGCGTGGCGTATTCCGTCGTCGATATTCCAGACTCCCCCGGGCCGGCAAACAACACCAGGCCCGTTTCGAGATGCAGCAACTCCTTAAACTTGGCCAGACGATTCTCGTCGAAACCCAGATCCTCAGGTTTGAGCAGCCCACTGGTCACGTTGAGTCGCAACCGGAGACGTTCGCCCTTGGTCGAACCCGATGTGCGAACATCAAGGCCGCTTGGTTTTTGCCCACCGCCTAACAGAGCGACCGAAAGTCTGCCCGTCTGAGGCCGCCTCTTCTCTTCCGGATTCAGACCGCACGCGCGTTTCAAGAACAACAGCACTTGCCCGGCTTCGTCGCGCGTCAGGACGCCTTCCTGCTCGGCTGCCACCCCGTCAATTTTGTAAATCACGCGGGCGGTTTCGTCGCCGATCACGACATCCACATCGCTCGCGCGCTTCCACAACACGTCAAACAGAAAGTCCTGCGCGAGGTCAAACTCATCGAGTTCCATCGGCTCGGTGGGTTTTTCGATTGGCTTCTTGTCCGCCCCCAGGATTTTGACGCGAATTCCCTTGTCGGTTTTTTTGTCTTTGTTGCCCCGCATGCGGGCTAGGATTCGTTTGAAGTGACCGACCGTCATCACATGGGCACGGGGTGCAAGACGACCGTTGCGATGGACGATGTATGCGATCAAACTTCCACCAGCCAGGATGACCCAAAACCCAAGCCCCAACCAAAACGCATTCATCTTCCAGGGGCCCAGAATGATCAACGCAACCCCGCCCAGACCACCGCCGAGAACGACGCTGTTCCACATCTCCCGCTTGGTCTTGACACGATCGGCATCGCGATCGACCCACTGCGCCGCGAATGTCCACGCTACGAACACAAGCAGGACCACAGTGATTTTGAGGAGGTTGAAGTTCGGACTGACCGCCGCAAGAATAAAATCAGAAGGCAACATAAGTTCAGAAAGCAGAGTAAGTTCAGAAGGCATTGAATGCATGGCACCCATCGGTGGGAAGGAATCGGATCAAATTCGTCTGACCAAAATGGCCGTCAAGGCGGTCGATTCTACGGTCGCTGGTGACCACGTCGCTGATGACCACATGGTCGCAGGGCAGAGCGTAACCGCTTCTAACCGATGATGCCACTTCCAGCGATATTGATCCCCTTGAGTTTCATCTTGAGTTCCTCGGCGTTGGGGGAGGCTGCGTAGGCGATTTCCTGGTTGATATATTCTTCTTCAACCAACATCCGCAGCGACTCATTGAAGTCGACCATGCCCTCACCGTATGAACCCTTGACCACGGAAAGAATATCCGCGTCGCGGCCATCGGCGATGAGCTTGCGGACCGTGGCATTGATCACGCATACTTCAACACAAGGAATGCGGGGCACCTCGGGGCGAATCGTCTTGAGCAGTTTCTGACAGACGATTCCCTGAAGGTTGAACACGAGTGAGCTTCGGATCAAAGATCGGGCGTTTTCGGGGAACAGTTCCAGCACGCGCGTGATTGTTCCGGCTGTCCCGTTCGCATGGACCGTTCCGAAAACCAAGTGACCCGACTCTGCCGCATGAAGCGCCGCGCCAAACGTTTCCTCATCACGCATCTCACCAATCAAGACGACATCGGGGTCCTGCCGCATCAAATATTTGAGGGCGTCGTGGAAGTTGTGCACGTCGATGCCCACTTCGCGCTGGTTGATGAACGCCTTCTTGTCTTCGTATTGAAATTCGATCGGGTCTTCGAGTGTCACAATGTGGCATGGCCGCGTCTTGTTGATCTGCTCGATCATCGACGCGATGGTCGTGCTCTTACCACTACCCGTGATCCCAGACACCAATACCAAACCCTGATGATGCTCGGCGAGTCTTTCCAAAATTGGCGGCAGATGAAGCTGCGAATAATCGAGAATCTCGGAAGATATCCGGCGAGCCGCCATCGACATCAAACCGCGCTGCAAGAACACGTTCACCCGAAATCGCGAACCACCGACTGCCTGATGGGCAAAGTCCATAGCCCCGTTCTCATGGAACTTGCGCTGCTGTGTTTCGTTCATGATGGCGAAGATCAGCTCACGAATCTTCTCGTCGCTCATCGCACCGGTGGACATCGACTTCAACCCACCCCGAACGCGAACGCGGGCAGCCGTCCCGGCTTTGAAGTGCAGGTCCGAGGCACCCATCTTCTCCATCGCACGAAACAGCTTGTCGACCTTGGGCGAGCTCTTGACTTTCGCTGCCTCTTGCTCGTCGGCGCCGACAACATCAGAAAGCTGCTCGTCAACTTGTCCGTCTTGATTCTCGTCTGTGTTTGACACGTTTTCTCCAACCCTGCCAGCAAGCGCGAAGCCCGGTACCCGTCACGAAAATCTGCCAGATCAGCACGCCACCGTGGGGCGAGGCCACTCCGGCGCGAGACCGGGATTCCATCTTAGGGGCTCTCAAGTACCGTTCAAGTATGCCCGAAATCAAACGGTGCCCACGTCAAGCTGCGCAGGCTCCCAGCCCGCCCTTGACGAGTTCATACATTTGACGTGTTGCGGGCGCAGGGTCTTCAGCCTAAACGTGGTAGATTGAGGGCGTGCCGATCCAGAACAGGCTGCCTCGATTCATGTCTGCAACGCTGCGGACGCCTTGCCGGGCAAGACAAGGACACTGTTTCACAAGTCATCGGTCCGGGCAAAGGACGACGGGGCAAATTGCACATGGACCAAAACGGGAAGAACGATGCGAGGCGAAGTGGGTTCACCCTCGTCGAATTACTGGTCGTGGTGTCGATCATCGCGCTGCTGATCAGCATCCTGCTGCCATCACTAAAACGCGCTCGCGAACAAAGCAAGCTCGTGGTTTGCAAGAGCAATCTGCATCAAATCGGAATGGGCATTCTTCTGTATGCCGATGACAACCGTAGCCTGATACCGCGTGGCCCGCTGCCAGCCAATCCTTTTGACCTGGGTGGCAACCACCTTGCAACGAATCAATTGTGGCTTGGCAAGGGTGCGAGTTTTGCCTCGGCTTTTTCGCAGTGCGAATTCGACGGACTCGGGACGCTCTATCAAACCACAGTCCGCCAGCTCAATTTGTTCTTTTGCCCGTCCGACAACAGTTTCAATTTGAAAAAGGAATCACCCAAAGTTCCCAAGACGCGTGGTGACGAGTTGTTGTGCGATGCGGGAACGGACTTCGCCGACGACGCGTTCGGATCGTATCAGTACCGGCAGTTGGACCATCTTCCCGACAACGCAGCCACGGGCAATCTCGACCGCCTCGGGTTTCATACCGTCGACAACGTGAAGGTGCGCGTGCAGGCATTGGCGATGGATACGAATGCCCTGGGCCTCGACGAAGATTCGTTCCACACCAACCACAAAGCCGAGTTCAGCAACATCCTCTTTCGCGACGCGTCGGTCAACACATACCGCAACCGCAACGAGGTGTTGGCACTGTCTCGCGATGTCTTCGTGCAAGCCGGGATGGGCAACATCCAGGCCATCTTCGACGCCACCGATCAACTGCTCATCAACGCGGACTACGCATACGGAAGTTCACCCAACGACGCACCACAATTGCAACCAGCACGATAGGCGACGTTGCTCAAGGCGCGAGTCTTAAAGAGATGTGGAGCGAAATGAAAGCGGCTACAACCCGTTGATAACACCGCCCCGCCACAGGGCAAAGCCCCATTCCAGGGCCTCCAAGACTCCGTTCAAGTGCGGCTGACTTCGCGACGGGTCCATATCACCTGCGATGTTGGTTCATCACCTGCGATATTGCTGCCTCGTGTCGGTCCCCCAACCTTCCGCTTCGCTCAAGGATGGGGCCCTGCACGTTTCTAAACACCACAGGGGCTGCCGACCCAGTCGACAGCCCCTGTAGGAAATTATTCATTCCAAAGAATCAGATCGCACCAAGCGAACAGAACCCGCACTACTCGCCGAGGGTGATGCCGGTTCGGTTGCCGATCACGCGCATGAATTTGTCGCGGATAACCACCTCGCCATCTTCGACCGAGAAGTTTGGCTTGATGGTGGTTAGTTCCCACTCGACAAACTCCCCATTCTCATCGATAACGGGTATCGTGAAATAGCTCAGCCGAATCAAATTCCCATCCACATCGTAAATCTTCCTAGGCAGTTCCGAATCTGCATCGGTCGAGGTATAACCGATCACGGCCAAGTCGATGCCGTATGCAGTAGCGTACGCGTTCTGCAAATCGCACGACCACTCGATGCCATTTGAGTCACGCCATCTTGTTACCTCGCACGAGATGCAGTCAGGTTCCACATCCTCTCCTATGCCACAGCTTTCCTTAAACGTCACGCTGCCACCTGCGGGGACGGTGGTTATGCCTCCGCTGCCCCCCTCACATACATAGCTGACGTTCACCGCTCCACTGGAACCATTGGTGTAGGTCAAAGATTTCGGCGGGCACTTCGGTTCCACCGGCTCGGGATCGGCCTGTTGCAGACCCTTACCTCCCTCTACAATAGTGTTCTGGCCACCGGGGTCGACGCCTGTTGGATCGTTGAGCTGGGCTCCCGGCTGCCCAGCCACGCAGGCCATCGCAACGAAGGACAACACCGACAACACCAGCGCCATCCCACCAATCTTCTTGATACCGATAGAGTGCATCAATCTTCGAGTCATCATCGCTGTCCCTTTGCTAGAGTGTGTTCACTCGCAACAAAGCATACCACAAAGTTCCAAGACCCGACCGCCTCTCTCGAAGTACGGTAGAGGCATGCACAAGAATCTCCTGAAAACTGTACC